>QOUV01000001.1 GCA_003862155.1 Lachnospiraceae bacterium
TCTTGCATTATAAGTCCCCCTTTCAATGCCTGGAAAATAGTTTGTAACCGAAATGTATAAGACGCGTCTGTCCACACCACTGAATTAGCAGTTGTGCTTTGTATAAAATGATACTCACAGTCAGGGCACAATTCAATTAAGCGCCGATTAAAGATTTATTAAAAATAGTTTATAATCTGGTCAGAATTTAAATATTTTAATAATACGTAATAATTTTGTATATTAAAATTATAAACAAAAAATTATAAACAAAAAACCGTGGCATAAGCCACGGTCTCCTGAATAAAATATGAAAAGAACTCACATCAGGCTTTTATTTCATCGCCTGTTCATAATTCTCTGCGACAACATCCCAATCAAGCACTTTAAAGAAAGCGTCGATATAATCAGCTCTCAAGTTCTTGTACTTCAGATAGTAAGCATGCTCCCAGACATCGAGTGCGAGTATAGGCTTTACATCGAGGCCTTCACTGAATGGGTTGTCCTGGTTCGGGCTCTTTGTAATGCTTAAATTCCCAACTTTGTCAGCATTAAGCCATGCCCAGCCGGAACCGAACTGACCTAAAGCAGCCATCTTAAGCTGCGCCTTGAGTTCGTCTACACTTCCAAAGGTTTCGTTTATTTTCGCAAGAAGAGCGCCGGATGGCTCAGCTGGCTTTGGGGACAGTTCTGAAAAATAAAGGTTATGGTTGTAGAATCCGCCACCGTTATTCTTTATCGCATTCCTCAGCGAATCGTCGCTTACGACTGAAAGATCCGAAAGAAGTTCCTCAATCGGCATCCCGGCAACCCCCGCCTTATCAGCCAGATCGTTCAAAGTCTTTGTGTAAGTGGCGTGGTGCTTGCCATAATGTGTCTCCATAGTAAGCGTGTCGATAGCCGGCTCTAACTCATCAAAACCGTAACTCAGTTTTACCTGTTCGTACATAAGCTGCTCCTTTCTTTTAGAGTTAAATAAAGATTTAATATATAATCTGATAATACCAGCTTTGCGAGAAAATTACAATTATTTTTTTGACAAAAAAAGCAGCCCCAAAGGGCTGCCTTAATAATTTTTAGCCAAGTGCTTCAAGCATTCTCTGTGTGATCGGCTCAAATGGTGCCTGTATCTCATAGCACTTTCCCTCGTCTTCCTTTCTGGCGTACTCCGGATCGATCGGGAGACGTCCAAGTACCGGAAGGCCAAGCGACTGCGCCACTGAATCTATCTGGCTCTCTCCAAATACAGAAATCTTCTCTCCGCAGTGCGGGCACTTCATGTAACTGTAGTTCTCGACAATTCCAAAGACCGGAACATTCATCATCGATGCCATGTTGTAGGCCTTCTTTACGATAAGGCTTACAAGATCCTGCGGGCTTGTAACGATGATAACGCCGTCCACCGGAAGCGACTGGAAGACTGTGAGCGGCACGTCTCCTGTGCCTGGCGGCATATCGACAAAAAGATAGTCCAGATCTCCCCAGACAATGTCCGTCCAGAACTGCTTTACTGCATTAGCAATGACTGGTCCTCTCCAGATGACCGGAGCCTCCTCATCGTCAAGGAGCAGGTTTATCGACATGATCTTCGTGCCATCAGATGCCTCGATAGGATAAGATCCTCTGTCATCCCCGTATGCAGGTCCGTGTACACCGTACATCTTTGGAATCGAAGGCCCTGTGATATCCGCATCGAGAATTCCGACCTTGTATCCGGCGCGCACCATCATCGATGCGAGCTGTCCGGTGACGAAGCTCTTTCCAACGCCGCCCTTGCCGCTTATAACGCCAATTACATGCTTTATAGAAGAGTATTTGTTCAGATCCTCGTGAAAATCAGGCTCAGCCTGTTTGTTTTCCTTTATCCCGAGGTCCTTTTTGAACTGCGCAACTTCCGCGTCGATCTCTTCCTGGCTCTTTTCTTTGCTCATTTTGCCTCCTGAGTATTAAGGTTTTTATAAAAATATTACTTTTACATACATTTTCAGAATGTTAAGCTGCTTAAAATATTACCACAACACAGTAAAAATGTCACATTTTTTATAAAAAAAGCAGATCCGGAAATAATCCGGACCTGCCAGTGTTTCAATAACAGCGGCTTTAAATTAAGCCTCTGCTTCCTTAGCCTTCTGCTCCTTTATAGCCTTTGTAAGGAGTGGAACGATCTTGTTTAAGTCACCAACTAAGCCGTAATCTGCTACGTCGAAGATCGGTGCACCCTCGTCCTTGTTGATGGCGATGATAACATCTGAATCCTCCATGCCGGCTACGTGCTGGATGGCTCCTGAAATGCCGATAGCGAAGTAGATGTTAGGACGAACAGTCTTACCAGTCTGTCCTACCTGAAGGTCCTTTGGCTTCCAGCCTGAATCTACAACGGCACGTGAGCAGGAAACCATAGCTCCCTTTCCAAGTGCTGCTGCAAGGTCATCAAGGAGCTTGAAGTTCTCAGGTGAGCCAACTCCACGTCCGCCAGATACAAGGATCTTTGCGTCCATGATGTTTGCAACCTTAGCTACATCCTTAACTACCTTCTCAACAGTTACAGACTTGCTGTTCTCTGTGATCTTGATGTCTGCCTTGATGATCTCCGGCTTTCTGCCAGCAACCGGCTCAAGCTTCTGCATAACACCAGGACGAACTGTAGCCATCTGAGGACGGTTGTTCGGGCAGGCGATAGTAGCGATAGTGTTACCACCGAATGCAGGACGAGTCATAAGCAGCTGATTGTGAAGCTGCTCAACACCAGCCTGTGGCTGAAGTGGGAAGTCGCCGATATCGAGCTTTGTGCAGTCTGCAGTAAGACCTGTAGCTACACGAGCTGAAACTGTAGGACCAAGGTCACGTCCGATTGCTGTAGCGCCTACGAGCATGATCTCTGGCTTGTACTCATTGATAACTCCTGCAAGAGCCTGTGCGTACTGCTCTGTACGATATGTCTCAAGTAATGGATCGTCAACAATGATTACACGGTCAGCACCGTACTCACCAAGTCTGTCAGCAAGACCTTCGATCTTGGATCCGATAAGGACTGCAGTTACCTGCTCTCCTAATGCGTCTGCTAATTCTTTTCCTTTACCAATAAGCTCAAGAGAGATAGAAGAAAGCTCTCCGTCTACCTGCTGAGCATAGGTAAATACTCCTTTATAATCTTCTAAAGCCATTTTTTACCTGCTTTCTTGTTTATTTAATGAAGTTCTTTTCGCTAAGCTCGAACTGCATTTTCGCTTGTTCTCACTAATCTCAAAGAACGGCCTCGAATGGGATTCGAACTTCGCTGCGCCCGTTCTCATCTCCATTCTTTCGGTCAGATTAAATGCTTCTCGTTGAGCTTGCCCATGATGTATTCTACAGAAGCCTGAGGGTCAAGGCTAACCTTTTCTCCTGCTCCCTTACGAACCTTATCAGAAGCCTTAGCGATCTTTGTCGGTGAACCTTTAAGACCAAGGTCCTTATCGTCAACATCCTTTAAGTCCTTACGGCCCCAGACTGTGATTCTGTCTGCCTTCTGGTCAACAGCATCGAAGATTCCGCCTGGTGTCATGTACATAGGCTCTTTAGAAAGCTCTGCAAGTGCAGTAACAAGGCATGGCATATTAGCCTTTAAGATGTGATATCTGTCGTCGTACTGTCTCTTTACTTCAACAGTCTTTGCTGCCTCGTCAACCTTGATATCCTCGGCATAGGAAATAACCGGGATTCCAAGATGCTCAGCGATCTGAGGTCCAACCTGAGCTGTATCACCATCGATAGCCTGACGGCCTGTGATGATAAGATCATAGTCAATATTTCTGAGAGCGCCTGCGATGGTTGTGGAAGTAGCCCAGGTATCAGCGCCACCGAGTACACGGTCAGTAACAAGAACACCGTCATCAGCTCCCATAGCCATAGCCTCTAAGAGAACATCCTCAGCCTTTGGAAGACCCATTGTAAGAACTGTAACAGTTGTGCCAGGATGAGCTTCCTTGATACGAAGTGCAGCCTCAAGACCAGCCTTATCATCAGGGTTCATGATCGTAAGCATTGCTGCACGGTTAAGAGTTCCGTCCGGGTTAAATACAACTCCGCCCTTGGTATCCGGAACCTGTTTAATACATACTACAATTTTCATGTATTTTACTTTGCTCCTTTATGTAATCAAATATTTCAGGATATTTTTGAAAAATAACCGGAAAATTATTTTAATAAGTTTCCTGAAATAACCATTCTCTGAACTTCTGATGTGCCTTCGTAGATCTCTGTGATCTTTGCATCACGCATCATACGCTCTACATCGTACTCACGAGTGTAACCATAGCCACCATGAAGCTGTACAGCCTTTGTAGTAACAGCCATAGCTGCTTCTGCTGCGAAAAGCTTAGCCTCTGCAGCTTCTACTGAGAATCTAGGCTTGTTCTTCTTAGCCTCAGCTGCTGCATATACGAGGTACTGAGCTGCCTGCATACGTGTAGCCATATCAGCAAGCTGGAACTGAGTGTTCTGGAAAGCTGCGATCGAACGACCGAACTGCTTTCTCTCTTTAACGAACTCGATCGTGCGGTCGATAGCGCCCTCACCAAGTCCAAGAGCCTGAGCTGCGATTCCGATACGTCCGCCATCGAGGGTGTGCATAGCTTCCTGGAAGCCCTTGCCTCTTACACCGAGAAGGTTCTCAGCCGGGATACGGCAATCCTGGAAAATAAGCTCGTATGTAGATGAAGCGCGGATACCCATCTTCTTCTCCTTGGTTCCGAATGTGAATCCAGGAGTTCCCTTCTCAACGATGAATGCTGAGAAGTTCTTCTTAGGACGGCCCTTCTTATCTGTTGTGATATCTGTTACAGCGATGATTACGTAGATATCAGCCTCTTTACCGTTTGTGATGAAGCACTTGGATCCGTTAAGTACCCACTCGTTTGTGCTCTCATCGAGAACAGCCTTAGTCTGAGCTCCCTGTGCATCTGTACCAGCTCCTGGCTCTGTGAGAGCGAAAGCTCCGAGCTTCTCGCCCTTTGCAAGAGGTACTAAGTACTTCTGCTTCTGCTCTTCTGTACCATAGTTCATGATAGGATCGCAGCAGAGTGAAGAATGTGCTGAAACGATAACGGCTGTAGTACCGCAGACCTTTGCGAGCTCCTCAACACACATAACGTATGTCAGAGGATCGCATCCCTGTCCGCCATACTCCTTTGGAACAGCGATTCCCATGAAGCCGTACTTTGCCATCTTCTCAACGGTAGCTCTTGGGAACTCCTCTGTCTCATCGATTTCCTGTGCGAGTGGCTTTACCTCTTTCTGAGCAAAATCAGCGAAGAGGGAACGAGCCATCTCATGCTTTTTATCTATAATAAAATCCATGGATCTAATTTTCCTCCAATATTAATATTTGAACAGCGTGCCTAACAAGGAAGTTATTCACGCTAAGCTCAAGCTGCGCCTTCGGCTTGCTTTCGCTAATCGTGAATAACGACCTCGCTTTGGATTCGAACTACGCTACGCTTGTTCTCATCTCAAAGCTTTCGGTCAGTTCTTCTTGTCTACAGGTACCTTATTCTTAAAGCCCTGTGAATAGTCGTAGAAACCTCTGCCGCTCTTAACTCCGAGATGTCCTGCACGAACCATCTTCTTAAGAAGTGGAGCCGGACGATACTTGGAATCTGCTGTCTCTGTGTAGAGAACGTTCATGATAGCAAGAACGATATCAAGTCCGATGTAATCGCCGAGCTCAAGTGGTCCCATCGGGTGATTGCATCCAAGCTTCATAGCGTTATCAACGCCCTCGATGTCTGCAACGCCCTCTGAATATACGAAAATTCCTTCGTTGATCATTGGGATAAGGATACGGTTTGCAACGAAACCAGCTGACTCCTGAACACGTACAGGTGTCTTTCCAAGCTTTCTTGCGATCTCCTCAACCTTCTCAACTGTCTCGTCAGGTGTGTTTGCACCCTTGATAACCTCGATAAGCTTCATAACAGGAGCCGGATTGAAGAAGTGCATTCCGATAACTGGAGTCTTCAGACCAGCACCAATCTCTGTGATAGAAAGGGATGATGTATTTGATGCGAAAATGCAGTTAGGATTCTTAACGATATTCTCTTCAAGATCCTTGAAGCAGTTCTTCTTGATGTCCATAACCTCAAGAGCAGCCTCTACTACGAGATCAGGATCAACTGCGATAGTGTTAAGACCAGTCTTGAACTTTGCAATGATTGAATCTGCTTTAGCCTGATCCATCTTGCCCTTGCTTACAAGCTTGTCAAGATTCTTCTTAACTTTGCCAAGTCCGCCCTCTGCGAACTCCTCTTTAATGTCGCAGAGATAAACTGTCTCCACTTCATCACACTGTGCAAATGTCTGGGCGATTCCTGAGCCCATTGTTCCAGCACCGATTACTGCAACCTTCATTTGTTATCCTCCTGTAAAAATTTTATTGAATGCCAGGCTTGTGTAATGCTCAGACAAGCCTGGTTACAAGCTAAATAATAAGGAAGTTCTCTTCGCTAAGTTCGCGCGGCGCCTTTGGCTTGCGCTCACTAAGATTAGAGAACGACCTCGCACAGGACTCGAGCTTCGCCTATCGGCTCGCTCTCATCTCTGTGCTTTCGTGCAAGGAAGTTCTTCTCGCTAGGCTCGCACTTCGTCTTCGACTCGTGCTTGCCAATCTCGAAGAACGACCTCGCACAGGACTCGAGCTTCGCCTATCGGCTCGCTCTCATCTCTGTGCTTTCGGTCAGTCTCTCTCTACGATTGTAGCGCAGCCCATGCCGCCGCCGATGCAGAGTGTAGCGAGACCCTTCTTAGCATCTCTCTTCTCCATCTCATGAAGAAGTGTAACAAGGATACGGCATCCTGAAGCACCTACCGGGTGTCCAAGTGCGATAGCACCACCGTTTACATTTACCTTTGACATATCGAAGTGAAGCTCCTTGGCAACTGCGCATGACTGAGCTGCGAATGCCTCGTTTGCCTCGATAAGATCCATATCGTCAACTGAAAGACCAGTTCTCTTCATAACGTTCTTAACAGCTGCAACAGGTCCAACACCCATGATCTTCGGATCTACGCCGCCCATAGCGCCGCCAACGAAGTAAGCCATAGGCTTAACGCCGAGCTCCTTAGCCTTCTCCTCTGTCATAAGAACGACTGCTGCTGCACCATCGTTGATTCCTGAAGCGTTACCAGCTGTAACAAGACCACCCTCAACACCAGAGCAGCACTTAAGCTTAGAAAGTGTCTCAACTGTAGTACCAGGACGTGGGCCCTCGTCTGTGTCAACGATGATGTCGCCCTTCTTACGATCGTGAATCGTGATAGGAACGATCTCATCCTTGAACTTGCCTTCCTTCATGGCCTTCTCACACTTCTGCTGTGAATTGGCTGAGAACTCATCGAGCTCCTGACGTGTCAGGTGCCACTGCTTTGCAACGTTCTCTGCAGTAACCATCATGTGGTACTGGTTGAATGCATCCCAAAGGGCATCCTTGATCATTGTATCTACGAGGACACCGTTGTTCATACGATATCCAAAACGTGCCTTCTCAAGTGCGAACGGTGCACGTGACATAGACTCTGTTCCACCTGCAACTACGATGTCTGCCTGACCAGCCATGATCATGTTTGCAGCCTCGTTAACGCACTTCAGACCTGATCCGCAAACTGCGTTAAGAGTGATTGCCGGAACCTCTACTGGAAGTCCTGCCTTTATTGATACCTGTCTGGCAACGTTCTGTCCAAGACCTGCCTGGATAACGCAGCCGAACTTTACCTCATCAACCTGATCTGCCGGTACATTTGCACGCTTTAAAGCTTCCTTTACAACAGTGGCACCCATGTCAACTGCTGATACGGTGGAGAGCTCTCCGCCCATCTTTCCGATTGCTGTACGGCATGCTCCTGCCAGAACTATTCTTCCTGCCATGTCACGTCTCCTTCCGGCGCCTAAGCGCCACATGCATATTATTTAAGGAAAATGCGGATTCCTTACACTTTACATACTAATGTAAAAAGTCTGTTAAAAATTTAACAATCTTTTCTAAAAAAATATAGCCGCCGCATCGGCTCTCTAATACAATAACTACTTTACCACATGCGAACGGCTTATTCAAGAACTTTTTCATTTTAGTTACATGAATACAAAATTGTTAAGTTTTAAATCTCTTTTTGGCTCTGCAGGTCATCTGCAGGACGTACTGATGCTTTCTATAGCGACCGGACCGCCGCGGACGATCTCGATCCGGTGGAACGTCTTCTTCAAAAGCTTAGTCAGTTCGTTATTTCTTCTCTCTGTAAGAGCGCTCTCTAAGAGGCAGGAGTCCTCGCCGATATCGATGACGCGGATCTTAAAGACCTGGGCGATTCGAAAAGCCTCTTCCTTTCCTGCTGCATCTATGTCGTGTATTTTGGCATAGAGGATCTCTTTGCTGTGGAGAGGGGCGTCGGTCAGGTCTATTACCTTTATGACCTCGACCATCGTATTCAGCTGCTTTTTTATCTGCTCGAACGTGATGTCATCGGCATTTACGCTTATAGTCATCCTCGAGACATCCTCATGCTCTGTCGTGCCGACGGTAAGGCTCTGAAGGTTATAGCTCTTTCCGGAAAAAAGTCCCGAGACCTTTGCCAAGACACCGACCTGGTTTTCTACATATAGTGCGATCCATCTGTTTTTCATTTCTGTCATGTCCTGTTTCCCCTTCGATCATTTGAGAATCATATCCGAATTTGCCATACCGCCCTTGACCATAGGAAGCACGACGTCCTCCGGTGCGATCAGAAATTCTATGATAAATGACTTGTTGTCAAGCTGGTACTCTTTAGCCTTTTCAAGGGCTGCTGCGATCTCATCTTCCGTTCTGACACGGACTCCATCGATGCCGTACGCACCGGCAAGCTTCATATAATCCGGAACATACAGTTCATCCGCATTTTCAAGCCTGTCGGGGTGCTCATTATCAGCCGCTCTCCTGCCAAGGTAAGTAAGCTCATACCTCTTTCCATAGAAATATTGCTGCTGCTGTCTTACCATACCAAGGTATCTGTTGTTAAAAAGGCAGATCGTAACCGGGATATCGGCGCAGATTGATGTCGCCATCTCCGCCATATTCATCTGAAAACCGCCGTCACCCGTAAGGCATACGACAAGCCTGTCGTGGTCGGCCTCTTTGGCTCCTATCGCTGCCGGAAATCCAAATCCCATCGTGCCCAAGCCTCCGGAGGTTATCAGCTTTGAATTGACCTTTAGCTTTAAAAACTGTGTTGCCCACATCTGGTGCTGTCCGACATCTGCCACATAGGTGGCTTCACCAAATATATCCGAGATATCTTCCATCACGGTCTGTGGATTTATACCCTTAGAGACTTTGCACTGGAGCGGATGCTCTTTCTGCCATTCGGCTATCTGGGCTATCCATGCATCTGTCTTCATAGGCTCAGCCCACGATAACAAATGTGAAAGTGCAAGTGAAGCGTCTGAGACCACCGGAACATCTACGACTACATTTCTTGAGATCGAAGCCGTGTCTATATCGAGATGGACTATCTTTGCCTTCGGCGCAAATTCATTTAAATCACCTGTGATGCGATCGTTGAAGCGTGTACCAATCGAAAAGAGGACATCGCACTCCATCTCCGCAATGTTCGCTGCATACCTGCCGTGCATGCCGGAATTTCCAACGTAGAGCGGATCATCCTCAGGAATAGAGCCCTTGCCCATCACAGTCGTTACGACCGGGACTCTCATCTTTCTGGCAAATTCGGTGAGAAGCTCCTCAGCACCCGAAATATGGATGCCGCCTCCTGCGAGAATGAGCGGCTTTTTTGCGTTCTTAAGCGTCTTGTAGGCTCGTTTCAGCTGCCCTATATGGACAGAGGTGTTTGGCTTGTAGCCTCTGATATCCACATGGTCAGGGTACTCATCCGGCCCGCTCTTCTGCTGGATGTCCTTTGGAATATCGATAAGAACCGGGCCAGGCTTCCCACTCTTGGCGATATAGAATGCCATTTTTAAAATGCGTCCCAGGTCCTTTCTGTCGCGGACTGTAACGCCGTACTTTACGACACTTCTGGTCATCCCTACGATATCGACTTCCTGGAAGGCGTCGTTTCCGATCAGATTTTGTGGAACCTGTCCCGTGATCACGACGAGCGGAATCGAATCGTAGTGGGCATCGGCGATACCGGTGATCGTGTTTGTGGCGCCGGGGCCACTCGTGACCAGCGCCACTCCGACTTCTCCGCTCTGTCTCGCGTAGCCTTCGGCCTCGTGGATTACAGCCTGTTCGTGGCGCGGCAGCACGAGCCTGAACTTGTCTTCCTGTTTATATAACTCGTCACATATATCTGTGATCATCCCGCCAGGATAGGCAAAGATGGTCTTTACACCCTCTTCTGCGAGGGCCTTAACTATCAGTCTTCTTCCTGTGATGTCCATGTCTTTACTTTCCCATTAGTGTACTGTGTAAACGTGTAGCACAGATCAAAATACGTCTGCTCTTCGCTCTCTCCGGTCATTTTCCAATTATCCTCTTTGTCGAGGTTTGGAAAAAAGGCATCGGCGTCGTACTCCATGTCGATCTTTGTGATAAGAGCCTTGTCGCAGTACGGCAGGAGCTGTCTGTATATGGATTCTCCGCCGATAACGTATATTTTATCCGAATCGTAGTCCTTTAAGGTCTCAAACAATTCATTCAGATTCGGGACAATGATCGCATTCCCGCTCTTGTAATCCGGAAACGTAGTGAGCACTATGTTTGTCCTGTGAGGGAGCGGCCGCCTTCCCGGAAAACTTTCAAGAGTCTTTCGCCCCATCACGACGACATTTCCGGTCGTCTCGTTTTTAAAGAGCTGCATATCGTTCGGGATGCTCGTAAGGAGCCTGCCCTGATAGCCTATGCCCCAGTTTTTATCTACTGCTGCTATTGCCTTCATGTATTCTCCTTTAAAAAAATGGAAGTTCTTCCCACTGTACAAAAGCTTCGAATCCGAAACTATCTGTCAGATAGCCACCGGAATATCCTTTATCTGCTCTCCTGTCACATAGTCGTCAAGCCTTACGTCGTCACGGGTAAAGCTGTAAAAATCCTTTTTCTCAGGGTTCAGCCAGAACTTCGGCGCCGGATGTGAAGGCCTTTTAATAAGCTCCTCTATAAGCGGCACGTGCCTGTCGTAAATATGTGCATCAGCTATCACATGAAGAAGCACGCCCGGTATCATATCGCAGTCTCTCGCGATCATCGACAGAAGCACCGCGTACTGGCAGACATTCCAGTTGTTCGCTGTAAGTGTATCCTGCGAGCGCTGGTTTAAGATCATGTTAAGGACCCTTGCGCCATTTTCCTCTGTGACATTAAAAGTGCAGCTGTAGGCGCATGGGTAGAGGTTCATCTCATTAAGGTCTGAAAAATCGTAGAGATTAGTCATAATTCTGCGCGAAAACGGGTGAACCTTTAGATCATAGAGGACTTTGTCGACCTGATCCATCCAGAAACCGCCACCTGCATCCTTCCAGACATGAGCTCTGTAGTCACTATCCGCGGCAGCAGATGGATCTGAAATCTCAAGCGGCTTAAAATCCTCTCCGTAGACCTGCACAAGTCCATCTTCTGTAATATCTTTCCAGCGGTATTTCTTTCTCAGCTGATAGCCGTAGGCTTTTCCGATACTTCCATCCGGATCGGCCCACTCATCCCAGATATGGGAATGAAGATCATGGATGTTATTTGACTTCTTCTGCCAGATCCAGAGGATCTCGTCCGTAGCGCTCTTTATCGCGGTTCGTCTCAGCGTCACGGCCGGAAACTCTTCCCGCAGATCGTAGCGGTTTGTGACGCCAAACTGCTTTATCGTATAGGCCTTAGTTCCGTCCGGCCAGTGCGGACGTACTGCCTGGCCTCTCGTGTCGGTACCGTGGTCAATGATATCGCGGCACATTTTTTTAAAAATCTCGTCTGCCCTGCTCATTTAATCTCTTTCTTTCTTTTCTCCATCTGAATATTTTCCTACTATTGTAACAAATATCACCTGAGAAAAAAAGAGCAAAAAAAGCATAAAAAAAGAAGCCCCTCAGGGCTTCTCATAAAAGAGCGATGGACGGGACTCGAACCCGCGGTCTCGACCTTGGCAAGGTCGCGCGTTACCAACTACGCCACCATCGCATCTGTCTCTGTCGTTCGCTCCTCGCGACGATAATAGATACTATACAGGAATTGTTACCTAAAGTCAAGCTTTTTTTACAAAAAAATTAATTTTCAACATTTTACAAAAAAAAGCCTCTTTTTCTAAAAATTCACGCCACTCGCTCTCTCTTGAATTTTGCTCTGCATTTTTGTATAATACTTTGGATGCCTTCAAAAAAGGCACGATTTTTTGAGATTTGACTAAGGAGATCAATACATGAGTCAGGCAAAAGTTGAAGAACATAAAGAGGAAAAGCGGAACAGGAAAGAGACAGTAAGAAAGCAGAAGAGAAACAGACTCATCGCTTCTATCGTTGGCGTGATCGCCTGCGCTGCGCTGGCTTTCTGGGTCGGCTGGTCGATATACGGCAAAGTCCAGGATTCCGCTAAAGTCGCATCAGCTGACAAGAAGACCGTAGTCACTCAGGTCGACATGTCAGCACTCACTGAATACCTCTCAGGCATCGTAAAGGACTAAGGAAGTCCTTTTATATAAGCCTTTCGGTTATGAACACTGCTGCGCAGGCAGCGGCGGCGACGACCGGAAGGCTTTTTTTATTCCAGCCGAGTATCAGTGCGACGACAAATCCTATCGCCGCGCTAACGACACTTTTCGTACAGAAAAATATCGCCGGGACCGTCATTACAGTAAGGCAGGTGTAAGGCACATAGTAAAGAAAACTCTTTACAAACCGGCTCTTTATCGGCTTTTGAAAGAGCACCAGCGGCAGCATCCGAATAAGGTATGTCGTCACTGCCATCAGCAAAATATAGATAAAAATCTTCATCAGGCGTCACCTCCGTCGTCTTCAGGTATCGGGAAGAAAAGGGCTGCAACAGCACTCGCTGCTACAGTGCAGATTATTATCGAAAAGCCGCTTGAGACATTTTTTAAAACCGGCAGATAGTGGAATGCGAGTGAAAGAACCGCTGCAAAGACTGCCGCACCGGCGACGCTCTTCCTCTCTCTTGCAACCGGCATAACTATCGCTACAAACATGCCGTAGAGCGCGATCCCAAGGGCAGATGAGACGGCAGCCGGAAGCAGATTATTCGCGAAAGCACCGAAAAATGTGCCTGCTGCCCAGCTTATGACCGGCCAGATCTCAAGGCCGGCCATGTAGGAAGACGAGACTTTTCCCGGCCGGCTGACCGAGACCGCAAAGATCTCATCGGTATTTGCAAAAGCTATCGCAAGCCTCTTTAGCGTATTCGCGTTCTGATCGAGATGCTGGGAGAGCGAAAGTGACATCAGTCCGTAGCGCAGGTTTATGATCAGCTGTGTGAGGATCATTTCAAAGTAGGAGCTTTGTGCGAATATAAGGTTAAGCCCCGCAAACTGTCCGGCACTTGTCACATTCGTAAGGCTCATAAACGTCGCAACAGCCGGCGTGATACCCGCCTGCGCGGCCACAATTCCAAACGTGAAACTCACGGAAAAATATCCAATTACTATAGCAAGGGAATCCTTCGATCCCTGCACAAAATCTTTTCTTTTCATAGCTGCTATTTTAGCACTATCAGTTGAAATTTGCGACAAATTTATCTATAGTAAGAGAAGGAGGATAAAAAGATGAAAAAGAATTTTTTCAAGAAATTTATCACATTTCCAGCAGGCATAGCCTTAGCTGCTCTCCTTATCGTCTCGCCTCTTGTTTCGGGATGTACACAGGATGGCATAAAGACTTCTGTCACGGCTGAAGCCAATCCTGTTCCGAGGGGATTTAAGTACGCAGGCGTCCCAAAGTGGAACAAAAAGAGTCCATATGTGAAAATCCACAAGAACAAGCCCTATTTCAGCAAAAATGAGCTGAAGGGCCGCAAATCCTATGAGAAGTACGGAAAGCTCGACTCCCGCGGCAGATGCACTTTGGCGGTCTCCTGCATCGGCACAAACCTGATGCCGACTGCGAAACGCGGAGCCATCGGCATGGTAAAGCCCACCGGCTGGCATACTGTAAAATACGCCGGCATAGACGGGAACTACCTTTATAACCGCTGCCACCTGATCGGATATCAGCTTACAGGCGAAAATGCCAACAGGAGAAATCTGATCACCGGAACACGCTATATGAATGTTGAAGGAATGGAGCCATTTGAGACGAAAGTCGCACAGTACCTCCACTCTCACCGGAAGAGCCACGTGCTTTACCGCGTGACACCTGTTTTCAAGGGAAATGACAAGGTAGCAAGGGGCGTTTTAATGGAGGCGCAGAGCATAGAAGACAGGGGACGCGGCATTAAATTCTGCGTCTTCTGCTACAATGTCCAGCCCGGCGTTACGATAAAGTACAGCGACGGCTCAAGCCGCGGCCCCGCATACAACGGCAGAACGCCGTCTACCAGGAAAAAGACCGTTACAAGCCGCAGCAGCCAGAGCAGGAGCGGCACTCACACTTACGTTTTGAATACAAACACGAAGAAATTTCACAAGCCGTCCTGTTCCTCGATAAAACGAATGTCAGCGCGCAACAAAAAGACTGTAAAAGAGAGAAGAAAAGATTTGATAAACCAAGGCTACAGCCCATGCAAGCGCTGCAACCCGTGATATCATGCATTCGTAAAAAATCGACTGAAGTTAAGAGTTTCTCAAACTATCCCGCCGATATCATCTACAGTAAGCACCGGCTCATAATCTGTGCAGCCAACCCGGCTCCTCATAGCGAGGAGCCGTTTATTTTTCTCGTCTTTTGAGAGCTCAAATGTATTAATAAAAATGCTGTCCATCCCGACAGAAGCCGCTATCCCTATGTCCGAATCGTAGTCATTTCCGACCATGACGCACTGATCTTTGTCGAGTCCGTATTCGTCTAAAAGTTCCCGCATAAATTCAGGCTCGGGCTTTCTCACCCGATGCTCCGACGAGATAAACATCCCGTCAAAATAACTCAAAAGCCCTGTCTTTTCGATCTCCGGCATCGTAAAGACATACTGCGCATTCGAAAGCAGATACACCCCGCACCCGCGCTCCTTTAAGGTTTTCAAGACTTTTTCGGTGTTCGGGTAAGCCGCAAGCCGCTTTCTCGAAATCACTCTGAATGCATTTGCTATAAATTGTGAAAAAGCCGGAAGCTGATCGTCATTTAATGAGTAAATCGACTCATGAGTGTGATCTGCCTCTTTGTAAAGCCGCACAAAAACCTTCTCGAGCTTTATCTCCGGGTAGGCAGTATCCTCCTCTTTTCCAAGGATCGACTCCTCTTCTTTTACAATACTGGTATAAGCCCTGCGAAGCTCCGCAGGCCTGTAATCGGCCCCGTATACAGAGTATAGCTCAGCCATCTTCTTCCAGAGAGACGGGCTCTTCTCGTTCGTCTCGATATCAACCAGCGTACCATACAGATCAAAGATGTAATTCTTATAATGCTTCATAACTTCCTCATATTCTTATTCTGTGACTTCGTCCGCCACATCTGAATCAATTCATGCAGTCTGTTTTCACATATTTATCAGTTCATGAAATGGCTTAAGGTTTTTCGCCATGCAAAGTGACCTTACCGCAACACCATCTGCCCCGGCTTCGATGCAGGACATCGCATTTGACGGGTCAATTCCGCCCAGCGCATAGACTTCTCCATCGAACTCTCTGCAGACATCGCGCAAAAAGCCCGGTCCCTTTGGCTCTGCTCCCGGCTTGCAGCTCGTCGGAAAAATATTGCTTGCAAGAATAAATGTCGCTTTATTTTTCTTTGCATCCAAAAGTTCATTGACGTTGTGAACAGTAAAGCCGAAAGGCAGCTCAATGCTGCGCAGGTCCGTAATCGACAGTCCCCCTGCCTCTTTATATGAAAAACATATGCCGTCCGGCCATTCCCGCTTCTGATGATACTTCAGATAAAGCTTAAGTGCCTCGAAATGGTCGTGCCAGATAAGCTTTGTGCCAAGCGGCTTCTCCTGCTTTTCAATGCTTTGAAAAAGGTCCGAATAATCAATCCCTGTAAGCAGTTTCTCACGGATCACTACCGCCTCCGGGCGTTCCGCAGCCATAGCCCTTATGGCACGAAGAAACGGCTTTTTCCATTCTCTGTAAGCTATGTCCGGGATATTCATGATTGGGAGAAGTTCGTGGTCTGTGATGCAGAGTACTTTCATTGGATCACCTCGTATTGTAATAAAATCATCTCCGGCAGTGCCTCTCTTTAGACTTTATTATCTTACTCTTTGTTCTTTTATATTTCCAGTATATTTACTTTTTCAATATACTAAAAAATTGCCGCCTGACTTTGCTTAAGTCTGCGGCAATTCAAGTTTGTTTCGAAACACTCTGTCAGAATTCAGGTAATTACATCACGCTCTTTGGCCGAAATGAAATATCCAGGGTCATGTCCATTCCATCTGCAATCCTCTGGAGCAGTTTGATCGTCGGGTTCCTGTTACCATTTTCAAGCCTGCTGATCTCCGACTGATCAATGCCTGTCTTCTCTGACAGCTCCTTCTGGGAGAGTCCCCGGGATATCCTTGCGTTGGTGATCGCGCGGATAATGTTCATCTGCGGCTGTGCATCTCCATACGTTTTTTTAAATCCCGAAATCTGCATTTCCTTTCCATTGTATTCCTGAAGAGTCATTTCGCTTCTCCCTTCTTTGAAAATTATCAGCCGACATAGAGGTAATCATTCGTTACCGGCTGCATTCCCTCGCCTGAAAGGTCCGAGTACATGTTGTCGAATGATCTCGTATCCGCGATCTCGAACTGCTCGTCTCCAGTGTCAACTTCAGCAGTGTGAGTGTATTTGGCCTCGTGGTCGCCGATTCCGGTTGAAACTCCGGCTGAGACCTTCGTTGCGGCCACTTTTACAATGCCATTTCTGAAGCGTTTGGTCTCACGGGAGCTTACAACGATCCCGGCATAAGGCAGAAACAGTCTGTAAGCGCAGAGGATCTGTGTAAGCTGAGCCTCGCCTACATCCTGCGGATTGATCTTCTCGTTATTTATTATAGGGCGCAGACGCGGGCAGGAAAGCGAGTACTCGACCCACGGATATTTTCTCTGAAGGCAGTAAACGTGGTAGCCTGTGGCGAAGGCATCCTTTCTGAAATCAGAAAGTCCGAGAAGCGCTGAAAATCCCACGCCCCTCATGCCGCCCAAGATTGCTCTCTCCTGTGCTTCAAATCTGTAAGGGAAAATTCTCTTGTGTCCCAGCAGGTGGAGTGTCTCGTACTTCTTCACATCGTAGGTCTCCTGGAAGACTGTGACGTAGTCTGCGCCGCACTCGTGCCAGTATTTGTAGTCCTTGATATTTGCAGGGTAGACCTCAAGACTTACATTCTTAAAATAATTCTTGGCAAGTCTGCAGGCCTCTCCGATATACTCGATCGAGCTTCTCTTCTTGCTCTCACCGGTAAGGATCAGAATCTCCTCGATTCCGGTCTTCGCGATAACTTCCATCTCGTGCTTTATTTCTTCGGTATCAAGCTGCTTTCTCGAAATGTCGTTGTAGCAGTTGAATCCGCAGTAGATACAGTAATTTTCACAGTAGTTCGCGATATAGAGCGGCGTGAAAATATAGACGGTGTTTCCAAAATGAAGGCCTGTCTCGTGACGGGCTCTCTCAGCCATCTCATTCAGATGTGGAAAAGCTGCCGGCGAAAGGAGTGCCTTGAAATCCTCGACATCTATAGTCTCCTTGTGAAGTGCTCTCCTGACATCCATATCGGTGTATTTGTTGTAGTCGTAGGCGTTCATCTGGCTGATGACTTCATTGCGGATCGACGGGTCGATCTGGTCCATTCCCGGCATGTACTTCATGCAGTCTGTTCTGCTCGACGGGTCGCTCTCCAGCTCATGTTTTCTCTTGAGGGCAGCGGCGCTCAACTGTTTTCCGTCTACAAAAAACTGATTCTTCTGATTTCCCATTTTTTCCTCCAAAAATATGATTGCTTTAAGAATCCAGGCAGATTTTTATCTCAAGAATCCAAGCAGCGGATCGCTTGATTCAGCGCCCCTCTCAAGGACACGTCCGGTCCCGGCAAGATATGCCTTTCGTCCGGCGCTTATAGCCTCTGCAAAAGCGTTGGCCATAAGCGGGATATTTTCAGAAGTAGCAATTGCGGTGTTGCACATAACTGCGGCTGCGCCCATCTCCATAGCTTCTGCAGCCTGCGACGGCTTGCCGATTCCAGCGTCCACGATGATCGGCAGGTCAATCTCATCTATAAGTATCTGAATGAATTCCTTCGTTGAAATCCCCCTGTTCGAGCCGATCGGCGAAGCAAGCGGCATTACAGCTGCTGCACCCGCATCCCTAAGTGCTCTTGCTGCATAGAGGTCCGGATACATGTAAGGCAGTACAGTAAATCCCTCTTTTGCAAGAGTTTCTGTGGCCTTTACAGTCTCTACGTTATCAGGCAGAAGGTACTTTGTATCTCCCATTATCTCAATTTTTACAAAATCGCCGCAGCCGAGTTCCCTTGCGAGATGCGCGATACGAACGGCCTCCTCAGCATTTCTCGCACCCGAAGTATTCGGCAGAAGCGTAATATTTTTAGGCATGTATTCGAGGATATCCTCGTGCTTCTGCGTATTCGCGCGCCTTACGGAGCAGGTCACAATCTGCGCTCCTGCATCTTCCACTGCTGCCTTTATCAGATCAACTGAGTACTTTCCAGAACCCAGGATAAATCTCGAAGTAAATTCCCTGTTTCCCAATTTGAATGTGTCATTGTTGCTATTGCTCATAAACTTCCTCCGCCCATAAACTGGACTATTTCAACTACATCATTTTCCTTTGGCACATATGTGTCATACTGATCCTTCGGGAGAATATTTTCGTTTAACTCCACTGCGACCATCACTTTTTTAAGGCCCATTTCCTCAATAATCTGTGTGATTGTTCTGCCATCCGCCTCTTTCTGTTCTCCGTTTAACTGCATTGTCACCTCACCTCCATTTAGTACACAATCGGGGCACCCGCGCTATTAGTAAATGAGCGGTGCAATTCGCACCCGCTTCGCGGCTGCTCATTCGCGCGTTCGCGCTATTAGTAAATGAGCGGTGCAATTCGCACCCGCTTCGCGGCTGCTCATTCGCGCGTTCGCGCTATTGAAATAACATATCGGATGCCTCTCCGGACGCAAGCGTCCGTCGGCACCGATATGTTATTTCAGCACCGCTCATTTAATACGCGAAAAAAAAAGAGTACACGAAGGTTATCCACACCCAAGGTGGTGTGCCCCTTCGTGCACTCTCGTGTACTCTGATTATAGAATTTTAGTTATCTCTGAACGTTAAACGCCTTTGGTCCAGGATAAACCGCTGCGTCGCCAAGATCTTCCTCAATGCGGATAAGCTGGTTGTACTTTGCAACACGCTCTGATCTGCTCGGAGCTCCGGTCTTGATCTGCTTAGAGTTCATAGCGACTGCGAGGTCTGCTATAGTAGTATCCTCTGTCTCACCTGACCTGTGAGAAACTATCGCAGCATATCCGTTGTCATGAGCGAGCTTTATAGCGTCGAGTGTCTCTGAAACTGAGCCGATCTGGTTCAACTTTATAAGTATAGCATTTCCAGCTCCAAGGTCAATACCTTTTTGCAGTCTCTTTACATTTGTAACGAAAAGATCGTCGCCTACGAGCTGTACTTTGTCACCAAGCTTCTTCGTGATCTTAGCCCAGCCGTCCCAGTCTTCCTCATCGAGTGGATCCTCGATAGAAATGATAGGGTACTTGTCAACGAGAGCTGCCCAGTGCTCGATAAGCTCATCAGTCGTATAGTCCTTATTTGCCTTTGGAAGATGGTACTGGCCCTTCTTCCTGCCCTTCCACTCAGATGAAGCGACATCCATTGCGATCTTGAAGTCCTTACCTGGCTCATATCCTGCTGCCTTTACAGCGTTTACGATGTACTGGATAGCTTCCTCATCGCTCTTTAAGTTCGGTGCGAAACCGCCCTCATCGCCAACTGCTGTAGCGTGACCATCCTTTTTAAGAAGTGCCTGAAGGTTGTGGAATACCTCCGCGCACCATCTTAATGCTTCCTTAAATGAAGGAGCGCCGACAGGCATGATCATAAATTCCTGAGCGTCAATATTGTTGGCAGCATGGGCTCCGCCGTTTAAAATATTCATCATCGGTACAGGGAGGTTGTTGCCCTGTGAACCGCCGAGGAATCTGTAAAGAGGAATCTGAAGTGATGTGGCTGCTGCTCTTGCTGCAGCGATCGATACAGCAAGGATTGCATTTGCGCCGAGATTCGATTTGTTGTCTGTGCCATCTGCCAGAAGCATAGCCTTGTCTACGGCATATGTGTCGCAGGCATCGATTCCTGTGACAGCATCCTTTATCTCATTATTTACATGCCCGACAGCATTCTGTACGCCCTTACCCATGTAACGGTCTCCGCCATCGCGCATCTCATGAGCCTCGAACTGGCCCGTAGAAGCGCCTGAAGGTGAGGCACCGTGGCCTACTGTGCCGTCTGCCAATGTAACTTCAGCTTCAACTGTCGGATTTCCTCTCGAGTCGAGGATCTCTCTGCCTTTAACGTCAATAATCTCCTGTAATTCCATGAAAAACCTCCTTAAAATAAATTCAGTGTTCCATTCCTGTTACGCTTGTTAGTCTAGCATAATAGCTTTACTTTTTCAAGCAGGATTATAGTAGCACAGAACTCCTTCAAAGACTGTTGTTTATCAAACATTTTGGAATTCAGCTCATTTTAAAAAAAGACTTGCATTCTAAAAACTATTGTGATATTATATTTTAGTCGCCGATTTGATGGTGGCGGATATGGCTCCGTGGTCAAGTGGTTAAGACATCGCCCTTTCACGGCGGTAACACGAGTTCAAACCTCGTCGGAGTCATTTTTTTGTGGATCCTTAGCTCAGTTGGTTAGAGCAACCGGCTCATAACCGGTCGGTCCTGGGTTCGAGTCCCCGAGGATCCAGTTAATGGCCTGGTGGCTCAGTTGGTTAGAGCGCCGCCCTGTCACGGCGGAGGTCGAGGGTTCGAACCCCTCCCAGGTCGTTTGCCAGGCTCTTAGCAGATGGCGGGAGCCGGCGTGGCGGAATTGGCAGACGCGCAGGACTTAAAATCCTGTGGTGGTGACATCGTACCGGTTCGATCCCGGTCGCCGGCAGTTGCATTTTCTTTTAGATTATGCTATAATTTATATTTGTTGAGGCCATTGAGGCCACATGTGTATCCGTAGCTCAGCTGGATAGAGCACTTGGCTACGGACCAAGGTGTCGCGGGTTCGAATCCTGTCGGGTACACTAAGTTTGAGAGTCCCGGAATCCTTTTTTAAGGGTTCCGGGATTTTTTATTGCTTGAAATATATCCAAACGTTCGGTATAAAAACCAGCTGAAATATGCCATTTTGTGCTTTTCAGTGTGGTACCTCTATTATTGCATAAAATACTTCTCTGGCATTAAAAAAGCCGGGCGCCTGTTTTTTATAAACAAGCGTCCGGCTCTTTTTTTAATCTAAAATATGCTCTGGTGAATGATCAGTGGATCATGACTTTGTTGCGTACATGAAGTACTTAAAGCCATAAACTGTTCCGAAGACTCCCTTTACGTTCTGCTTCTGCATATAGATATCATTGTAGTAGTAGATAGGGATTACTGCCCATGTATCCATAAGCATATCCTCTGCCTGATGCATCAGATCAACACGTGATGAGAAATCTGTCGAAGTTCTGATCTTGTCGATCAGCTTATCATAATCCTTCCAGTTCTGAGGTGCTGACTTGTGCTTAGACATATCTTTGCCGAACTGTGGGTCGTTGTTTCCTGACTTGGTCTGGAACATCTCAAGCATGTTGATAGGATCGTTGTAGTCTGCTAACCATCCCTCACGAGCGAAGGTGAAGTTACCGTTCTGACGATCTGCGATGAGAACCTTCCAGTCCTCTGTCTGGATCTGCATGTTGATTCCAAGTGCCTGAAGATCCTGCTGAACAGCCTGAGCGATCTTCTTATGACCTGAATCATCGTTTAAAATGTACTGGAATGAGATATCAGGGCTGCACTTGTATGTGCCATCGCTCTGCTTTGAGAACTTATATCCGCATCCCTCAAGAAGCTTCTTAGCCTCTTCTACTGAATCCTGGCCAGTCTTCTTTGCATCGTAATAACTCTTGTTCTTGAACTCGCCGCCGTTACCGTCGCTCATACCAGCCGGGATATAAGAATCAGCTGCAACCTGCTCTGTCTGACCTACAGTGTCGATGATGTACTGTCTGTCGATAAGAAGTGCGATTGCGTGTCTGAAATCCTTGGCCTGCTGTTCTGTCATGTTCTTGAAGAGATCAGCATTTACGTTGAATGCAAGATAGTATGTTCCAAGGTTATCCATGATATGGAATTCCTTGCTGTTCTTAACTGTCTTGATCTCGTCGTTAGGTACTGTGTCGATGAAATCGAGGTCGCCCTTGTTGTATGCGGCATATGTTGTCGTATCCTGTGCTGAAAGCATGAAGTGAAGAGACTTGATCTTTACTTTTGAAGCATCGTGGAAGTTAGGGTTCTTCTCATATACCATAGACTCGTTGTGCTTCCATGACTTTAAGATGTAAGCACCGTTTGAAACGAATCCAGCTTCCTGTGACCATGTACCAGCAGGTACCTTCTTTGTAACAGACTTCTCTACTTCCTTCTGATATACAGGGAAGAATGTAGGGAATGCAAGCAGATCGTTGAAGTATGGGCATGGGTTTGTAAGCTTGATCTTCAGTGTGTAGTCATCTGGAGCTGAGACATCGAGCTTGCCGTCTTTACGAGCAATTATATCGAAGAGGTAAGCATAGCCTGAAGCTGTCTTCTTCTCGATTACACGGTTCCATGAATACAGGAAATCCTTAGCTGTAAGAGCCTCGCCGTTTGACCACTTGGTCTTCTTGAGCTTGATAGTGTATTCTGTCTTATCGCTTGATACCTGAGGCATGCCGTCTGCAATGTCAGGAACAAGCTTCTGCTTCTGATCATAAGTGTAAAGTCCTGCGAAAGAGTTTACAATTAAGATACCACCATCGATAGAGATGCTGAGCGCCGGGTCAACTGACTGTGGCTCTGAAGCGATGTTGAGGTTTAACACATCTGTGTCATGGTTCTCGGTAGTAGCTGCAGCTGTCTTCTTTGAGCCGCTTGCACTTCCACTTGAAGAGCTTGTGCTTCTACCTTTTACTCCTCCACAGGCGGTCATGCCAACTGTCATGACTGCTGCGAGCAGCAATGAAAGTAACTTTTTCTTCATAAAGAAGTTCCTCCTTTAAAAAAGTAGATAAATAATATATTGAGAACCGCTGAAATAAATCCAGCGGGAATCTCCTTATTTGTTGAAGCAGGCAACCATGTGGCCGTTTCCTCTGTCTGTGAGGATCGGGCGCTCTGCTGCACACTGCTCCGTCGCATATCTGCATCTCGTACGGAACGGGCAGCCTGTAGGCATCTTCAGAGGTGAAGGAACATCGCCCTCAAGAACGATACGGTGGCTGTGACGTGCTGTCTCCGGATCCGGAATAGGTACGGCCGAAAGAAGTGACAGAGTGTATGGGTGGATCGGGTTGTCATTCAACTCGTCTGCATCCGCGATCTCCATCAGATGTCCGAGGTACATAACTGCGATACGATCTGAAATATGGTGAACTACCAGCAGATCATGCGCTATAAATAAGTATGCGAGTCCGAGCTTATCCTGAAGATCCTCGAACATATTTATAACCTGTGCCTGAATTGACACATCGAGAGCCGATACAGGCTCATCGCATACGATGAAATCAGGGTTTACTGCAAGCGCTCTCGCGATACCGATACGCTGTCTCTGTCCACCTGAGAACTCGTGTGCATAACGCATGGCATGCTCTGCATTGAGTCCTACGGTAGCCATAAGATCGAGGATCTTCTCTCGGCGCTCTTTTTTATTCTTGTAGAGATGATGTACGTCCAGAGGCTCACCGATGATATCCTCGACTGTCATACGAGGGTCGAGTGATGAATACGGATCCTGGAAAACCATCTGCATCCTCTTTCGATAAGGCAGCATATTTACCTTTACCGGATTCTTGATGACAGGCTTTCCATCCTCGCCGCAGATAACCTCACCATTGGCGTCATACTGCTCTCCGCTGTCGAAAAGCACATCTCCGTCAAATACAATACGTCCTGCCGTCGGCTTATACAGCTGAAGAAGTGAACGTCCTACAGTGGTTTTTCCGCAGCCGGACTCACCAACGAGGCCTAAGGTCTCGCCTGGTTTTATAGTAAATGAAACATCGTCTACAGCCTTTAATGGTATCTTGTGGAAGCCCTGAGAAACAGGAAAATACTGCTTTAAGTGGCTGACCTCGACGAGATTTTTCTCTTCTGCCATTTTATGCTTCCTCCTTCTCTTCAAAAGCTTCTTTGACATTCATAAAGCATGCTGCTCTGTGGCCCTCTCCGACCTTGATTTCATCCGGCTTCTCGCGAAGACAGATCTCCATTGCGTTGGCACATCTAGGGCAGAATGCACATCCCTGCGGAAGATTTAACATATTGATAGGAGTTCCGCCGATAGGAATCAGCTTCTCCTTCATATTGTCTGCACGTGGGATAGAACGGAGGAGTCCCTTCGTGTACTCGTGTGCAGGTCTGTAGAAAATATCGTCCGCGCTTCCTCTCTCGCATACTCTTCCACCGTACATGACCATGATCTCATCGCACATAGATGCAATGACGCCAAGGTCGTGAGTTACGATGATTATAGCCATTCCGAGCCTTTTCTGAAGGTCCTTCATCAGCTCGAGGATCTGCGCCTGGATAGTAACATCGAGCGCTGTCGTAGGCTCATCTGCGATAAGCACATCCGGCTCGCAGCAGAGACTCATGGCGATCATGATACGCTGTCTCATACCGCCTGACAGCTCGAACGGATACTGCTTCATACGGGCTTCCGGCTCGTTTACGCCTACTAAAGTAAGCATCTCGACCGCACGGTCCCATGCTTCTTTCTTTGTCTTATTCGTGTGAAGTCTGATAGCTTCGATAAGCTGCCAGCCTATAGAGAAAACAGGGTTAAGGGAAGTCATAGGGTCCTGGAAGATAATAGATATCTTCTCACCTCTGAACTTCTGCAGCTTCTTCTCAGGCCACTTTAAAATGTTCTCGCCATTGAAAAGTACCTCGCCCTGAGTTACTCTTCCTGTCTCAGCCAGAATCTGCATTATAGAGTAGGCTGTGACAGATTTTCCCGATCCGGACTCTCCAACGATTCCCATCGTCTCGCCGGCTTTAAGGTTAAAGTTTACGCCGTTAACGGCCTGTACTTCTCCATTGTCAGTAAAAAAACTCGTGTGGAGATCTTTTACCTGGAGGATATATTTTTCTTCTTCGCTCATATCGATCTCCTTTAGTTAAGCTTCGTATCGAACGCATCTCTTAAACCATCGCCAAGGAGGTTGAATGCGAGCACGATCAGTGAAATGACTACAGCCGGGATGACAAGTCTCAGCGGGTAAGTCTGCATCGCAGCACGGGCATCATTTGCCAGTGAGCCAAGTGATGTCAGAGGAAGGCTTACGCCGAGTCCGATGAATGAGAGGTAACTCTCTGTAAAAATAGCACTCGGAATCTGAAGAGCTGTCGTAATGATGATGATAGACAGGCAGTTCGGGATGATGTGCTTTCTTAATATCCTTCCGTTAGGAGTTCCGATGCTCTTTGCAGCAAGCACATACTCGTTGTTCTTTATCTGGAGGATCTGGCCTCTTACAAGTCTTGCCATACCTACCCAGTAGAGCAGGGCAAATACGATAAACATCGAGATCATATTCGCTCCGAGTTTCGCAAGCGACGTACCTTTGATAAGTGGTGTCAGCCTCTCCTGCAATACGACTGATAAGAGGATAATTATAAGCATGTCCGGAAGTGAATATATGACGTCGACTATCCTCATCATGATAAGGTCGACTGTTCCTCCGAAATATCCTGCGATAGAGCCGTAGATCAGTCCGATGATAAGGACCATGACTGCTGCAACGATTCCTACCAGGAGTGAAACTCTTGTACCATATACGACACGGATGAAATAATCTCTTCCCATCGAATCAGTTCCGAAAATGTGCGGGAAGAGTTTCTTTCCGGTCTTTTCCATATACTGTGCTTCAAGCTCTGACCACTGCATAGGCTCGAGGTCAGTAGCGCCCTTGTCACGGCGTCCGTCTACCGTGATTATCGAAGAGTATGAATACGGACAGATATGCGGTGCAACTATCGCTATCGCAATAATTATGATAAGCACTACGATACTTGCCATAGCCAGAGGATTCTTTCTGAGACGTCTCATACCATCCTTAAAGAAGGTAGTGGACTCGCCCATTACATCCTGCTGCCTCTTCTCTTCGTCTGTTGCCTTTTCAAAGTCCTTAGCGTTGAATTTGCTGAGGTCGATCTGAGAGCTCAGGAAGGCTCTCTTTTTTAATTTCTCTTCTGCCATCTCTTAGCTCCTTTAATCAAATGTAATACGTGGATCGATAATCTTGTAAACGATATCTGTGATCAGGTTCGCGATGATCATAAGCATTGCAAGAAAGATCGTTACTGCCATGATATACGGATAGTCACGATCGTTGATACTCTGTACGAACATCGTACCCATTCCAGGGATAGTAAAGATACTCTCTACTACCATCGATCCTGTGATGATGTATGCTACCTCAGGTCCTAAATATGTGACTACCGGGATCAGCGCATTACGGAGTGCGTGTACGAAGATGATCTTTGACTCAGGTACACCCTTCGCCTTGGCTGTGGTGATGTAGTCCTGATTCAATGCATCAAGCATCGATGTCTTCGTCAGTCGTGTGATATATGCCATCGGATATACCGCAAGCGATATGATCGGCAGAATGTAGTTCGGATGATGTACATCCCAGATTGGAAGCAGGTTCAGCTGCATGCAGAATAAAAGCATAAGCAGCGTAGCCAGAACGAACGAAGGAATAGCCGTTCCCAAAGTGGTAAGTACCACAAGAAGCCTGTCCGGCCATTTATTTCTTGTCAGCGCTGAGATCGAACCGAAGATAACTCCGAAAACAGTTGCGATTGCCAGGGCTGAGAGTCCGAGACGGGCTGAAACTCCAAATCTCGACTGAAGGTCAGGCCAGATCTCTCTCTGCGTCTTGAGTGAGACACCCCAGTCTCCGCGCAGGAAATTCCCCATGTAGTTGAGATACTGGACGCCGATAGGTTTATCGAGCCCGTACCTCTTGGTTAAGGTCGCGATTACTTCCTTAGTCATGGCCTTCTCCGATGTGAACGGTCCGCCCGGGATCAGGTTCATAACGAAGAATGTGATGGCACTCACAGCGATAAAAGCTACCACTGCCATGATAAGTCTTTTCACAATGTACTTTGCCACTTTTCTTTTCTCCTTGTACTTTTTATATATATTCGCTTTAATGCGTTAAAGCTTTCAATGACTAAAAAAATGCAGATAACTTTCCCCTTTATCTGCACTCCTTTGTGTAATATAGTCGATTGTCGGCGTCTGTCGGACAATCTCTTTTTACAAAAATGAAAGTTGGTTTTTCCGCAACAATGGATATTATACATTATCATGAAGAAAAGTCAATCTGCAGTTGACATTTATTAAAACTTTAAAATATGGAAACCAAACCGCATCTCTCTTTCCTGTTATAACATTAACGTGTTAAAGTAAAATGATAAAAATATTGTAATTTTCACAATTTTATTCATATTACTCCGATTTTACAGAAATAATTATTCATTTTTTTGTATGAATTTTCAAAAGTTTTTGGAATTTTGGAAACTAAGAGGTGTCTGCCCCGTACTGTAACGGCGTTTCTGTCCGTCACTCACGGACAGTTGTATTCTATAAAGTGCACATTTTTTACACATTCTCTTCACAGAACAGCAGATTTTTCCCTGCCGTTCATTTCCCGAATGGACTTATTTTCAAAGATGAAAAATATGCCGCGCCGATTATAATCACGAGGATGTAGACGAGGACGTAGACTCCCGAGAGGATCAGTCCCGCAGTGACGAGTCCGTCGCGCCTCTTTTCATTTTTTCCGTAGAGGAAGCCGAAGACGATCGAGGCGATCGCAGAGATCAGGCCGACTATCCAGCTGAAGAATATAAATATATATGAAGCTGCCCCGAGCCCGAAGCACATGAGTCTGTAGAAAATAATTTTTTTGTCTTTCATATCGGATATATGATAAACTAGTAGATATAATTAGTCAAACGGGAGGCACACATGGTTATAATCCTGGACGGTCAGGTCATAAATTATACTCACGAGGGAAATAAAGACGGCAGGCCTCTTCTTTTCCTGCACGGAAATGGAGAGGATCTGCATATTTTTGATGAGCTTTCGAATTCGCTTTCCGACAGCTTCGATATCTACCGGATGGACAGCCGCGGGCACGGGCTCTCCGCCTGCCCGGCGGAGCTTCACTACAAGGATATGGCACGCGATGTCGAGCATTTTATCCGGGAACTTTCTATAGACAGGCCTCTCGTCGTCGGCTTCTCCGATGGCGCGATCACTGCCCTGCTCCTTGCGATGACTCGTTCCGAGCTTATTTCCGGGGTCATTTCATGCGGAGCAAATTCCTCCCCGTCTGCATTGATCTTATCGTGCCGCCGTGATATAAAGAAATCTTACAGGGAAAAATCAGCCTCCTCCGAGATCAAAAAAGACATCGATACAGTTTCAAGCGAGATCTTCGCGCAGAGCGGTGCCCTCGAGAAGCTGATGCTTACAGAACCGTCCATCTCTACGATCGCGCTCTCTCATATTAAGGTCCCGGTACTTGTCATGGCCGGCGAACACGACCTGGTCAGATCCTCCGACACAAAAAAAACAGCCTCCGCGATCCCCGACAGCAGGCTTATGATCCTGCCCGGTGAAGATCACGGAAGCTATGTAGTTCACAGCACAAAGCTGATCCCCTATATCAAGGATTTCTACGATCAGATCAGATCGTGATCATTTACTTATCTTGTGCTTCGGGATAAGTTTTTCTGTACCACCCATGTAAGGCTGAAGGACCTTCGGGATGCTTACAGAGCCGTCTTCGTTCAGGTTGTTCTCGAGGAAGGCGATCAGCATACGAGGTGGAGCAACTACGGTGTTGTTTAAGGTATTCGCGAAATACTTTGTGCCATCAGCTCTCTTTATCCTGATGCCAAGTCTTCTGGCCTGTGCGTCGCCTAAGTTCGAGCAGCTTCCGACTTCGAAGTACTTCTTCTGTCTCGGGCTCCATGCCTCGACGTCACAGCTCTTAACCTTTAAGTCTGCGAGGTCTCCCGAGCAGCACTCAAGTGTACGGACAGGAATATCCATGCTTCTGAAGAGCTCTACTGTGTAGCTCCAGAGCTTGTTGTACCAGTCCCAGGCTTCCTCAGGCCTGCAGATTACGACCATCTCCTGCTTCTCAAACTGGTGGATTCTGTAAACTCCACGCTCTTCGATTCCATGTGCTCCCTTCTCTTTTCTAAAGCATGGAGAATAGGATGTCATTGTAAACGGAAGATCTTCCTCATTATTTAATGTGTCCTTGTAACGGCCGATCATAGAGTGCTCAGAAGTACCGATCAGGTATAAGTCTTCTCCCTCGATCTTGTACATCATGGCGTCCATCTCTTCAAAGCTCATAACGCCGTTTACGACATCGCCATGGATCATGTATGGCGGAATGCAGTAAGTAAATCCCTTATTTATCATGAAATCTCTGGCATATGCAAGTACAGCTGAGTGAAGTCTTGCAATATCGCCGAGCAGATAGTAGAAACCGTTTCCAGCTACTTTTCCGGCTGCATCGAGATCGATGCCGTCGAAGCTCTCCATGATGTCAGTGTGGTATGGGATAGGATAATCCGGAACCTTTGGCTCTCCGAACTTCTCGATCTCCTGATTGCATGAATCGTCAGGGCCGATAGGAACTGAAGGATCGATGATATTCGGGATAAGCATCATATCGTCGTGAACCTTCTTGGAATACTCCTTCTCCTTCTGCTCAAGGTCAGCGAGTCTGGCTGCGTTTGCAGTAACCTGCTCCTTAACCCTGGCTGCCTCGTCCCTCTTTCCTTCCTTCATCAGGACACCGATCTGCTTTGAGAGCTTGTTTCTCGAAGCGCGGAGCTCATCTGCCTCGCCCTGTGTCTCACGGCTTTTCTTGTCGTACTTTATGACTTCGTCTACGAGCGGAAGCTTCTTGTCCTGAAACTTCTTCTTGATGTTTTCCCTGACTGCGTCCGGATTTTCACGTAAAAACTTAATGTCTATCATAATTGCCTCTCTATAATAAATCAGAAAAATTTTGCAGAAAGAGGATACTTGTCTGTAAGTCCTTTTATTATATCCTTTGCCTTGTCAATGCCTGCTTCCTTTTCATTTATGACATCGGCAATAGCCTCTGCTACCTGATCAAAATCATCTTCCTTCAGTCCACGTGTCGTGGCTGCCGGTGTTCCAAGGCGGATCCCGCTCGTAACAAACGGGCTCTTAGGATCGTTTGGAACTGTGTTCTTGTTTGCGGTGATATTTGCCTGATCTAGCCATGACTCGACTTCCTTACCCGTGAGCTCATTCTTTATCAGATCTACGAGCATAAGGTGGTTGTCTGTGCCGCCTGATACTATGTCGACTCCTCTGTCCATAAGGCCCTTGCTGAGTGCCTGCGCATTCAGTACGACCTGATGAATGTACTCCTTGAACTCAGGCTGCATAGCTTCCTTCAGGCAGACAGCCTTTGCGGCGATAACATGCATCAGAGGGCCGCCCTGAATTCCCGGGAAAACTGCCTTGTTGAGCTTAAACTTCTTCGAAGCTTCCTCGGTAGCGAGGATAAGTCCTCCACGAGGTCCGCGGAGAGTCTTGTGTGTAGTCGTCGTAACGATATCTGCATAAGGCACAGGTGACATGTGATAGCCTGCAGCGACAAGGCCTGCTATGTGAGCCATATCTACCATAAGGACAGCTCCTACTTCGTGAGCTATCTCGCCAAATCTCCTGAAGTCGATCTTTCTCGCATAAGCTGATGCACCGGCGATGATCATCTTAGGTTTATTTTCCTTGGCGAGCCTCTCGACCTCGTCGTAATCGATAAATCCCTGATCATTTACCCCGTAAGGAACTATGTGGAAGTAGTTTCCGGAAAAATTGGCTGGCGAGCCATGAGTCAGGTGTCCGCCCTGATCTAAGGCCATGCCCATGATCGTGTCTCCCGGCTCACAGACTGCATACTCAACTGCCATATTTGCCTGTGCACCTGAATGAGGCTGAACGTTGGCGTACTCTGCGCCGAAGAGCTTCTTAGCCCTCTCTCTGGCGAGATCTTCAATGATATCGACTTTCTCGCAGCCGCCATAGTATCTGTGCCCTGGATAACCCTCTGCATACTTGTTCGTAAGTATGGAACCCATAGCGCTCATGACTGCCGGGCTTACCCAGTTCTCTGATGCGATAAGCTCAATGTGACTCGACTGTCTGTCAAACTCTTCACAGACAGCCTCTGCGATCTCCGGATCTTCGTTTCTGATGTCTTCGATAGTGTACATAGTTCCTCCATTCGGGAAATAACTAAAGTCGCAACGTTTAGAATTATAGCATAAAAAACAGGTCGGGTAAACCCAACCTGTTTTTATAATGAAGTTCTTAATATATGCGTCAGTTATACTATGGCACCGTGGTTTTCTGCATTCGGTCTTACAACTGGCTTCTTCTTTTTCCTGCGCGCATTAGGACCCTGTTTGATATCGTCCTGCTGCTTTCCAATGTGGACACGGGCGACATACCAGAGCGGTGTAGCAACGAAGATAGATGAATAAGTACCACTTATGACTCCGATAAGCAGAGGGAATGCGAACTCTCTGATGGCCGAAACACCGACTATAAGCAGCATGATGATCGTAAGCGCTGTCGTAAACGATGTCGAGAGAGACCTCGTAACTACCTCTGTGATAGAGGTGTCTGCGATATCCTTCAAGGTGTCAGGATTGCGTCTGCTCGTATTGTGAAAGTTCTCACGGATACGGTCGAATACAACGATAGTATCGTTTATCGAGTAACCAATGATCGTTAATATACATGCGACGAATGCCGAACCGACTGAAAGGCGGAACAGTGCATATATACCTAACGTAACGAGCACATCGTGTGCAAGTGCGAGCACGGCCGATGTAGCGAATCTGATGTCTCTGAATCTGAACCAGATATAGATAAGGATCAGGATAACGGAAATGATGACAGCAATAACAGCTGTACGTCTCATCTCGCCGGAAATAGTTCCGCTGATGTTCTCTGTCTGGATATCAGATTCCTTTACTCCGAACTTCTTCTCGAGCCTGGACTGTAAGTTTTCTCTTTCGCTTAAATTCAGGGTTCTGGTCTTAAAGATGACCTGATTGCCACTGTTTGACTTCTGTCTCTGGATATCAGAGTCTTTCGTAACACTCTTTACTACAGGAACTATGTCCTTGTCAATCTGGGCAATAGTATAATCCTTCTTGAAATTTACAGTGGTTGAAGTACCGCCTGAGAAATCAAGCGAATAGTTTAAGGCCTTTCCTGTAGTCGCTTTGTAGGCGATCATTCCAACGATACCTGAACCGATCGCAATTATTGAAACAGCAAAGAAAACTGCCTTCTTCTCGATGACAGGTATCTTCTTGAAGGTCCAGAGCTTTCCATAGATCTTCGGGTTCTGGGCTCCGAAGTTGTAGAAAGTATTTACAAGGCTTCTCGTTACGAAAAGTGCTGTAAACATCGAGAGCAGTGTACCAAGACCTAAGGTGATGGCGAATCCCTTTATAGTACCTGTCCCGACAACTCCAAGGACTACTGCCACGATAAGTGTCGTTATGTTTCCATCGATGATGGCTGAGAGGGCTTTCCTGAATCCTGAATCAATAGCGGCTCTTACTGTCTTTCCTGCGGCAATCTCCTCCTTCATACGGGAGAAGATAATGACGTTCGCGTCGACCGCCATACCGATACTTAGGATGATACCGGCGATACCGGAAATCGTAAGAGTGATATCGAATACCTGAAGGATGCTTAAGATAAGTTCTGCATAGAGGAGAAGTGCAAGCGATGCCATTGCTCCCGGGAACTTATAAGCTGCAATCATAAATATAACAACGCAGAGGAAACCTAAAACAGCTGCGATGAGGGAGGTCTTTAACGCATCGGAACCAAGCTGGGCTCCTACGATATGTGACTGAACTTCCTTAAGCTTGATATCGAGACCACCGATACGGATATAAGAAGCCAGATCCTGTGCCTCTTCAATACCGCTCATTCCCTCGATAACGCAGTTGCCATCGGTGATAGCACTGTTTACTTTCGGAACTGATACGAACTTTCCATCGTAGTAGATACCGATAGTGTCGTTATTGTTCTTTGCGGCTTCTGTCGTAGCCGTGGCAAAGGCCTTGGCACCCTTCGATGTGAGGGTGATAGAGACTACCGGGTCTCTTCCTCCGGAAGTCTGGTTCTGCTCGTAAACTGCCTGAGCTGTCTTTACTTCTGAACCGTTTAAAACGATTCCGCCGTTCTTCTGGAGGCTTTTGATCGTAACTCCATCGGCGAGCTTGTATTCGCCAGTAGTCTGGTCAATCACATAGTTCTCTTTGCTGTTGGTTCTGTGCTTGATGAAGTAGAGGTCTCCCGGTGTACCTAACTGCTCAAGGACTGCATTCGCATCCTTTACACCTGGGATCTCGACTGCAATACGGTTGCTTCCAACCTGATATACATTGGCCTCGGTTGTATTCGACTCGTTTCCAAGGTCGTTCTCGATACGTTTCTGCAGCTTGTAGATAGTATCGTTGATCTGGGTCTTAGTTGCCTTTCCCTGGATCTGATAGGTGATAGAAGCGCCGCCGGCCAGATCAAGGCCGAGCTTTAAGCTGTTCTTTCCCTGGCGGAAAGTATCCTTTATTACGGTGTATGAAAACCACCCGAGAAATACTACCACTGCCAGAAAGACACAGAAAAATGCGACTGATTTTCCCTTCTTTGGTTTCATTTTATGTTACACTCCAATAATTTTTTTGAAAAAACACTAAGCAGTTTTTTCGTTCTCTTTCGATGCGCTCTTCGCATCCTTTTCCGCGCAGGCGGCCTTGATCATGATAGCACACTCGATACGCTTTCTCTCGAGGGCACAGCCAATCTCATAGACGTCACGGATATGTCCGGTGAAATTGTAGGAATTCGCGGAACAGCCACCGCTGCAGTAGTACTTTGCAAAACAGTCTCTGCACTTAGGACGCGAGTAGACATTGCATCCCTTGAAATCCGTCACGATATCGTCGCGGACTATTCCACTGTCTACATCGCCGAGCTTGAAATCCGGCTTGCCGACAAACTGGTGGCACGGGAAGATGCTCCCATCCGGAGTAATGCTTACGTACTCTGTTCCCGAGCCGCATCCGGAAAGACGCTTGTAGACGCATGGGCCGCCTTCGAGATCGATCATGAAATGATAGAAGTTGAAGTCCTTATCCGTCCCGTGTCTCTTTATCATCTCTCTGGCTAAAATGTCGTACTGCTCGCAGAGAGTTGGTATGTCCTCTTCTCTCAGTGAATAGTCAGCTTCGGGCGGTGCGACAACAGGCTCTATACTTATCTCCTTAAAGCCAAGATCTGCCAGCGCCAGTACATCCTTTGCAAAATCGAGATTGTATCTCGTGTATGTGCCCCTGACATAGTACTCTTTTCCAAGAGCTTCTCTTTCGGCGCAGAACTTCTGATACTTCGGAACGATGACATCCCATGTAGGATCGCCATTGTGGAACGGCCTCATGTGATCGTGAACTTCCCTGCGGCCGTCGATCGACATAACGACGTTATCCATCTCTTTGTTTGCGAAATCCATGATCTCGTCATTTAAAAGGATTCCATTCGTCGTAAAAGTGAACCTGAAATGTTTGTCGTATTTTTTCTCCTGCCCGCGGCCGTAAGCTACAAGTTGTTTTACGACTTCCCAGTTCAGTGTAGGCTCTCCGCCAAAGAAATCGACCTCGAGATTCCTGCGGTTTCCTGAATGAGCTATAAGAAAATCGAAAGCCTTCTTTCCGACTTCAAAACTCATAAGCTCTGCTTTCCTGCCGAAGTAAAGTCCCTCATCAGCAAAGCAGTACTTACAGCTCAGATTGCAGGCGTGGGCGACGTTTAAGCACATGGCCTTTACGACAGTCGGACGCTTCGTGTAATCGATGACTCTGTCCTTATAAGGGTCAGGTGTAAAAAGTGCCTTCTCGTCCTTAAGCTGTGTGATCTCGTCGTAGGCTTCCTCGATATCTTCCTTCGTCTCCTTTGGATACTTCCGGCAGATATCTGAGATCACTGTCTCCTTAGGGGTCCCCTCGTATTCACTGATCATATCATAGGTAGGATCATCGACTTCATGAATAGCTCCGGAATTTACATCCAGGACTATGTCGTACCCGTTGTTCTTGTACTGGTGGATCAAAGTAAAAACCTCATCTAAATCTAAAAATCAAAAGCTCATCTAATTCCCTTAGACAAGCATAAGACAGCCATCCAGAGGACAGCTGCCTTATCAAATGTGCCTGCGCTTAAAAATTATCTGCGGGCCGGATTCTCGCAATGCTGGTTGCCAACTGTGCAGCTGGTCTTGCATGCTGACTGGCATGATGTACGGCACTCACCGCATCCGCCATAAACTACTGTGTTCTGAAGTCTCTTCTCGTTTAATGTCTTAATGTGCTTCATAGAAACGTCCTTCCTTTTATGAAAAATCTGCATGATACGCCTGCACACACAGGCTAAGTAATTATATCACAGCTTTATGTAAAATAAAAGACTTTATGCCTTCGGCTTTACTACAGCATTCTTTATACAGAATTTAAGCGCCTTATTTACAACATACATCCTCTGCAGGTAGCTCTTTCCCTCTGCAGCTGAAGAACCGTATTTTTTATAGAAAGTGCTTTCATCACTGACACTGTTCATTGTCATCAGATTTTTCAGATACTTGTCGTAGCCAGCCTGGTCAAATTTGATTTTTTCCTTCTCCGCTACTGCCGAGAAGATCAGCTCGTTTTTGAGATCATCTTTTATGGCATTTTTCATAATCTTATTGAACTGCTCTTCCGTGACATTGAGCTGCTTGTAAAAATCGTCCCAGGTCATGCCATCTGAGAAATACTGTGCCTTGTACATGGCTTTGTTGCTTGCCATTCTCGAATCTATAAGGCCCTTCGGGTAACTCTTTATCTTTGAACTCTTTACAACGGCATCAGAAACGAGCGAGCTTATCTCTGTATCTTTGTCCTTTTTATTCTGCTTCTGTAAGCTCTTCTTCGCATAGTCGAAAAATGCCTTCTTTGTAGCAACGCTGAAATTTTTCTTCAAGTACTCTGTCGAAACGGTGTCAGCTGTAACCTTCTTACAGATGTAGTTTACCTTGAATTGGAAAATGACTGTCTTTCCAGCCAGGCCACTGGCCTGATAGTTCGAAGGGAAAGTCACCTTTGAACTCACTGTGCTTCCAACCTTCGCACCGACGAGTCCTTTAGAGAATCCGTCAATATAGTTTGTTCCCTTGACCGCTTCTGAATTCTTTGCCACATTGATCGTAACGTCCGAATCCGTGCCGCCGTCAAAGGCTTTTCCGTCCTTTATTCCCTTGTAGTCGACATTTACAATCGAGTCCTTCTTTACTGTCTTCTGAGAAGGATCCTTGTCATAACTGCCGCTGGCATTTTTTATAAGAGTATTTTCATAGCTCTTCACTGCCTTGTCATCGTCCGAATAAGTCTTCGTCAGTGTGACCGTTACCCCATTGTACTTACCAAGCGTCACATAATCGGAGGCCTTGTAATTGGCTGCCTCAGCGCTTGCGGTATTTCTGGTGCTGCCTTTGCCATTGCTCTTCGCGCATCCTGTTGCGGCCAGCAGCGTGCCTGCCAGGACAAGAGCTAAAATTCTTTTTTTCATAATGGATGGTATTCTATCATAATGCAATAAAAACTTCAACCGGCAGTTGTATTCGACGGTGCTTAATGGTAAAATGTGAATGCTGTCCAATCGCTGGACAGGACAGATGATAATATGGAGGTTTATAAAATGTCACCAGTTGTTATTGTACTTATAGTGATTGCGGCCATCCTCACCGGCACGATCATCATCCTCGCCGTTCTCGGCAGAAAGGCTCAGAAGCGCCAGGCCGAGCAGGATGAAAAGATAGCGGAGACCGCCCAGAATTTTACGATGCTTATTATCGACAAGAAAAAGATGAAGATGACCGAGGCAGGTCTACCGGAAAACATCATCGCGAACACGCCGTGGTATTCTAAGCGCGCCAAAGTTCCTGTCGTAAAAGCCAAAGTCGGCCCTAAGGTCATGACTTTCATATGCGACCCGACCATCTTTGACATGATCCCTGTCAAGCAGGAAGTCAAAGCAAAGGTTTCCGGCCTCTACATCAGCGCCGTAACCGGTGTCCACGGCAAGAAGATCACCCCGCCTTCCAAGAAGAAGAAAGGCATCCGCGCCTGGGCTCAGCGTAAGATGCGCGAGCAGGAGGAAGAAAACAGGCAGAACGCTAAATCCAGGAAGAAGAAGTAAAAATCTCCTCTGAATAACATACCAGGACAACCTATAACCAGAATAAGACTGCACCAGAATATGCCTTCCAGGACAGCCGCTACGGATGGCTCGCTCATACAGCGCATTTCGGGGAGCCCGCCGGGCTCCCCGAAATGCGCTTATATCCGCCCGCCATCCATCCGCGTCTGTCCTGTTTTTTTCCAGAGGATTTACTGCCAGAAGCCCCCGCTCTGGCAGCTTTTTTAATACAGGGCCCGGCTGGGCGAATATTATACAATCACAGCTTAATTCCAGCTCCGCATAACCTCCGCGTTTCAATATATGGCATGGCGGGATGAAATTTATACAATTGCAGTTAACTTCCAGCTCCGCATAACCGCCGCATTTCAATATATGGCATGGCGAGTTGAAATTTATACAATCGCAGTTAACTTCCAGCTCCGCATAGCCGCCTCGTTTCAATACAGGGCATGGCAGGGTGAAATTTATACAATTGCAGTTAACTTCCAGCTCCGCATAGCCGCCTCGTTTCAATACAGGGCATGGCAGGGTGAAATTTATACAATCGTCCTCTTCAGATCTCAATATAGAGCTAGGATAAAGTCAAATTCTTAAAAGGCTTACAGCCGTTTTCAAGATAATCACGATACCGCCTAAAAATCTTAAATGGTGTATTTCAAACTATCAATATACATCCAAAGATTCTGGATTTTCTACAGCGCATTGAAGATTTCCAACTCTGTCTAAGCCTATATTAAAATCGCACACCTGAATATTTATGGTTTTTGACACACTTTAGCTCTATATAGAAAGTCATATATTACTTTTTAAGATTTTCAGCTTCAAATCCAACCATATTGAAAAACTGCCCAAAATATCTCCGGTAGGAGGAAGTTATTAAACATTTCCAGCTCCGCATCCTGCTCAATTGAAACAGCGAGAACAACGCTTGATATTTCTGGCTCCGCATTAACTTCTATTGAAATCAAACCAAATAGATCTTTTTCAAATGAAAACAGGCGGCATTCGCCGCCAGCGGGATGGCAAACTGCAAGTCGCTGAATGCAGCAGCCGCAGAGCAACACGGCGAACGAATGCGCATTTTGCGTAGTGAAGGAGCACGCTAGCTGCGGCCCGGGTGTCCACCCGCTAAAACCATAAACGTATCAAAACCATACATTGGACAGATGACCGCAATTAAGCGCATGCGACTGAACAGCAAAACGCGCACTGAGTGAGCCGTGTGCCTGCGGCTGCTGCATTACCCGGCTACTACAAACCGCAAAACGCGCACTGAGTGAGCCATGTGCCTGCGGCTGCTGCATCACCTGGCCATTAGCTCAATCGAATTCTCCGACACCCTATCCCCCATATTAAACAGCGCATAGTTAAGCGACAGCTCAAGCGACGGCTCAACCCCCACGAACCGGCTTATGTCGAAAGTCTTCAGCATAAATTCAAACGACCCGAAAGGAGTATGGTAAATAAAAGGAGTCGGCGCATCGGCGTCGAACTCCATTTTTGTAGTGACAAGACCAGAGCGTGTAACAGTGACATGTGAAGAATCCATCGATTTAATCACAGTCTTCGTAGAACGGCCCTCTTCGGAAGACTCGAAGCGCAGCATAAATCTGCCGTCGGGCGAGACAGAGAGCCGGCCGGAAAAATCGGACTCGTTTACGTCGGTCGTGTCACCGGCTTTCTGCACAGATTTCAAATGTACATTTACGTCAGAAGTCATTTATCGCTCTCCGCCTTTTTCCTGGCGCCCGCCCTGTTCTGCTCACGGATCACACGGCTCACCGAATCGACCTGGTTCTGCAGGTGGCTGTGCATTACAGATTTCACGTAGTCGACATCTTTCCTCTTAAGACCCTCGACAATCTTCTGATGGTCCTCGATCAGGTCGGAGTAATCCTTATCCTGCTTTACATACTCATATCTGTAGCGGTACATCTGCTCTTTTAAATTCTTGATGATGTGCCAGAGCTTCGGGTTCTTCGTTGCGCGGTAGATCACATTATGGAAGTTCTCGTCTGCCTCAACAATCGCACGGACGTCGTCAGACTTCGTTACTACGACAAAGTCGTTCATGGCTTTTTCTAAATCCTTAAAGTCCTGCTCATCCATGCGGTTGCAGGCATCTGTTACAGCCAGCTCATCTAAAGCGTCCCTTATCTCCAATACATCGAGGAGATCCTTTTCGGTCATCTGTGCGACCTGAGCGCCCTTTCTAGGGATCGTTACAGCGAGTCCCTCTTTCTCAAGCATTCTGATGGCCTCTCTTATTGGAGTCCTCGAAACTCCAAGCTTATTGGCGAGATGTATCTCCATAAGCCTCTCTCCAGGCTCCAGCTCGCCCTTTAGAATGGCGTCGCGCAGCGTCTGAAAAACAACGTCCCTGAGGGGCAGATACGAGTTCATGTCGAGTCTGAGTTCCATATAATATCCTTTCCTTAAAAAATAATTCACTGATAATCTGGTCTGATGAAGCCTGTTGAAATGATGTCTGCAGCAAGAGAGGCTGCCTGCAATTCCTTTGAAGCCCCTGCTCTGTCATCTTCATTTTCAAAAATGCCATACACCGTCGGACCGCTGCCCGTCACCTTCGCGGCCAGAGCTCCGTTACGCATCATCACATCTTCTATCTGGCTTATCACCGGACAGAAATGCTTCGAAGCGTCTTCAAGGTCATTGTGCAGATTACTCAGGATAAGCCCATGATCGTCGGATCTCAGGCCATCCACAAGCTTTGAAAAATGTCCGGGAGCTGTAACAGGATTCTCATCAAAGTATTTGTAGGCCGCCGGTGTCGAGACACCGTCATAAGGCTTTGCGAGGAGAAGAAGCGGGTCGAACTTTGACTCGATCGGAGTTAAGATCTCTCCAATGCCTTTACAGACACAAAGCCCTCCGTCTATGCAGAACGGCACGTCTGCTCCGAGTTTTACGGCCATCTCGAGGAGCTTTTTCTTTGGGAAATAACCTCCCTCAAGCTTATTTATGCCTCTAAGCACTGCTGCCGCGTCCGAACTTCCGCCCGCCATTCCGGCAGCTGATGGAATATTTTTTACCAGGTGCATGTGATAGCCGTGGCTTTCGGGAAGTTCACTGCAGATAAGCCTCGCAGCTTTCACACAGAGATTGTCACCTCCACAGCTTATATTCTCATCTGTATCCCTGCCGCCAAAATCCATATCCATCGAAATATCAGAAGTGTCATTAAGCTGTCTTATCTCGATACTGTCGTATAAGTCCACCGTCTGCATCACCATCGAAAGAAGATGATAGCCGTCCGGCCTCCTCCCTTCGATATGGAGTGCAAGGTTAATCTTCGCATATGCTTTTTCAATTGTCGAATGCACTCTTCCTCCTGTCTTCCCCGTAAAGATGTGTTTTAAAAATAACACACAAAAGAATTGTTTTTTCTCTAATGCTGTATACAATTGGCATTATAACTGATTTTTTGTACAAAATCAAGTACCATGAATTTAGTACAAACTAACAATTTACTGAAAATGTATTAGCGAAAAAAAAGCGGCTGCCCTATGTCTGGACAACCGCTTTTAAAAAATATTCAAAAACATTTCACGAACCGCTCTTCGCCTGGTTTATCAGCATATTCAGCCGCTCGTGGGCGTTCTGCTCGACCTTCTGCTCATCTCTCTGTTCTTTTTTGGCCTTCATGATGGCTTCGTTCAGCGAGAGCATTTTCGCATCGAGCATCGAGACGATGTGGGCGCACTCGCGGAGGTCATGGCTTATGTATTCCGGCGCATCACCCTCAAATTTGTAATATATCTTGTGCTCAAGAGAAGCCCAGAAATCCATAGCTATGGTCCTGATCTGAATCTCGACTCTGGTGTCTACCACGTTATCTGACAAAAAGATCGGGATCGTGACTATCATGTGGTAGCTCTTGTAGCCGCTGGCCTTCGGGTGATTTATGTAGTCCTTTATCGAGAGGACAGTGATATCCGACTGTTTGCCGATCATGTCGGCCAGCTTGTAAATATCGGATGTAAAAGAGCAGACGATCCTGATCCCTGCAATGTCATTGCAGTATGAGACCATATTCTCGATGTTGTCTTCACGTCCGTAACGCTTGAGCTTCTTTGCAATACTCTCAGGCGACTTGACACGTGTCTTTACGTATTCTATCGGGTTATAGCGGTGAGTCTGCTGGAACTCATCGTTTAAAATATCTATCTTGGTTCGTATCTCTTCGACCGCCGAGCGATACAACAGCATGATCCTGGTCCAGCTGTCGACCTCCTTCTCCCCGGCGATCATGTGGTAATATTCAACCTGGTCCATTTTTCAATCCTCTTCTATAACTTCCATCTCGAGATAGTCTCCCTCCAGACCCTCGATAAATGAATCGGCTGTAAAACGCGTCTTTGCGAAACGCTTGAAATCCTTTATGTTTAAGGGCAGCCACGACGGAACGCCGATATCCAGCTCGTGGATTGCCTGATCCACGGAACGCATCACCTTGTGAGTTCTCGTGTCATCACTGTCATCAGTGATAGTCACTTCGCGTAAAATGTGGTTGTCCTTTACCAGTTTAAACCAAATCTGCATGTCTCTGTCTGTGTGCCTCGTAGAGCAGAATGCCTGCTGCCATCGCAGCATTAAGTGACTCGAGGCCTCCTTCCATCGGGATAAGCATCTCCGAATCGCAGGCCGATATGGTCTCTTTTCTAAGGCCGTTTCCCTCATTTCCTATCAAAAAAGCCGTTCCATGTGAAAAATCGCACTGGTCGTAGGTCTTTTTTCCGCCCAGCGACGCAGCGAAAAAGCGCACTCTCCCGCGCAGTTTCTCTATCGCCTCTGAAGCGTCGTCCACAAAGAAAAATGGCAGCCGGTAGATGGCTCCCATCGTGGCCCTTACGACCTTCGGAGAAAAAATATCCACACAGTCCCTTGTCATAACGATTCCGCTCGCACCGGCTCCGAGCGCAGTGCGCACCATAGTTCCGAGATTTCCCGGGTCCTGGACATTTTCAAGTAAAAGGATAAGTGGCTTCCCGGGAAGCAGGTCGCTTAACTCATAAGACGGCTGCCTTACAACCGCCGCGATCCCCTGGCTGTGCTTTGTATCTGATATCTCCGAAAAAACAGACTCCGAAACTTCTTCGATGTCAGCTCCACTGTTTAAAATCTCTTTAAGTTTTTCATCTGCAGGTGTATCTTTGAATGAAAAATTCTCAGAGACCAGTACTTTCTTAAGGAGCCTGGCAGGTGTCTCAGAGAGAAGCCGCCTTCCTTCCGCAAAAAACACATTCTCCTCGCGGCGCGCTTTCGGCTTTGAGGAGATTTTTTTGACGTATTTTATCAGATCGTTATTTTTTGATGTAATCACTTATCTTTGAGCTTGTAATCACTGTTGCCGAGTGTCTGGCAGATCTCAACCTGGAACGGATCGAGTGTCTTTGTCATAGCAAGTGCCTCGTCGATATCGAAATCCACGAAATCGCCGTGCTTGTGTGCTACGAGTCTGTCACTCTTGCCCTCGCAGAGCAGATCTGCTGCCATAGCGCCCATCGTAGAAGCGTAAACTCTGTCCTTAGCTGTAGGAGAGCCGCCACGCTGCATGTGTCCTAAGATGGTGGCACGTGTCTCGATGCCTGTAGCTGCCTCGATACGCTTTGCCATAGATGCTGAATGGCCGATGCCCTCAGCGTTTACGATGATGTGGTGCTGCTTGCCGCGGCGCCTGCCGTCGATGATGTGGTTTACGAGCTTCTGCTCATCGTAGTCGTAGAGCTCCGGGAGAAGCACATCCTCAGCTCCGTTTGCAATGCCGCACCAGAGGGCAATGTAGCCGGCTCCACGTCCCATAACCTCGATGATAGAGCATCTCTCGTGTGAAGTAGATGTATCACGAACTTTATCGATAGCGTCCATAGCTGTATTTACAGCTGTATCGAAACCGATCGTGTAATCGGTGCAGGCGATATCAAGGTCGATGGTTCCCGGAACACCGATAGTGTTGATGCCCTGCTTCGAAAGCTTCTGGGCTCCCTTGAATGAACCGTCGCCTCCGATGACTACCAGTCCGTCGATACCGTGCTTGCGGCAGATGTCCGCTGCCTTCTTCTGGTACTCGAGCTCCTTGAACTCAGGACAGCGTGCAGTCTGTAAAATAGTACCGCCTCTTGAAATAATATCTGAAACACTGTGCGTATCCATCGGCACGATCTCCTCATTCAGAAGACCTGAATAGCCTCTGCGGATACCCATTATTTTTCTTCCTCTCGCGATACCCTGACGGACGACCGCTCTGATGCAGGCATTCATTCCAGGGGCGTCGCCGCCGCTTGTCAATACTCCAATAGTCCTTACTTCTTTTGCCATGTATGAATTCCTCCAAATATTCTAATCCACGCCTAATTTTAAGTCTTTTTACAGTCAGTTTCAAGCATTTTATTATACTCTGCCGCCGGATACGCTGACATTGTCCTCTCCGGCAATTTTCATAAGCTGATCTATAAAAAGTCCGTCCGATTTTACAGTCTTCCCCAGGCGCTTCATCTGCTTCTCCGCAGCCAGGTAAATAATGCAGCTGTCGTGGCCCTCTTCGATGTGGCCTAGCAGCGATTCGATCTCCTTTTTGGAATTGTCGTATGCGGCCCTGTCGTTAAACCTGACCCAGACCTCCTTCGGGATATCGGAAAATTCTATCAGTTCATCGACTATAAAAGTCGCATCCTTCTCATCATCTACCGACGCGTGGCCTTTTATCAGGCACTTTAAATCCTCTGAAAGCACGCTTCTGTACTTGTCATAGCAGTCCGGGAAAAATATCATCTCAAGCGGCCCCGAAAGGTCCTCTCCGGTGACAAAGGCCATTGCGCGGTTCGTCTTCGTGTATTTTACAGAGATCTCAGTGATAACCACGGCAATAATCCCGCGCTGATTCTGTCTTACCGCAGTCGTCCCTGTCTCGTCGTTTAATCTGAAGTCGCGGGAGCTCAGATTTACATTTTTCTTAATTACCGGAAGGTACTCCTCGAGCGGATGCCCGCTTATATAGATTCCAAGCACATCTTTTTCAAATGCAAGCTTCATGTCGCGGTCGAACTCCGGGCTTGTCGGTACCCTGTGCTCGAACCTCTTCCGCTCGTCGCCGCCCAGAAGGTCCATAAACGACATCTGTCCGGAAACTGACTCCTTCTGCTCCTTTAAAATATCGTCTACCATCGAATTTATCCCGGCGTACATCTCTCTCCTGTGATAGCCGAAGCAGTCGCAGGCGCCGGATTTTACGAGGTTTTCTATGTGATTTTTCTTGAGGCCGGCTGGCAGGCAGCGGGTCAGGAAATCGTCATAGGAGACGAACTTCCCGCCCCTGTTTCTCTCCCCTAAAATCTCCGACACGAGAGCAGGTCCGATCCCCTTTATCGCATTTAAGCCGAACCTTATCGCGCCATCTTCGACAGAAAAGTCACCTACTCCGGTATTTACATCCGGAGGCAGGACTTTAAGTCCCATCTCCCTTGCAGCGCTCAGATAGTCGATCATCTTATTCGAGTTGTCCTCGACAGATGTGAGAAGCGCTGCCATGTACTCTGCCGGATAGTAGTATTTAAGCCATGCGGTCTGCATGCTGAGAACTGCGTAGCAGGCGGCGTGTGATTTGTTGAACGCGTACTTCGCGAAGTCGATCATCGAATCGTAGATCTCGTCAGCGACACGTTCGGACTCCTCATCCGTCCCGCAGATGTGATTTTTGATGCAGCCCGGAACGTAGCCCTTCTCTCCCTTCGGAATATCGTTTCCGTAGACAAATGTGTGGCGGCCGGCATCTATCTCGTCCTGGTGCTTTTTCGACATCGCGCGGCGCACGATATCTGCCTGGCCCATCGAGTATCCGGCGAGCTTCTGCACGATCTGCATGACCTGCTCCTGGTAGACGATGCATCCGTATGTATCTTTTAAAATTGGCTCGAGCGCCCTGCACTTATATACAACAGCCGACGGATCCTTTTTTCCCTTGATGTAGTCCGGTATGAAATCCATAGGACCCGGGCGGTACAGTGAAATCCCGGCGATGATATCTTCAAAATGCGAAGGTTTTAATTCCTTCATGAATGACTGCATTCCCGACGACTCGAGCTGGAAGACTCCGTCCGTCTTCCCGGTTCCAATAAATGAGAGGACCTTCTCGTCGTCTAAGTCGATATGGTCGATATCCACATCGATTCCCTTCGAAGCATGGATATTTTTTACTGCATCCTTTATAACGGTAAGTGTACGCAGTCCAAGGAAATCCATTTTCAGATATCCGAGCTGCTCGAGCTGGATCATATTGTACTCGCAGGCAGGCGTTCCGTCCTTCGATCGGCCCTGCGGCATGCACTCGTCCGCTCTCGCCGGATAGATTACGACTCCGGCAGCGTGTACACCTGTCGACTTTGGAATGCCCTCGAGCTCTATCGCAGTCTCAAACCACCGTCTGCTCTCATCGGACTCCTCCGAGGCAGCTTTAAGGTCCGGGCTTTTTTGAAGCGCCTCGGTAAGAGTAATATTAAGCTCGTTCGGGATCATCTTCGAAACTCTGTTCGTCACGGAATACGGGATTCCCATGGCACGTCCGACATCCTTTATTACAGCCTTGGCCTTCATGTTCTGGAAGGTAGTGATAAGACTTACGTGGTCTTCGCCGTATTTTTTAAAGATGTAGTCATTTATGACGCGGCTTCTCTCCTTATCCTCGAAATCGACATCGATATCGGGCATCGAGACACGCTCCGGGTTTAAGAAACGCTCAAAGAGAAGATTGTACTTTACAGGATCAACTGTCGTAATCCCGATGCAGTAGCAGACGCGGCTTCCGGCCGCGGAGCCTCTTCCTGGTCCGGTCTTGCAGCCGTGTGTATTTGCCCAGTTGATATAGTCCCAGACGATTAGGATGTACTCGACGAAGCCCTTCTCTTTTATGACATCGAGCTCGTGCTTTGTATCTTTGCGAATCTCTTCAACCTGTTCGTCGCTGTATTCAGGATTGTCCTCAAATTTTTCCCTGAAGCCTTTTTTTATAAGGCCAGTCAAAAATTCAAGAGCAGTCTCATTTTCATGACCCTTTGGCAGTGAATAGGATGGTTTCTTGTAGACATTGAATTCGAAGCGGACATCGCAGCGGTCGGCTATTTTTGCAGTGTTCTCTATTGCGTCTTCAAAGCCCGGGAAAAGCTCCCTGATCTCGTCTTCGCTCTTTACATAGTACTGGCCGCCTTCGTACCTGATCCTGTCCTCGTCGGTTACCAGCTTGTTTTCCTGCATGCAGAGCAGAATATCGTGGGAGGCAGCGTCCTCCGGGAGCGTATAGTGGCAGTCATTCGTAATGACTAATGGAATTTTTGTCTCCTTATGAATCTTTATGACTGTCTGGTTTGTAACCCTCTGCAGAAGGCTTCCGTCCCTGTGGTCCTGCATCTCAAGAAAATAGTTCCCACGCCCGAAGACTTTATCGTGCCAGAGTGCGACTTCCTTTGCCTTTTCATACGAGATCTGTGCAGCCTGAGCCACTTCACCGGCTATGCAGGCTGACAGGCAGATAAGGCCCTCGTGGTACTTTTCCAGGCACTCGTGGTCGATCCTCGGCTTAAAATAGAACCCTTCTGTATTTCCAATAGAGACGAGCTTTATCAGATTCTTATAGCCCGTCATATTTTCGCATAATAAAACAAGGTGATAGTATCTCGTATCACCTTTCTGTGAAGACTTATCCAGACGGCTGCCGGTCGCAACATACATCTCACAGCCAATGATAGGCTTTATGCCTGCCTTCATTGCCTTCTGGTAAAATTCGATGGCTCCGTACATATTGCCGTGATCGGTGATCGCTCCTGCGGTCATCCCCAGATCCTTAAGTCTCTGTATGTAATTGTCTATCTTATTCGACGCATCCAGTATCGAATACTGCGTATGAGTGTGCAGATGAACAAATGACATCACTTCTCCTTTGCCATAGGCTGTGAACCTATCAGCATAAAAATGCCTGCGTACACTGCCATCATAGACAGAACAAGTATCGCAAATGCCAGGAATGCACCGCCGTTCATGGCCTTCGGCGTCAGAATCTGCAGTATAAACGAAGTCGAGTTAAAGCAGATGTGAAGCACCATAGAAAGCAGCAGGCTCCCGGTCCTGTATGCCACATAGCCGAGCAGAAGCCCTATTATAAATGCATAGACACCCTGAATAAAATTCAAATGTATAACTGCAAAGAGCAGAGCCTGCAGGATATTTGCCGCCGCAAATGAAGGCAGGGATTTTTTAAAATATCCGAGGGAGAGCCCCCTGAACGCAAATTCCTCCGCAACAGGCCCGACGAATCCGGCATAGATTATTATGACCGGTGTAGCCCCCGCTCTGTCGAGTCCGGCATTTTTCATAATCTTCGAGTACTTTATCAGCTCTTTCGGGAACAGCGCACTGAGACAGTTCACCAGGTAATTCGACGCGACCTGAGCTCCGACTACAAAAAGTATTATGCCAAATATTAAGAGGAGCGGCTTGAATCCGCGAAATGACATCCGGCGCGAATCGAATGCAACTCTCTTCTTAGACCACCACGGCGCAAAAATGGCAATAGCTATGACTGCATAGATCAGCAGCACAACGGATGAAAAAGCGGGACTTGTGATAGTCGAGGTGTAGCTTTTATAGAGTTCTGTTAAATTCTTTCCATGAAAGGATACGGCCTTAATCCCGAAAACAATCCCGGAACCCGCCAGCGCCATAATATTCTGGACAGCGAGGATCAGTATCGGCGGCAGAAATGCCAGCCAGAAATTTTTCCATTTGATCGACAAATTAAATCTCCTAATTCAATCCAAGAAAATTCTTAAGCTCCGATACTCTCGCCTCTGCGTCCTGTCTTCCATTCTGATAAAGCGCTTCCATTACATCCTGGTCGACCTTGTAGGTGTCGACCTTTATATCCGACGACGGTGAAAAAGTGAGTACTCTGCCGGCATCACGCAGTTTTCTGGCCTTCGTAATCTGCCTGTTGTAGAACTCGTGCCTGTGGTTTAACCTGTAGATCACTGCCGGATATTTGTGAAGCGCAAAGGTGTAGATGAATCTGTGGGGCTGTGGCTCCATCAGATAACCTTCCGGCTTTGAAAAAATGATCACAGCCTTCCTTACACCTCTCTCGTATGCCCTCTGGATAGGGATCGAGTCACTGACTCCTCCATCGAAATATTCCCTGCCGTTTACGACCTGAGGATTGCTCATGACCGGCAGGGCGCAGCTTGCCTTAATAGCCTCATAGTGGTCCTGGCTCATATCATTTTTGTTAAAATATACGGCGTGTCCTGTCAGCGCGTCGGTAGCCACGACTTCGAACTCAGCCGGATTGGCCATAAGTGCCGGAAAATCCAGCGGATCTGCGCCGTCGCTGTCTGTGAGCGTCGAATAGATATAGTCGAGCCCGAAAAAGCTTCCGGTCTTTAGAAGGTTTTCAACACCTGCGTACTTTTTTGACATTGAGTGAATCGAATAGAACCTGCGATTTCTCTCGCGCTGTCCTGCCAGATAAGAGGCCGCACAGGCACTTCCGGCTGATACACCGCTTACATAGTCAAAATTGATATCGTTTTCCATGAATACGTCGAGTACTCCTGCTGAGTACGCGCATTTCATTCCACCGCCCTCTACTATAAGTCCGGTCTTCATTTATTTCACCTCGTATTTTTAAGTATGGCCCAATAAACGTCCTTTATACTTTACATCAAAATCGGGCTTTCTACAAGTAGAGCAGAAGCCCTCTAAGACAGAATTGCGATTTTGTCATCTTTGAAATCGCTACAATTTTTTGAATGTGTTAATCATTTGTTCAAGCGCCTTGAATTTTTTGGCTCATGCCTATAAAATGATAATCGTTAATAAAATATGTATTGCAGGAGGTTTTTACAAATGGCTGACTTAAAGCATAAGGCAGAGCGTGCTGCTTTTGACGTTGCTATCACTGCTGCGTTAAAGCATGTAAACAAAGGTAGAGGCAAGGCCATGTGCCAGATGGTTGACCTGGTTCAGAAGGTGCTTAAAAACACCTGGCCTGATAAGGCATATGATGCACTTAGAGCTCAATTTGAAGACGAAAACAGCAAGTGGATGCAGTTCACGAATAAGATCTTCGATGAAGTTGATCCGAGACTTATAAAGATGGCAGCTTTAAACCTTGGATACGAAGCAGCATTCAGAGGTTATAAGGATACAAGAGCATTAGGCGATAAAGAGGGTTGCAACATCCCATGGTCGATTCTTGTAGATCCGACCTCGGCATGTAACCTTCACTGCACAGGATGCTGGGCTGCCGAGTATGGCAATAAATTAAATCTCACCTATGAAGAGCTCGACAAGCTTATCACTGAAGGTGAAGAGATGGGAATCCACAACTGGCTTTTCACAGGCGGTGAACCGTTAGTCAGAAAGGATGACCTTATAAAGCTTGCTGCCAAGCATCAGACATCATATTTCCAGCCGTTTACAAACGGAACTCTTATCGATCAGGAATTCTGTGAGAAGGTTCGTGAAGTTGGAAATATGAGCTTCGCTCTCTCTGTTGAGGGATTCGAAGAGGCCAATGATGGCCGTCGCGGCAAGGGTGTATTTGATAAAGTAATGCACGCCATGGATCTTCTGAAGAAGAACAAGCTCTTCTTCGGATGCTCGATCTGCTACACAAGCGTAAACTACAAGAACGTTACCTGTGATGAGTTCCTCGATCTCCTTGTGGAGAAGGGTGCCCGTTACATCTGGTACTTCCACTATATGCCGACTGGCGCTGCGGGAGCTCCGGAGCTCTGCCCTACACCAGAGCAGCGTGAGTATATGTTCCACAGAGTTCGTGAGATCCGTGGATTTAAGGGCGGCAAGCCTATCTTCGCTCTCGACTTCCAGAACGACGGTGAGTTCGTCGGGGGCTGCGTAGCCGGAGGACGTGAGTACTGCCACATCAACGCCAGAGGTGACGTCGATCCGTGCGTATTCATCCACTACTCCAGCGCTAACATCCGTAAAGACAGCCTGCTCGACTGCTTTAAGCAGCCGATCTTCCAGCTGTACAGACAGCAGCAGCCGTTCAACAAGAACATGCTTCAGCCTTGCCCGATGCTTGAGAATCCTGAGATCCTCGGTCAGCTCGTAAAGGAAGGAAAAGCCGTTCCTACAGATCCTGAGTCTCCAGAGGATCCAGAGGATCTGTACAAGAAGACCAAGCCTTATGCTGATGCCTGGGCACCAGTTGCAAAGAGACTCTGGGCCGAAGAGCATCCAGACCGCGTAGAGAAAGAGCCTGAGAAGGAAGAGAAAACCTCATCACAGGCAGTATAAACCAATAAAAAACAGCTTATAGTCTCAGCGTGAACTCTATAGTTCCTGTCTAAACCAATAAAAATCCTCCAGTCTGAAAACAGACTGGAGGTATTTTTTTGACTTACGCAGAAACAGCTGCCACTGCAACGGCTCGCTGTGTCACGTTTTTCTGTTCGATCGCCGTTCGTAGTGGCAGCTGTTTCTATTTACCCGAAAAATTCTTCAATTTTCTTTCTGTCCAGCGGATTTTTCCCAAACTGCGCTGATGGATCTCCTGCCAGGATGATTTCCGCCGACTGCCTGCCAAAGCCGATAAATCTCAGATAACCGGATTGGTCTGGTGTAAGGCTTGTGGGCCATTACAAAAATGCTCGTACTCATATATCAGTCTATCGGATGGAGGTTCTTAAGTGACAGGTCAAGTATCGGTGCCGAGTGAGTCAGCGCACCGCTGGATACATAGTCAGCGCCTAAGTCCTTTATCTGCTCGACATTATCCTCAGTGACATTTCCAGAAATCTCCGTTTCAGCCTTGTCCCCTATCAGAGCAATGGCCTCTTTCATCGTATCGTGTGACATATTGTCAAGCATTATGATGTCAGCACCGGCCTCGAGTGCCTCCTTCACCTGATCGATAGTCTCGGTCTCAACCTCTATTTTTCTAACAAAAGGAGCATAATCCTTAGCCAGCTGCACCGCCTTGGTGATAGAGCCTGCTGCCCCGATGTGGTTGTCCTTAATAAGAACGCCGTCAGTAAGGTTGTATCTGTGGTTCGTAGCGCCACCGACCTTTACAGCATACTTCTCGAAGAGACGCATATTCGGAGTCGTCTTTCTGGTATCGAGAAGCTTCGTCTTCGATCCGTCGAGAAGCTTTACCATCTGGCGAGTCATAGTGGCGATACCGCTCATCCTCTGAAGATAGTTCAGAGCTGTTCTTTCACCAACAAGCAGAGTCTTTATGTCGCCCGTAACTTCGGCAATCTTTTCACCCTTGTGGATCTCTCCGCCTTCCTTTGCAAAAAGTGAAAATCTGGTATTTGCATCGAGCAGTGTAAATACACGCTCGAAAATATCTATTCCGCAGAGGACCCCGTCCTCTTTTGCGATAAGGTCAACCTGTCCCATCCTGTTCTCAGGCATTATCGCATCCGTTGTCACGTCCTCTGATGTGACATCCTCCCGTAGAGCTGAAAGTAAATATGGGTCTGCGTTTAATTTAAGTGTGATATCTGTCATTTTTTTAACCTGTCAATTAGCTAAATTATTTTCCCTGTCGATTTCATCCCAGATCAGCTGCTTGTTCTCTTCGTCTGAATCCTTTGTGTCAAGGAGCTGGTCCGGATCGAAGCTGTATGTCCTGGCAAGTTCAGCCGGCGATTCATCTATATGCTTTAAGTACCTCGGCTTCCTTCCCTCCCAGGCTCTCTGGCCGTCGATCATCTGCATGTGCTCTGCCGCATTCTTTGCAAATACAAGACTTTCGAGAAGCGAGTTGCTGGCCAGCCTGTTCTTTCCGTGAACTCCGTTGCAGCAGGTCTCGCCCGATGCATAGAGGTGATCCATCGAAGTGTGTGAATTCAGATCGACATGAATTCCTCCCATGAAATAGTGCTGTGCCGGAACTACAGGGACAAAGTCCTTCTTCGGGTCGATGCCGTTCTCTAAGCAATGCTCTACAATGTGCGGGAAACGCTTTGCTATATCAAATTTCGTTATCGTAGTCATATCGAGGTTGACGTACTTCGTATGGTCCTTTGACATCTGTTTAAGGATTGCCGCACTCACCACATCCCTCGGCTGGAGCTCATCTGTGAAACGATCTCCGTTCTTGTCACGGAGGACTGCGCCCTCTCCTCTGACAGATTCAGAAACTAAGAACCTGCGCTCCTTTTTCTCACTGTAAAATGTAGTCGGGTGAATCTGGACGTAATTTACATGCTCGAGCTCGATACCGCGCTTCAAGCAGATAGCAAGCGAATCTCCTGTAAGAGATGGATAGTTCGTCGAGTTCTCGTAGATACCACCGATTCCTCCGGTAGCGAGCATAACATGCGATGCAAAAACTGTCCTTAATTTTCCGTCTTCATCTATCAGCACAATACCATCACAGCGGTTTTTCTCTGAGAGAATATCGACCATCCTGGTATGCTCATGTATCTCGACATTCGGGAGTCTCTTTATCGCAGCCTGAAGATGAGTAGTGATCTCTCTTCCGGTGATATCCTCGTGGTGCAGGATACGGTTCGTCGAGTGGGCCCCCTCTCTTGTAAACTCAAGAGTACCGTCCGGGTTTCTCGCGAAATCCACGCCGTATCCCATCAGCTCCTCTATCACACCCTTCGAAGAGCGTATCATGCAGTCTACGGACTCCCTTCGGTTCTCGTAGTGCCCTGCTCTCATCGTATCTTCAAAAAATGCATCGTAATCCGAAGGATCCTTGAGCACACAGATCCCTCCCTGTGCCAGGTAGGAATCACACTCGGTGATATCCTCCTTCGTGATCATAAGTATCTGTCTGTCGGGAGGCAGATGAAGCGCTGCAAAGCAACCTGCAACACCAGCTCCTACTATAATAACGTCATAACTCTTCTTCATTTGGCAAGCCTCAACATCTCTTCCATAGGAGCTTTCGCATCCTTCATCAGATTCTCTGGCAGAGTGATCTCCGAATCCTCATATTTTAAAACATGGAGAAGCTTCTCCAGAGTGAGCTTCTTCATATTCGGGCAGATCTGCATAGGTCCTGCCGGGTAAAATGTCTTGTCAGGATTTCTCTTCTTCAGCTCATGCATAACTCCGAGTTCAGTCGCAACGATAAACTCCTTCTGATCGGACTCTGTAGCATATTTGATAATTCCTGAAGTGGATCCTACAAAATCCGCCTCTGCTACTACCTCAGGTTTACACTCCGGGTGAACAAGTACCGGGGCATCTGGCTTTAAGGCCCTGGTCTTCTTGAGTGAATCGAGGCTTATCGAATTGTGAACGTGGCAGAAACCATTGTTAAAAATAAAATGCTTTTCAGGGAGCTGGTCGGCAATAAAATGTGCCAGATTCTGATCAGGGATGAAGTAGATATTCTTCTGAGGGAGGTTCTTTACGATCTTAAGCGCATTCGCACTCGTAACGCAGACATCACTTGCAGCCTTAAGGTCTGCAGTGGAGTTCACATAGCATACTACCGCAAGATCGTCGTACTCGTCTCTTATCTCTGCGATACCGTCTGTCGTTGCCATATGAGCCATCGGGCAGTCTGCTGCGATCTCAGGTATCAGCACCTTCTTCGTAGGATTTAAGATCTTCGCACTCTCGCCCATAAACCTGACGCCGCACAGTACTATGATATCGGCATCTGTCTCGGTAGCCTTCTTTGCCAGAAAAAATGAGTCACCGACAAAATCAGCAATATCCTGGATCTCATCAGCCACGTAGTAATGCGCCATGATTATGGCGTTCTTCTCTTTCTTCAGACGACTTATCTCCTCAGTCATCTCTTTTACATCAGACACGTTCTATTTACCTTCTTGATCTGTAGTTTTATAGTCAAAAGCTATATATGAATTTTTTAAAAAAGGCTGTGAAATAAATTGCATTCACAGCCTTTGAATTCCTGAAATATATTAACACTCTTATGGGTATTTTACAATGATTTTATTTTTCTTCGTCCTCTATCTCGTCGCACATAGCATAGTAGATCTGCTCGTTGATGTTGTTTCTCATATAGAAGATGCGGAGTCTTATCAGATGCTGTCTGCCTCCGAAAACAAATATGAACGAGCCCTTGGCGCCCTTCTTCCTGTTCTTTAAAGCCTCGTCAAAAAGTCTCAGGAAGGCTTCTCTGTCAGTGTCTTTTACCATATCTGAGAGAGGCACTTCGGATGAAGCATCCACTAGATCAGAGAGTTCCGAGTCTCCATCGATATCCTGCAGCGACCAGCCGACTCTTACTGTCTCTCCATCTCTGTTCAGGATCAGAAGTGAGCCGAAGATATTCGCAATGACCTCATCGGAAATATAGCTCGAGTCTAAGATCTGTCTCACCTTGTACGACTGAGGTACGCTGACCTGAATGCCTGTAAGGTCAAGCTTCTGCGGATTGCTGATAAGCTTCGTAAACTTCTCTGCCGGCATCGGCTTGTGGAAATAATAGCCCTGGGCGTAATCGCATCCCATCTGCTCTAAAAATTCCATCTGCTCCGCTGTCTCTACTCCCTCGATGATCACCGGGAGCTGGAACTGCTGTGCCATGCCAAGCACCGGCTCTAATATATTCCTGCTGTGCTCAGGCGCATCTGCCGAAAGCCTTAAAAAAGAGGTATCGACCTTTAACATATCTATGTTCAGGCTCTCTATCGTATTGATCGATGCAAGTCCTGTGCCAAAGTCATCGTACGACACGCTCATTCCTATCTCATGCAGCCTGTTTACAGTGTCTGCCGCCTTCGCAGGCGCATTCGCGAATGTCGCTTCCGAGATCTCAGCTTCCAGAAGCCCTGCCGGTATATCGTAAGCCCTGATTATCTCACTGAAAAGTTCCGGTACATCCATAGTATAGATATCGGCCTCTGAAATATTCACCGAAATCGGAATAGGCTGTACCTGCTTCTCGATCTGCTTTTTTATGAAGCGGGCTGCACGGTCCCAGATGATCTTGTCGAGAGTGGAGATAAGTCCGTTCTTCTCCATGACAGGTACGAAAAGGTTCGGGCCTAGTACCTGTCCATCGTGATTCCATCTCGCAAGAGCCTCTGCTCCGATAATCTTTCCTGTCGAGATATTCACCTTAGGCTGCAGATAGATCGTAAACTCGCCATTCTTGATACCTTCCTGAATGTTCAGAAGACGCTTGTATTCGTCCTGCTCCTTCTGGATCATGGTCGGGTCGTAGACACTGATATTTACAGTGTAGTCTCCCTTGATCGTCTCAAGAGCGATAGCCGCCAGATCGTAGAGGTCATTGGCCGACTGCTTCATAGATGCGACTATAGGATAGATGCCGAAATTCACCCGAAATGACGGCTCGAAACTGTTATCTGTCAGGTAACGGTTCAGATTATTGGATAAGCTCTCGACTATATCCATTCTGGCAGGACAGAGAATCGCGAAGTCGTCTCCGCCCAGATATCCTGCTACACCGCCGTGCCTCTGGGCCGACTCTAAGAGTGTCTGTCCAATCTTCTTTATGTAGGCGTCTCCTGTCTCCCACTGATAGTAGCTGTTGAAGAGCTTGAAGTGGTCGATATCCACGGCCACCATCCAAAGATTTCCGAGATTCAAGTTCCGAAGCTGCGTGTCAGCCTGATTAAAAAAGTTCGTCTTGTACAGAAGGCCTGTCCTCGAATCACGGACCTCATCGTCAGCCTTGTAATTCCTGTCGATCCTGTTTGCAATATCTCTCTGCTTCTTGAACAGCTTTATAGTCGTAAGGACTCTGCGCCGCACAATACGCTCGATGTACGGTCTCGATATGAAATCCAGAACGCCCAGATCATAAGCTTTCTCGATGTTCTTCGGGTCATTGTTCGTAGAGATCATAATGACAGGAAGATAATCTGTCATATGCTCCCTCTTCATCTCACTTAAAACACCAAAGCCATCCAGCTTGCCCGGCATTATAAGATCCAGGAGAACAATATCGAGCTGATGGAACTTCTCCCGGATAACGTTCATACCTTCATCGCCATTCTTCGCTTCGATGACATCGACCTCATCCTTTAAGATATCCTTCAGCTGCTTTCTGTTCAGCTCAGAATCATCGATAATAAGTACGCACTTCCTGCCGCTGTCAGATGACATACACAGTCCCTCCCTTCCTTAAGTGCCTCTCGGGTTCAACTAAATCTATTTTATCATAACTGTCCTGTAAAAAAAACAATCAAATGTCATTGTTTGTCAAATTTTAGGAAACTATTGTACCGAATTAGCGTATTCATTCAGTTATCAGCCGGTTCACCGAAACTATCACTCTTCTCCAGTGTAGCCGTCTGATACGAAGAGCGCATCGTCTTCTTCCTTTGAGTCCCCAAGCCTGGCCTCAATGATGGCACAGTTTAAGACATGCGACTTCCAGAAATCATCTATCTCCCTGTGCCAGAGAAGATTTAAAATACCATGCAGAAGGCCGCCGTGAGTAGCGCAGACTACGGTCTTATCCGCCATCGGAGCTCCCTCACGTGTCTCTTTCCTCAAAAACTCAATAAACTCTCTGCCGCGGGAAAGCAGCTCGTCATAGGACTCCGCTCCCGGGACCGGCTTATACTTCGACGGAGTCTCAAAAAACACCTTCTCAAAGCCGCGAGGCAGCTTGTCAATCGGTATGCCCTCGACTTCGCCGAAGCTCATCTCGATAAGGCGCTTGTCTGTGACTCTCGGGATTTTCCTCCCCTGATAGGCCAGAGCCTCACCGTATGTCATATCGAGGGCCTCAAGGTCCTGCGCTCCAAGCGCCTCGTCTACAGTCTGCCTTACCCTTGTAAGAGGAGATGAAAAAATAATATCCGGCGTTATGCCCTTCTCCTTAAAAACCCGGCCAGCCTCTCTGGCCTGCTGCCTCCCTCTGTCGTTCAAGCTCGTGTCGCTTCGGCCCTGAAGCATATGAATTATATTCATATCCGTCTGGCCATGACGTAAAAAATAAATCTTCGACATAATAAAATCCCAGATCTCTGCGTTAACATGAAAATAATTTGGTATACAAAACTAAAGCATATGATAGCATTATCGCCTGCGGATGTCCATTGCCCTGCAGAATAGCTTTGTGCAATCCAGATATAAAAATTGGCCGCTGCAGTCTGCAGCGGCCAGTAGTCCTTCCCTACATCTGATCTGAAAGCACGATCTTCCCGGCTTTCAGTGTGGCCGGAACATCTATAATGCGCTGGTTCGAAGAGCCACGGAAGTGAAGCGATATGTCTTTAAGTTCTTCCTTGAACTCTCCATCCACCAAGACATCTGTAAGTGAAAGTATCTCATCTGTCACTTCACAGTGGCAGCGTTTATTCTCCCTGTCAGTAAGTTCCTCCCAGGTGTAACCCGAATATATCCAGATCGTGGCATGCACAACTTCTCTCCTGATGCGTCTGCAGAGCGATACAAGAGTCCGCTGATTCTTAACTTCCATTGGCTCACCACCCAGAAGCGTGATGCCTTCTATATATTCAGGCACAAGAGACTTTATGATCTTGTCCTCGACGTCTTTCGTATACTCATGACCATATAAAAAATCCCAGGTCTCCTGATTAAAACAGTCTTTACAGTGGTGAGTACAGCCACTGACAAAAAGACTGGTCCTGCAGCCCGGGCCATTTGCTATATCTGTGTAATAAATCTGTCCGTAATTCATAAGAAAAAACTCTGGCGGCAGGCCAAATAAGCCTGCTGCCATAAAAGCTCACTAAAAACCTCACTTAAAGGAGCTTACTTGGATTCTGCGTTAACGTTCATATTTTCGCCTTCAAACTCAGGAATCGACAGGTGCAGCACTCTGTCCTTGATCTCCTGTGTACGGCCCTGATTCCAGAACTGCGTACCGATGTATCCGCAGGTACGGCGGGCTACAGACATCTTCGTCTGGTCTCTGTTACCGCACTTAGGGCACTCCCAGACGAGCTTGTGGTTCTCATCCTCTACAATACGTATCTCACCATCATATCCACATACTTCGCAGTAATCGCTCTTCGTATTCAGCTCGGCATACATGATGTTCTCATATATGTGCCTCATAATGGCGAGCACTGCCGGAATATTATTCTGGAGGTTCGGAACCTCAACATATGATACGGCTCCGCCTGGTGAGAGGTTCTGGAACTCCGACTCAAACTTCAGCTTCGAGAAAGCATCTATCTCCTCTGTAACATGAACATGGTAGCTGTTCGTGATATAGTTCTTATCCGTAACATGAGGAATGATGCCAAATCTTCTCTGGAGGCTCTTAGCGAACTTGTAAGTCGTGGACTCCATCGGTGTTCCATAGAGTGAGTAGCTGATGTTCTCGGCAGCTCTCCACTCGCTGCACTTGTCATTCAAGTGCTGCATGACAGAGAGTGCGAACTTCTTACCCTTAGGTGAAGTGTGGCTAACGCCTGTCATCTCATAAGTCATCTCATAGAGGCCGGCATACCCCAGTGATATAGTGGAATAGTTTCCGAAAAGGAGCTTGTCGATCTTCTCACCCTTCTTCAGACGGGCAAGAGCTCCATGCTGCCAGAGGATAGGAGCTACATCTGATGAAGTTCCCATCAGACGGTTGTGTCTGCACTGAAGAGCCTTGTGGCAGAGCTCAAGTCTCTCATCAAATATCCTCCAGAACTCATCGAATCTGTCAGTACCTTCCTCTTCAGACTCCTTGACAGCAGAGCAGGCTACATCAACGAGGTTTATAGTGACTACGCCCTGATTGAAGCGGCCATAGTACTTGTGCTCGCCCTTCTTAAAGTTCTTGGCGCCGGCTTTGTTATCGTCGTTGCAGAGGCCCTCACGCTGCTTCTCATTATCAGGAGTAAGGAATGAACGACATCCCATGCAGGGGTAAACATCGCCCTTGACTTCCCTCATGACCTTAGCTGAAATAAAGTCCGGAACCATACGCTTGGCAGTGCATACGGCAGCAAGCTTCGTCAGATCAAAGTACTTGCTGCCCTCGCTGATATTGTCCTCATCGAGGACATAGATGATCTTCGGGAACGCCGGTGTAACCCAGACACCCTTCTCGTTCTTAGTGCCCTGGATACGCTGTCTGAAGACTTCCTTCGCAAGACGGGCAAGGTCATCCCTGGTCTGTCCCTCAGGTGCCTCATCGAGGTATATAAACATAGTAACGAAAGGAGTCTGGCCATTCGTAGTCATCAGAGTAACGAGCTGGTACTGGATGGTCTGGATACCTGACTCGATCTCGAGCTGGAGACGGTGGTCTACGATCTTCATGACCTTCTCTTCGTCCAGGTCATCGCCTACAGCCTTTCTCTCCTCAATAACTTGCTTCTTAAGCTTCTGACGTGATACATCTACGAACGGAGCCAGGTGTGCGAGGGAAAATGACTGTCCGCCGTACTGGTTCGAAGCTACCTGAGCTACGATCTGTGTCGTGATGTTGCACGCTGTATAGAAGCTCTTCGGCTTCTCGATCATAGTCTCAGAGATAACTGTGCCGTTCTGTAGCATATCGTCTAAGTTAATAAGGTCGCAGTTATGCTCTCTCTGGGCAAAATAGTCTGAATCGTGGAAGTGAATGATGCCCTCACGGTGAGCTCTGACGACATCCTCAGGAAGGAGGACACGGTTCGTAAGGTCCCTCGAAACCTCTCCGGCAATATAGTCACGCTGTGTAGAGTTGATCGCTGGATTCTTGTTCGAGTTCTCTTCCTTTACCTCTTCGTTGTCCTGATCGATCAGCGAAAGGATCTTGTCATCCGTCGTATTCGACTTCCTGGCAAGCTCTCTGGTATAGCGGTAACGGACATACTTCTGAGCGACTTCGTAACCGCGCATCTCCATGATGCCCTTCTCTACCATATCCTGTATGTCCTCGACATTCACCGCATGAGGAAGCTGGGCCACCTGCTTAGCAATACTGTCTGCAACAGCCTGAACCTGTGCCTGGTTCAGCTGATGGATGGCGTCTACCTCCTTATTCGCCTTCGCGATGGCATTAGTGATCTTCGTCTCGTCGAATGTCACCTCGGCGCCGTTCCTCTTGATCACATTTGTCTTCACAACGATACTGTTCACCTAAAAACCTTCTTTCCTTAAAATCAAATCTGTACCAGCCGCCCGGCCCTGTATCCCCTTCAAGCTGGTGGAATCTTAAAACAACTATCTCTAGAGGTGTTTCTCAATAAAAAATACTACATATAGTGTTGCTCTAATATAATAATACATCCGGGAGTAAAATGAAAGTCCTTTTTAAAAAACTTTCGGATTTAATAAAAATATAATGATAGCTGCACCGTAATTCGAACTAATGTTCTTTTATGCTCTTGATTATACTACCTCAATATAGATTTGTCAATCATATTATGCTATACTTTTTTCATGTTAAGATCATTGAGGAAAAAATTCATCCGCGTGGCAATGACTTCAGTAATCATTGTAATGCTTCTGATAATCGTGGCGATAAACGCCCTGAATTACCGCAGTTACATACAGGACTGCGACAGCAGGATCGATATGATCCAGGCGTCGGGCGGCAATCTCGAAGATATGAGGGACGGGACAACTCCCCCGCCAAAGCCCGCTGCATCATCTTCTGATGCTGGAAAGAATCCTGCCAGCGGCGGTGCCGGTTCTGATAACTCCGGAAGCAGTTCTGACAAACAGGGCAGTTCAAACGGCGGCAGCATGCCTGACGGACCTTCCGGAAATCAGATGAGTGAAGCTTTGTATGACACCAGATATTTCTCCGCGCAGCTCGACAGCAGGAAGCAGATCATCTCGACCAATATGACCGATATCGCAAGCATCAGCACATCCGAGGCCGAGAATATGATATCAGAAGCTGTATCCAGCGGGAAAAGTACCGGAGGCATGGGAGCTTACCGCTACAGGCTGACACAGACTGATTCAAGCCACTATCTGATCATTTTTTTAAATGTAGAAAGAGACGCGGCCTCCGTCAGAAATTTTCTCAGGGCATCGATGCTCGTAGGAGTTATCGGGGTTTTTGCCATTTTTATCCTGATGAAATTTTTGACAAAGCTTGCGATGGCACCGGCCGAAGCTGCTTTTCAGAAGCAGAAGATGTTTATTACCGATGCGAGCCACGAGATCAAGACTCCACTCGCTATCATCTCGTCGAATGCCGAAGTCATCGAGATGGAAAACGGCGGGAGCAAATGGCTCACAAACATAAAGAATCAGATCACCCGCCTTACTTCTCTCACTGAAAAATTAGTGCTTCTTGCCAGAATGGACGAGGCTGGCGGGAGGACAGAGCTTTCAGGCTTCGACCTCGCTGAGCTTGTAAAAAATACCGCAGGTGAATACCAGGGGAAGCACATCTCCTTAGATGTACCCGACTTTCTTCCATACTATGGAAGCCGCGAAAATATGGCCCGCTGCCTCTCTATGATTTTTGACAACGCAATGAAATACGCCACTGGCGATGTGTCTGTGTGCCTTAAAGGAAAGCCGTATAAAGCCACGAAATTAAAGCGTCACGGTTACACGCTTACAGTTTCAAACCCTTGTGAGGCGATAACACCAGGCTCTCTCGATAATCTTTTCGACCGCTTCGCGCGTTTTGACAAGTCCCGCATCCGAAAGACCGGTGGAAGTGGAATCGGACTCGCAGTCGTTGCCGAGATCGTCAGATTCCACAAGGGCGAGGCGCACGCATTTTCAAAGGATGGGAAGAGCTTCGAAATAAGGCTGACACTTTGATAAAATTTTTGAGAAGGATTACGCTATGCGAATACTTTTAGCAGATGACGAGGAGGAGCTTACCGAACCGGTCGCTGCTGTCCTGAAGAAAAACAACTATTCGGTCGATATCGTGAACAATGGAGACGACGCCTACGACTATCTGACCGGCGCATCTTACGACGCCGCGATCTTAGACATCATGATGCCAGGCATGAGCGGCCTTGAAGTCCTTAAAAAAATCCGCGCCGAAGGCTCCACTCTCCCCGTCCTGCTTCTGACCGCAAAGTCAGAGATTGACGACAGAGTTGAAGGGCTCGACGCAGGCGCCGACGACTATCTGCCGAAGCCATTTGCTATGAAGGAGCTTCTCGCCCGCCTCCGCAGCATCACACGCCGCACAGCCGAGACGAAGGAAGTCGACCTCTCCTTCGGTGACATCACCTTAGACCGCAAGAAGAGCGTTCTGAACGGTCCTAAAGGTTCTGAGGAACTCTCATCAAAGGAATTCCAGATGCTCGAGATGCTGATGTTAAACCACGACACCTTCATCAATCAGGACACCTTCATGGAAAAGATCTGGGGCCTCGATTCCGATACCGACGACAGAGTCGTATTCGTGTACATTTCGTATGTCAGGAACAAGCTGAAAGCAGCAGGCTCGAAAGTCACACTGAAGACAAAGCGCGGACTCGGGTATTTTTTGAAAGAATAGCTTAGTAGTTTTCTTCACTTTTTAGCCGCCTTGACCGTCTTTTTTGACTTTTTTATCTTTTTTGATTTTTTAGTTTTTTTGTCTGTCTTCTTTGTTGATTTCTTCGGCTTTTTAGCATTCCTCGATTTTGACTTCTTAGGTTTCTTAGACGTCTTTTTCGATTTACTGGCTGATTTTTCGAATTATTGACCTTTTTAGATTTCTTTGCGGCCTTCTTTATTTTTTTAACTTTTGTCGGCTTAGTAATTTTTGTGGCCTTACCGTTCTTAGAAATCCTGTATTTTGTCTTTCCCACCTTAATGGTCGTGTTAGTATAAATCTGGCCATTCTTCTTTGTAATATAAGTAGTCTTCCCGACCTTTACGACCTTGATTTTGTTGACTACCCGGCCATTCTTGTCAGCGTAGTAATACTTCTTACCGACTTTTACGATTTTGTTCTTTATAGCCTTCCTGGTCTTCTTGTCAACGATCATGGTCTTCTTTCCTTTTTTGACAAGCTTTCCAGTAATTGTCTTTTCTGATTTTCTGGTTGGAGTAGTCTTCTTCGCAGTCGGCTTTGCAGGCTGTGCTGGATTTTTTGGTTTAGTTGGCTGTGTCGGCTGCGTTGGTTTTGTTGGCTGTGTCGGCTGCGTCGGTTTTGTCGGCTGCGTTGGTTTTGCTGGCTGTGTCGGCTGCGTTGGTTTTGTCGGTTCTGTCGGCTGTGTCGGTTTTGTCGGCTGAGCCGGTCTCTCTACTGTCTGTGCATACCACTTACCGGCAGACGGAATGTCTTTCGCTGCGTATTCTTTTGATACTGTTTCTCCATCAAGACCCCATTTTCCATCTGACTCTTTACCATTAATTGTTATTGTCGGTGTTGGAAGCTCAGCAGCAAACTTTGCGTACCCGTTTTCTGAGAGAGCCACCTGTGCAAGCGACCAGCAATCTTTAAATATAGATTGCATATCTGTTACTTTGCTTGTATTAAAATGGCTTACATCAAGTGTAGTGAGTTCTGTACAGCCTTCAAACATGCTGCCCATTTCTGTCACATTTTCAGTATTGAAGCTGCTCAAATCAAGAGAAGTGAAGGCACTGCAGTAATAGAACATTTTTTCCATATCGGTCACCCTGCTTGTATTAAATCCACTTAAATCAAGCTGTTTAAGTCCTTCACATTTCAAAAACATCTTACTCATATCTGTCACATTTCCGGTATCAAAGCTGCTCAAATCAAGAGAAGTGAGGGAGTTGCAGCACAGCTGTATAAAAACTATCCAGGTTAAGAGACGTAAGTTTTTCACAATATTCAAACATACAACTCATGTTTCTTACCTGACTTGTATCGAAATTGAAAACATTCAGCGAAGTAAGATTTTTGCAGAATCCGAACATTCCTCCCATTTCAGTTACCTTACTTGTCCTGAAATTACTTAAATCAAGAGAGACAAGACTCATGCATCTGTAAAACATATCCTCCATATTGGTCACATTATCAGTATTTAGATTTTCGGTATTGATCTTTTTTACATTCTGTAACCACCCAAAAGCCCGGTCCATGTCGCTGACAGCCGTTGTGTCAGCCTCAATATCAACTGACTTCACTTCAAAATAGCCGTTCTTATCAGGATTAGAATCTTCAGTATATTTGCCATGTCCAATACTGCTGAAATCACAGTTGCTCAAATCGCCACGTGATGTGATATATGCATATGTTTTACTGTTATCTTTCGGTTTATAGGTATTATTGTGGATACTTTTGATACTTCCATCAGCAGATGGTTTTGTCTGATCCGTGTTAAAAACATGCATGCAGCCGTTGGCATCAGTCACATACGCTATTTTTAAAGCATAAGCAGATGGTTCTTCTTCTGCTTCTGCTGTCGTTTTACTGCTCTCCAGGTACACAAATAATGCGATAAACATCAGTGCAGCAGCAAGTGCTGCATAAGCTGTGCGCTTAAAAAATTTTCTGACCCGCTCCATCGTCTTCGCCTTTCTAAAAATGCCAAATGAGCCTCTATATGTACTCAGCTAAGTACTATCAAAACTATATCATAATCAGAAAAGAAATTCACTATTTTTTGTATAAGAAAAAAGCCCCGGAAACCAATGGTTTCCGAGACTTCCAAAAGGATTCCAGATATTCTGGAAAATTATCTCTTTGAGAACTGTGGAGCACGGCGGGCTTTCTTTAAGCCGTACTTCTTTCTTTCCTTCATACGTGGGTCACGTGAAAGGAATCCAGCCTTCTTTAAAGCTGGACGATACTCTTCATCAACCGTAAGAAGAGCACGTGAGATGCCGTGACGGATAGCTCCAGCCTGACCTGTGTAGCCGCCGCCCTTGACATTTACTAAAACGTCGAACTTATCAAGAGTGCCTGTAAGCTCGAGAGGCTGACGAACGATAACCTTAAGTGTCTCAAGTCCGAAATACTTATCGATGTCCTCTTTATTTATAGTGATCTTTCCAGTGCCAGGTACAAGGTAAACTCTGGCTACAGAAGACTTTCTTCTTCCTGTTCCGTAATATTTAGCTGTTGCCATAATATCCTCCGATTAGAATGTAAGCTGCTCAGGCTTCTGGGCTGCATGCTTGTGATCCGGTCCTGCGTAAACGAAAAGCTTCTTGTACATCTGATTTCCAAGAGCGCCCTTCGGAAGCATTCCCTTAACTGCATTTTCAATAACACGATCAGGATGCTTGGCAATCATCTCACGGAGAGTTGTATCACTGAGTCCGCCTACGAAATCTGAATGATGATAATAATGCTTAGCGTCAAGCTTCTTACCTGTAACCTTGATCTTCTCAGCGTTTACAACGATAACGTAGTCTCCGCAATCCTCGTGAGGAGTGAAGATCGGCTTGTTCTTACCGCGTAAAACATTGGCTACATTTGATGCAAGACGTCCAAGTGTCTGGCCATCGGCATCGACAACATACCATTTGCGCTCAACCTTAGACGGGTTTGGCATATAAGTGGTGTTCATTAGTATATCCTCCAAAAAAATATGTCGCTTCTCCTCTGCGCATGTCCGGACGCAGCTGAAAAACTAATATTGATGAAAAGTCATCCCGGGGCTAATGGGACTCCTTTTGATTACATCAGCCTTAATACTTTACTACTTTTTCAGCAATCTGTCAACGGCTTTTTATTTTAAAATGACCTGATCGATAAATCTGTCTGTGGACTTCCCGTCTGTGTATTTGAAGTTCTTCTTTACGAACCTGTCGAGAGCATCGTAGTCGTAATCGTCAGTATTCTCGAGAGCGTGTAAAAGTGCGGGGAAAGTCTTATAGATAACAGAGGTCGAAGGGACGGTCTGCTCGTAAGGCTCATAGAAATCTCTGCTGTTCTCATACATTCTCTGGTCGAAAGCGAAGAAATACATCGGTCTTCTGAGAAGCGAATACTCATACATTACCGACGAGTAGTCGGTTATCATGACATCAGCGATAAAGAGGATATCGTTTACCTCTCTGTACTTCGAAAAGTCGAGGATGTATTCCTTGTACTCCTCCGGAATAGGGATTTCTCTGGTAACGAATGGATGCATTTTTACGATCAGAAGCTCATTTCTCTCCTTTAAAAATGCTCCCCATTTTTTCCAGTCAATCCTCTCCATAGGGAAGCGGGCATCGTGTGCGTTCCTGCCGCGGAAAGTCGGTGCATAGAGATAGACCTTATTGCGCTGTTTTATGATAGGGAACTCATTCCTGAGCTTATCGACCATATTTTTCTTATATTCTTCGTCGAAAAATATATCCGTCCTCGGTACACCTATCGGGAGGAAAACCTTCTCTGGAAGACCGAAAGCCTCGGCATTGTGTCTGCCCGAGTGCTCCGAGCTTACCGGCATATGTGTGTAGCACTTGTGGACTCTGGTATTCGTCTTTGGTGCTCCCGGCTTTCCCTCACGCTCAAGTCCTACAGTCTTGAATGCGCCGCAGGCGTGCCATACCTGAACGAACTTCACATCCTTCGGATAGTCGAATTTGTAAACGAAAGGAAGGAAGTCATCGATCAGGATAATATCGCTCATTGCGAGCTGCTTTGTAAATTTAAACGAGCCTAAGGCACCATAGCGGAGATTGATATTTTCCTTGAAATTGAACAGGACATTGTAGTTTTTCAGGAGATCTCTCTCCTTCATCCTGTCGTAGATAAAGCCCTCGTTTCCGCTTATCGTCGCACGGGAGCCCGAGGCAAAGAGGATCGTAGGCTTCGCACCTGCTTCTCTCAGCTGCTTTCTCTTTTTCTGGCATCTGTTAAAATATTTAATCAGGATACTCTCTTTGAAAGGATTGAAGGCCTTTCTCATATTCGTTTTCCACTCGATAAATCTCTGCTTTGTGTTGTAGAGAATTCCCATATCTTCAAGCAGAGGTATATAGATCACACGGAAATAGAGCGTATCCTCATCGAGATCCATCATAGAGTACATATTAAAGGTCTCAGTGCCGTGCTTTGCCGTATTCTTCGTGAGCTCAAATTCATACGGTGCCGGATCGTAGTCACCTGTCCTGAACTCCTCCTCGGTCGGAATGTACTTAAGCTTTCCGTCCTTCTCGGTCTCTCTGAGGCTCTCTGTCAGGTAGGAGTAATACCTTTTTCCATGGTTTTTTAATCTGAGATAATAGTCTCCTGTCTCTATCGGGTAATCCGCATTTGCGGCGAGCACATGATAAACTATGTGGAAAGTCCTGTTTTTTCTGTCGAAATCGAGGTGCGAAGGCACAAGCTTTCCCTGGAATGAATCCTTGATGTAAATGCTTGCCTTCGAAAGTTCCCCGACATCCTCGGTGATATGCCCCCTTACATGAAGCAGCACCCTTGCAAAATACAGGTCATCTACTATAATACCACTGTGTTCTTCCATGAAAAAATAACTCCTGTCTGATTTTTAATATATATTTAATCTGGATTTTACCAAAATTTACAAGTTATTATAAATGATTTGTCAAATTTTTTCCAGTTTTTTCTGAAAAGGACTGTTTTCCCGGTCAGTCATCTTTGAATTTGAGTTCATAGAGTACATGTTCCTCCCGCTTCTCAGGCGGCGGAAGCTGCATGTAATCTCCCGGATAGAGCACATGAAAATAGTGGTCATAGTCTTTAGTTACAGGGAAATACGAGTCCTCAAACTTCATCTTCACCGTATCCGAAAATTTTGCCCTCTCATACATCTCTCCGAAAAAATGCTTGCGTCCGCCCGGAATCGAAATGTATTTCGAATGTTCGTCATGGCACATTGAAAACCAGTGCTGGACGCGCCTGTACCACCACCACCGTGAAAGCGACGGAAGCGCTCCGATAGCTGATTTTATCTTTATAAGCCGCTGGCCTTTTTTGTTGCCCTCGGCAAGGGAAAGGACTTCCTTTTTCTCCCTGTGCATCCTGATACATGACAGGATAAACGACCCTCCGTCGCAGAGCAGGCCCTGGAAGCGGCGCTTTATCGGATTGTCGTAGTCATTTTCCAAAATCCAGAGGTCTATCTTGATGCCGCACTTTCCGTCTTCCTGCCAGAGATACTCCCTGAAAGTCGTACCTTTAAGCTGCACCTGCACAAATGAACTGTAGTAGCCCGGCGTCCGAAGCGGCACTACTACATAGTATTTGTCCGGATATTTTTCTTCGATCAGATCGGCCAGCCTGTCTATGTCCTTCCGGTAAATATTGAGATCTATGTCGTCATCCCAGGGTATAAATCCCCCATGCCTTACAGCTCCGAGCGCGGTGCCCCCGGATAACATATATGGAATGTCATTTTCCTCACATATCTCTGCTACATCCTTTGTGATCGAGTAAACGACTTTCTGGACCTTTTTTACCTCTTCATCCGTCATATGGTGAAGGCCCTTCGCCCTCGAAAGAGTCTGTTTGAAAAGGTCAGTGGTTTCTAGTGCCATTTTTCTATCAATACCTCAAAAAAATGAACTTACAGCAGGCGCTTTATCTGTTCAGATGTGCCTGCAGCCTGTTTATTACCATTTCCATGGCGACCTTGTTCTGGCCACCCTCAGGAATTATGATGTCGGCAAATTTCTTGGTCGGCTCAACAAAGGCCTCGTGCATCGGCTTTACAGTCGTAAGATACTGGTCGATCACAGAATCAAGTGACCTGCCACGTTCCTTTACGTCGCGCTTGATCCTGCGCAGGATCCTGACATCTGCATCGGCATCGACGAACAGCTTGATGTCGCAGAGGTCTCTTATCCTCTTATCGTAAAAAATAAGTATGCCCTCTACTATGATGATACTCGATGGATGTATCGTCATAGTTGTATTGGACCTGTCATGGATCGTGTAATCGTAAACAGGGCACTCGATTGGCTCGCCGTTTTTAAGCTTCGTTAAATCCTTTACCATAAGGTCGGTGTCAAAGGCGTTTGGATGGTCGTAGTTGAGCCTCGATCTCTCCTCATACGAGAGGTCGTGATGGGCCTTGTAGTAGTTGTCGTGGTAAATGACCGACACTTCATTTCCAAAATGCTCCCTGATCGTCTGCGTGATCGTAGTCTTTCCAGAACCTGTTCCACCTGCTATTCCTACAACGATAATGTCATCCATTTAATACACCTTCCTTATGGTATCTATGAGTTACTGTACTTTTTTGATCGTCTCAATGACCTCGTTCTTTATCGCGTCATTTGCCTTATGGGCCTCATCCAGTGAATTGCGGCATGAGTAAAAATAAAACTTGATCTTCGGCTCGGTGCCCGACGGACGGATCGCAAACCAGGAATCTCCTGCCAGGAAAAATTTGAGACAGTTCTGTGGCGGAATGTCCTCATATCCGTCGATATAGTCGATTATCTTCTCTACCTTATTTCCTGCAATCTTTTCCGGCTCATTTTCACGGACCCACTTCATCATGCGTCCGATCCTCTCTGAGCCCTCAATGCCCTCAAGTATGATGTTCGGCTCATCCTCGGCAAAGCAGCCGTACTTCGCATAGATGTCGTTTAAAACGTCCCAGAGCGTTTTTCCCTGCTTCCTGTAGTAGGCCGCTGCCTCTGCAACGAGCATTCCGGCTGAGATGCCGTCCTTGTCCCTTATGTCCTCGCAGGCAGCGTACCCTACAGACTCCTCGTATCCGAAGAGATAGGTGTAACCGTGTTCATGGAGATACGGGATCTTTCCACAGATATTTTTAAAGCCTGTAAGGGTCTCGAACATATCCACTCCGTAAGCTTTTGCCATCCTCGTCGAAAGAGTAGAGGTAACAATCGACTTTACCATGGCTCCCTTCTCTGGAAGCGTGCCTGCGGTCTTGTGGCCTTCCAGAATATAGTTTACGAGAAGATACCCGGTCTGATTTCCATTCAGCGGCACATAATCTCCGTCCGAATTTCTGATCTCTATCGCGAAGCGGTCCGAATCCGGATCTGTAGCCATAAGAAGCTCTGCGCCCTTCTCTCGTCCGTATTTCTCACTCAGTTTAAACGCCTTCGGATCCTCTGGATTCGGATATCCGACCGTAGTAAAATCCGGGTCAGGATCCTGCTGCTCTGGAACTATAGTCCAGTTTGTAAATCCACGGTCAGTAAGCATCTGCCTGAACGGAATCGATCCGCAGCCATTGAGCGGAGTGTAGACGAGCGGGATAGAGAGGTCAAGCTCGTCTCCACTGTGGATCGCGAGGGCCTCGATCCTGTCAAGGTACATCCTGTCGTATTCTGGTCCTAAAACTGTGATCTTTCCTGCTTTTACCATCTCGTCGTAATCAGCAGTCTTTACGCCGTTCCACTGATCGGTCTTATTAATGTAGTCAGTCATCGCATCTGCGATATCTGATGAGACCTGGCAGCCGTCTTCCCAGTAGGCCTTGTAGCCATTGTACTCCTTAGGGTTGTGCGAAGCTGTGATATTTATACCCGAGACTGTGTGCAGTTTTCTTATCATAAAAGCAAGCTCAGGTGTCGGGCGAAGGTCCGGGAATGTATAGACCTTAATGCCGTTTGCCGCAAAGATTCCTGCCGCAAGCTCTGAAAACTCCTTTGAAAAATGTCTCGGGTCGTGGGCGATTACGACCCCAGCCTTCATCGCGTCCTCCCCCTGGCTTACGATAAAATCTGCGATGCCCTGGGTGGCCTTCCCGACAGTTATCACGTTCATCATATTGGAGCCTGCTCCGACTTTTCCGCGAAGTCCTGCTGTTCCAAATGACAGGTCTTTGTAAAATCTCTCCTCTATCTCGCCTTCATCTGTCACAGATAGGAGCTCATCGCGAAGAGCGCTGCCCTCTGGAAGCTTTTCAAGCCACTCGTTGTATTTCTCCTTGTATCCCATCTTGTTCCTCCTTTTTCTAATGCCGCGGAAGGGACATAAAAACAGGCCGCACCGCGCAGAGATCAGATCCCAAGTTCCTGCATCACTGCGCGGATACCCCGCTTATTGTAAATATCCCTGTAATATGCGACTTCTTCGTTTATCAGTCGGTCGATGACCCTTATCCCTAAAAGTTCGACCGGCGCCTTGTCATCAGTTAAAATGTACTTTCCACCGTCCTGCTTTACAAGGTCACCTGACACCGTACTCATCATCTGCCTGAAATCATCATTTTCTGAAGAAATAGAAAGATTCGTCTCGAGATTTTCCCTGATGCCTGTATCAGTACTCGCGAAGAGCTCCCTGTTCGTGGTGCCCTCGACATCTGCCGTATAGACAGCCGGAAAAACAGTCTTTATCGTATCAGTCAGGTAGTCGGTGATAGAGCCTTTCGACTGACCGCGCATGTTCATATTTACGACCATTACGCCGCCATCATTTAAATGGGACTTAACCATTTTAAAGAATTCAACTGATGACATCTGGAACGGGATCGTAATGTCCTGATACGCATCTACCATTATCACGTCGTATTTTTTATCAATCGCATTGAGGTACGCCCTGCCGTCATATGTCACGACCTTCGTGCTCTTCGGCTCGTCAAAATATTTTCTCGCGAGATCTGTGATCTTCTGGTCGATCTCTACTCCTTCGCAGCGCACGTTCGGCAGGTACTCCCTGCACTGGTGTGCAAAAGTGCCGGACCCCATCCCAAGTATCAGGACATCCTGCCTCTTAGCAGCATCCCGAGTCATCAGTGGCGCTGCCATGGCGTAGTCGTAATACATGCCTGTCAGGCTCTTTTTCTTGTTGTAAATGGACTGCACTCCGAAGAGCACGTTAGTCGAAAGCGCGACCTGCTGGCCGTCATCCTTTACGCGAAGGTAATTGTAAATGCTCTCACCCTCGTATTTTACACCTTCTTTCGACTCCCAGAACGCGAAATCAGTCTGGTGTCCGAAGACTATACACAGTGCAAATATAAGGCAGGAAGCTATGATTTTTTTCTTATGCTGCGAAAATCCTATGCTTATAAAATATATGACCGAAAGAGCTATAAGTATCCCGGAAAATATCAAAAACGTGATGTTCGTCCCGACAGCCGGTATCGTCACAAACGTCGGCATAAATGTGCCGATGATGCTTCCGATCGTGTTTGCAGCTCCGAGCGTTCCGACTATTTTTCCGTTGTCCTCGAGGCTTCCCATCGTGTACTTCGCGAGCGATGGAGTGACAGTACCCAGGAGAAACAGTGGAAATACAAAGACGACCATGCAGACTACAAATGCCGCAATGATCAAAAATCCGTGGCTAACTTTAAAAATAAGGAGAGCTGATATTCCGATGATGACATATTTTCCAACGACCGGGATCAGTGCGAGCCAGATCGCGGCTATAAGTATCCTTCTGTAGAGCTTGTCCGGGTCCGGGTCCTTGTCAGCTGATCTGCCTCCGTAGACATTTCCAAGCGCCATCGCGATCATAATGGTTCCTATAATTATCGTCCACACTATCTGTGACGACGAAAAATAAGGGCTTATAAGTCTCTGTGCCCCGATCTCCACGGCCATCAGAGCCATCCCGGAGAAAAACTCCGTCAGGTAGAGGTACGCTTTGTTTTTCAGGATTTTTCTTTCTTTCATTTGTATTATTTTAGAATAATAATTGCACTTATGCAAGAAAATACATAAAAAAAAGCCGCATCCGGTGTTGCCGGATACGGCCTTAAAAATTCTAATAATTACAGTACACGGCGAACTGCTACGATCGAACCAAAGTTTAAGCTTGATGTAATGATACCTAAACGTGAGTTAGCTGCGTGTACGATACGGCCACCACCAATGTAAATAGCTACATGACCTGGGAAGCAAACGATATCTCCCGGCTGCATATCTGATGTAGAAACAGCACGGCCAACGCCTCTGTCTGCTCCTGATGAGTGAGGAAGGCCAACACCGAACTTGCTGTAAACGCTCATAACGAATCCTGAGCAATCAGCTCCGCCTGTAAGTGATGTGCCGCCCCATCTGTATGGGTTTCCAACGAACTGGCAAGCGTAACTTGCAACTGCGCTTCCATTTCCACCTGAAGGAGCACTGTATGTCTTAGCTGGTGCTGAACTCTGTGTCTTGGCAGGTGCTGTAGTCTGTGTCTTGGCAGGTGCTGTAGTCTGTGTCTGAGCGGCTGCGGCCTGCTGAGTATGTCTTGTAGTAGTTCTTGTAGTCTGAGTAGTCGTTCTCTGTGCGGCTGCGGCCTTCTTAGCTGCGGCTGCCTTCTTTGCGTTCTCTTTCTTCTGGTTATCAGCCTTTACAGCTTCAACTGTCTTAGCATAATGATAAGTACTCTTCACTGTAACATAATCAGCTGCTACATAACCAGTGTCATCACCACTCTGAACCTTGACCCAGTCCTTATCCTTGGTGCTTAATACCTTAAGTGATGTACCACCAGGAATCAAATCCACAACATCTGAATTCTTATCAGCTTTCTCTCTGATCTTTAATGTAGTGGTCTTTACTGAAGCCTTCTTTACAGTGGCACTCTTTACAGCTGACTCACTTCCTACTGTGATGTAGTCGTTCTTGACCCAGCCTGTAACATCCCCTGACTTAATCTTCGTCCAGCCATTCTTTGTATCAAGAACCTGGCCTACGTTATTGTTATAAATAAGTCCTACAAGCTTCGAGTCAGCATTAGCATGCTTTCTGACATTAGCATGATCAGAAACCTTAGCGACTGCGAGCTTATCATACTTTGCTTCCTTAGCTGCCTGCTGATCTGCTGCCTGCTGCTCCTTCGCGTCGAGCTGTTCAGATGTATCTGAAACTGTCTCTGCAAGTACTCTGCTGACACCTGAAAGAGTCGAGCCTGTACCTGTAACCTGTGCTGCAGCGTTACCTGATGCTGCATCCTCAGCTGATGCCTCAAGAATAGTAGCGGATGCACCTGCTAAAGGAGCTGCCTGTGCATTGATTGAAGCTCCTGCAAACATGATACCTGCTGAAAGGGTAATTGCTGCTGCTGCCTGAATTCTACGATTACGATTCATTTAAACTTTTTCCTCTAATTGTTATATTCTACTTAAAATTTATTACAAATTTGTTACGATTGTTACTATACACTCTTAGAGGTTTTTTGTCAAGTTTTTTCAAAAATTTATGTAAAAAATCCTCGAAATCGCCATATTTTGGGGCAAAATAGCGCATCAGCCACTAATTATCGGGCAGTAATTTTTTATTTGCAACCGATTGTGCCAGTTGAAATATCATCGTAATAAACTATTTTTTCGTAAATAGTTTCATTTTTATCGTCAATTACTTAGGTATTTCTGGACGCTCGTCACTGCATTTGCTCCATCCGCTGCAGCTGTGATGACCTGTCTGAGCTGCTTCGTACGAAGGTCTCCTGCCACAAAAATTCCCGGAATACTTGTGACGCAGTCCTCTCCGGCCGTGATATAGCCCTTTTCATCGGCCTCAGGCAGTCCCGCAATTCCCTCTACATTCGGTTTTGTTCCGACTGCCATAAAGACTCCATTCACAGGAATAGCCCCTTTTTCACCGGTCTTTTTGTTCTCTGTCTCTACACCTGTAACAGAATTTTCACCGTCAACCTTTGTTACAATTGTATCAAATACAAATGTAACATTTTCCTTTGAAGCTGCCTCATCTGCTAACGCCTTGGCTCCGCGGAACTCATTTCTCCTGTGTATCAGATATACTTTGGAGGCAAACCTCGAAAGGAACGCTGCATCCTCTAAAGCTACGTCTCCGCCTCCTACAACTGCTACATCTTTTCCTCTGAAAAATGCTCCGTCGCAGGTCGCGCAGTAGGAAACTCCCTTTCCACGAAGCTCATTTTCTCCCGGAACACCGAGCTGTCTGTGATCAGCACCTAGTGCCAGGATTACGGTCTTCGTCTCGATCCCGCTTCCATCCTGAAGCTTTACGATTTTGGCACTGCCCTTATCCTCTATCTCTACCACCTGGCCATCTTTAAACTCGCAGCCGAGCTTCTCTGCATGCTCCCTGAACTTCATCCCGAGATCCATGCCATTTACGCCGAGAAGCCCCGGGTAATTGTCGACTCTGTCGGTCGTAGCGATCTGCCCGCCTCCGATCGGAGTGTTCTCGATCACAACACACTCAAGTCCTGCTCTCTTCGCGTAAATTCCAGCCGTAAGTCCAGCCGGCCCGCTGCCGACGATCACTGTATCATACATAAAAATTCTCCTTTCCTGGGACACCAGGGACGGTTCTTTTTGTCCCATTATCTGACAATTTAGAAAATCTTGCCGCAGTGTAATTCGGGTATACATGTGTCAAAGTATAACTATTTTTTATTGGCCATGGTAATCTCCCATAGAGTCATTTTACAGCAAGAAACTGTAATTAAATTGTACGCAATTTAATTTAGCATTCTACCTGTTGTTTGTCAAGTGTCACTCAAATAATTTTTTTCATAAAATTGCCGCCTGGGTCCGGAGATAACACAGGTGGCTCTGCATCAAGAAGCAGCGCCGCAGATTGAAACGGGCTGGCGGCCTCAGGATTTTTCGTCGTAAACGTGTGCGCTGGCGGCGGCCCGGGTGGCCACCTGCTGAAACTATAATCACGTGTCAGCGCCGGTTTGATTTGTCAGAAAATTTCAAAAATGGGACAAAAAGAACCGTCCCTACTGACCCACTTTGCGGATCCGACCACCTTCGAGCGTTATCTTACGCTCCTTGTAGAGGTGCCCGATGGCGCGTTTGAATGCAGCTTTTGAAAGTCCTGTCTCACGCTTGATGACTTCCGGGGAAGCCTTCTCGGTAAACGGCAGCACACCGGCGTACGAATCGATTATAGACATGATCTTTGCTCCGTCGTCATCCAGCTCAAGGTAGGCGTCTTTTCGGGTGGTCAGTGTGAGCTTGCCGTCGGGCTTTACTTCAGTGACACGGAGGGTGAGGACGTCACCTATTTTATAAGAAGAAACATCTTCATGTCTCGGTATCATACCTGAAAAAATATCATCGACAGCCACGAATGTACCGAAGTCGTGACCAAACTCGTAGATTCGGCCGCTTACGGTGTCATCTTTCTGGTAAGGGCTGTCGGTGCGCAGGTAGTGGTAGAGGTGGCGCATCGTGGCGGCAGGACGGCCGGACTTGTCGATGTAGAGGCGTACCAGGACATCATCGCCCTTTTCCGGGCGGCCATTAATCTCGTGGAACGGCAGCATCAGATCCTTCGGCAGACCCCAGTCGAGGAAAAGACCGATCTTCGTAACATCGCTTACTTTTAGAACTTTTACCTGGTCTAAAGTGATAAGCGGCTTGGCCGTTGTCGCGATTGGCCGGTCCCTGCTGTCTAAATAGATAAAAACCCGGATCCGCTCACCAATCTCTGCTCCCTCAGGGATTTCTTTCCGCGGAAGCAGGACGCTTTTTTCATCGTGGATATTTTCTCTTAAAAGAGCTCCGAACTCCTTGAAACGGGTTATAGTGAGCTCCTGAAATTCACATAATTTAAACATTGCTATTCCCAAATTTTCTCAGGCCTGCAATCCCCCACTGCACGAGGTTTGCCGAAGCCCTGAATGGATTTAAGTGCAGATAGTCCCTGTAAAAATGCCACTGCACCTTTATCAGTTTTTTCTTGTTGCCTGTCGTGGAGGTGTCAAGCACCCTGTAACGGGCAAGTACCTTCTGGTTTCCATATGCTACACCGGTCTTTTTGACGCAGTCTATCCAATACGCGTAGTCGTCTCTCAGGCTTTTCAATTCCTCTCTCAGATAGACCTTACCGTAGGTACCGGCATCGTAGAGCCCTGTCAGGCAGCCTATCCGGTTCATCACATACATATCCTTCAATGTGATGACTGGCTTAGCCACGTCCACTTTTCCAAAGACTTTTGAATCTGCGTCGATATGAGCGTAACTTGAGCAGACGACCGCAGCATTTTTTTCTTTTAAAAATGATACCTGCGACGATAAAAAGTCCGGATTCCAAAGATCATCAGCGTCGAGAAGCGCAATGTATCGGCCGTTCGCATGCTCAATGCCATTATTTCTGGCCTTTGCAGAGCCTCCGTTCGGCTGGTTGATAAGAGTAATCCGCGGATCTTTTGCCGCATAGGATGAGACAATATCGCAGGAGTTGTCCGATGAGCCGTCGTTTACGATTATCATCTCCCAGTCCGTGTAGTCCTGGGCGAGCACTGACTCAATCGTCTCCCCAACATATTTCGCACCGTTGTAGCACGGCGTTATAATAGATACTTTTTCATTCATATTTTTTAAAAAAGCCCGCCAGCAAACGCCAGCGGGCCAGATAAATTTCTATTAATCTATGTCTATGGTGTCAGAATCTTCCTCAACCGGAGTCTCTTCCTCGACAAGATCCTCCTCGTCTCCGTTGCCATTCAGGATCTCGGTCTCATAGTCGGTATTCAGCTTGATATCTCTGTAACGCTTCATACCGGTACCAGCCGGGATAAGTTTTCCGATGATAACGTTTTCCTTGAGTCCCTCGAGGTGATCGACCTTTCCTTTGATGGCGGCATCGGTAAGAACCCTTGTCGTCTCCTGGAAAGATGCGGCCGACAGGAACGAATCTGTAGCAAGAGCGGCCTTCGTGATTCCGAGAAGTACACGCTCGCCCTTAGCAGGCTCTTTTCCCTCTGCTTCGAGCTTTTCATTGACATCCTCATACTCGAGGAAATCAACCTGGCTGCCTGGAAGGAATTCTGAGTCGCCGGCATCGTCGATGTGAACCTTTCTCATCATCTGGTGTACGATGACCTCGATATGCTTATCGGAAATATCAACACCCTGAAGTCTGTACACACGCTGAACTTCCTGAAGGATATAGTTCTGAACGGCTTCAATGCCCTTGACATCGAGAAGATCGTGCGGGTTGATTGAACCAGCTGTAAGCGGATCTCCTGCTTCTACGTGCTGTCCATCGGCAATGCTGATGTGGCTTCCGTATACGATAAGGTATGTCTTTGTATCTCCGTTCGGAGCTACTACATCGATCTCCTGGTGGTTCTTGTCATCACGGATATGAGCTGTACCAGAAATCTCAGTGATGATAGCCATTCCTTTAGGCCTGCGGGCCTCGAAAAGCTCCTCAACTCGAGGAAGACCCTGGGTGATATCTGTTCCGGCAACACCGCCTGAGTGGAAGGTACGCATTGTAAGCTGTGTACCAGGCTCACCAATGGACTGGGCTGCGATGATACCAACAGCCTCGCCGACCTGAACAGGCTGACCAGTAGCCATGTTGGCGCCGTAGCACTTAGCACAGATACCATTCTTGCAGCGGCATGTAAGGATATTTCTGATCTTTACGCGTGTAAGAGGCTTTCCGTCCTTGTCAACACCATTGGTGCAGATAGCTTCTGCACGGGCAGGAGTGATCATGTGGTCGGCCTTTACAATGACATTGCCATCCTTGTCGCAGATAGTCTCGGCAGCGTAGCGGCCTGTGATACGGTCCTGAAGGCTCTCTACGAGCTCTTTGCCGTTCATGAAGGCGCTTACATACATGCCAGGGATTTCCTTTCCTGTACCCTCGTTGCAGTCATTCTCGCGAATGATAAGCTCCTGAGATACATCGACCATTCGTCTGGTAAGGTAACCGGAATCTGCAGTACGGAGAGCGGTATCGGACATTCCTTTACGGGCTCCATGTGCTGACATGAAGTACTCGAGTACGTCGAGACCTTCACGGAAGTTCGACTTGATAGGCATCTCGATAGTATGACCTGTAGTATCGGCCATAAGTCCACGCATACCAGCGAGCTGTTTGATCTGCTTATCAGAACCACGGGCTCCAGAATCGGCCATCATGTAGATCTCGTTCTGTTCTTCAAGTCCATTCAGAAGGTCGTCTGTAAGTTCCTTATCTGTCTTCTCCCAGGTCTCAATGACTTCCTTATAACGCTCACCTTCTGTAAGGAGACCTCTTCTGTATTTCTTATTGATGACGTCAACTGTCTTCTCTGCACCGGCAATAAGCTCTGGCTTCTGAGGCGGCACAGTCATATCTGAAATAGAAACTGACAGAGATGAGAGTGTGCAGTACTTGTAACCAAATGCCTTGATATCATCGAGTACCTCGGCTGTCCTTGTAGCACCATGCTTACGCATAACTCTCTCGAGAATAGCCTTGATATCCTTCTTCTTTACAAGCTTATCGACTTCGAGCTTAAGTTCGTTGCCCGGAATGCTTCTGTCTACGAATCCAAGATCCTGAGGTACCTTCTCATTGAGGAGGAAACGTCCAAGAGTAGATTCGATAAGTCCGGAGAGCTTTCTGCCGTCCGGCATAGTCTTCTCTACACGGACTTTGATCAGAGCGTGCCAATCGAGCTCGTCATTCTCATGAGCAAGAATTGCCTCGTTCATACTCTTGAAGATCTTGCCCTCACCCTTTACGCCTTTACGGATCTGAGTCATGTAATAAATACCGAGGACGATATCCTGTCCAGGTACGGCTACAACTCCGCCATCCGAAGGCTTTAAGAGGTTATTTGGTGAGAGGAGCATAAAACGGCACTCTGCCTGTGCTTCCTGTGTAAGAGGAAGGTGGACAGCCATCTGGTCTCCATCGAAATCGGCATTGAATGCTGCGCAGACCATAGGAGAAAGTCTTATGGCCTTTCCTTCGATGAGGATAGGTTCAAATGCCTGGATACCAAGTCTGTGGAGTGTCGGGGCACGGTTCAGCATAACCGGGTGCTCCTTGATGACATCCTCAAGAACATCCCAGACTCTAGGATCGTTCTGCTTCTCGACCATCTTCTTGGCATTCTTAATATTCTGAGCAATGCCTGTATGAACAAGCTCTCTCATAACGAAAGGCTTGAACAGCTCGATAGCCATCTCCTTTGGAAGACCACACTGATACATCTTGAGGTCTGGTCCAACGACGATAACGGAACGGCCTGAATAGTCGACACGTTTTCCGAGAAGGTTCTGACGGAATCTTCCGTTCTTACCTTTGAGCATGTCTGACAGTGACTTTAAGGCTCTGTTTCCAGGTCCTGTGACAGCTCTGCCACGGCGGCCGTTATCGATTAAGGCATCGACAGCTTCCTGAAGCATACGCTTCTCATTTCTGATAATGATATCTGGAGCTGCAAGCTCAAGAAGTCTTCTCAGACGGTTATTTCTATTGATGATTCTTCTGTACAGATCGTTCAGATCAGATGTGGCAAATCTGCCGCCGTCCAGCTGAACCATAGGACGAAGATCTGGCGGGATGACTGGAAGTACATTCAGGATCATCCACTCAGGCCTGTTTCCAGAGTTGCGGAAAGCCTCGACTACTTCGAGTCTCTTCATGATGCGGGCTCTCTTCTGGCCTGATGCCTTTTCGAGTTCCTCTGTGAGTTCCTTGTACTCCTTGTCAAGGTCGATTTCCTTCAGGAGTTCCTGGATAGCCTCAGCGCCCATTCCAGCGCGGAAACTGTCAGGTCCATACTGCTCGACATTCGTCTGATACTCACGCTCCGAAAGGATCTGCTTCTTCTGAAGCGGGGTGTCCTTAGGATCAAGTACAATGTACGATGCGAAGTAGAGAACTCTCTCGAGTGATCTTGGTGAGAGATCGAGGATCAGTCCCATTCTCGAAGGGATACCCTTGAAATACCAGATATGAGATACAGGAGCTGCGAGCTCAATGTGTCCCATTCTCTCACGTCTTACGGAAGCCTTTGTGACCTCAACACCGCAGCGGTCACAAACAACACCCTTATAGCGGATCTTCTTGTATTTTCCGCAGTGACACTCATAGTCCTTGGTTGGTCCAAAAATCTTTTCGCAGAAAAGACCATCCTTCTCAGGCTTTAAAGTACGGTAGTTGATGGTCTCAGGCTTCTTGACCTCGCCGTGAGACCATTGTCTTATCGTTTCCGGAGAAGCCAGACCGATCTTTATGGAGTCAAAACCAACAGACTGATTTGTCGCTTCTTTCTTTTTTTCCGGCATCAATTTCTCCTTCCGTTACTCGTCGTCATCTGACATATCTGTAAGCTCTGATGCAAGTTTCTGTGGATCGAGCTCATAATCGCCGTCATCCTCGTCTAAATTATCGGAGTCACCTGACGGTACATTCTCGAACTCACCTGTATCATCATTGACCTCCTGATGAATGAAACCATGCTTCTCAAAGTTCTCTTTCTTCTCGAAAGCGTAGTCTCTGCTGTCATCTGAGATCAGCTTATTGATGTTCGTATTTCCGTAATCCTGTGACTCCAGAAGTTTCACTTCGTCGCCACTCTCATCGAGGACCTTGACGTCGAGGCAGAGTGCCTGGAGTTCCTTCAGCATTACCTTGAATGACTCAGGGATGCCTGGCGTAGGAATGTTCTGGCCCTTAATGATAGCCTCATAGGTCTTGACACGGCCGACAACATCATCCGACTTCATGGTCAGGATCTCCTGAAGTGTATAGGCTGCGCCATAAGCTTCAAGAGCCCAAACCTCCATCTCTCCGAAACGCTGTCCGCCGAACTGTGCTTTACCACCGAGAGGCTGCTGCGTAACGAGTGAGTACGGACCAGTAGAACGGGCATGAATCTTGTCGTCTACAAGGTGATGGAGCTTCAGGTAGTGCATGTGTCCTACAGTAACCTTAGAAGGGAAGGCCTTTCCTGTTCTTCCATCGCGAACCTGTACCTTACCATCTTCTCCGATAGAAACTCCATGCCAGAGCTTCGTATGCTCTCTGTGCTCATACAGATAGTTCATGACATCTTCGCTGACTTTGTCCTTGTACATGTCCCTGAACTCATCCCACGAAATAGATTCCTGGCCGGCATCGTTTGTGAAGCCTCTCTCCTTATCCTTTCCGGTAAGGTCGATCCTCGCATAGTCGTTTGCCATCCTTAAGGATTCTCTGATGTCCTTCTCGTCTGCGCCATCGAAGATAGGTGTCTCAATGTTGAATCCCAAAACCTTTGCAGCAAGTGAAAGGTGGATCTCAAGCACCTGTCCGATATTCATACGTGAAGGCACGCCCATAGGGCTCAAGCAGATATCGAGTGGACGGCCATTAGGAAGATATGGCATATCTTCGATAGGAAGTACACGTGAAACAACACCTTTGTTTCCGTGACGACCAGCCATCTTATCACCGACGCCGATCTTTCTCTTCTGAGCAATATATATACGTACCGACTTGTTGACACCAGGTGCCAGGTCGTCGTTTTCTCTTGTAAATGTCTTGGCTGCTACTACAATACCGTAGTATCCGTGAGGTACTCGAAGTGATGTATCACGGACCTCTCTGGCTTTCTCACCAAAGATGGCACGGAGGAGTCTCTCCTCTGCCGTAAGCTCTGTCTCTCCCTTAGGAGTAACTTTTCCAACGAGGATATCTCCATCCCTGACCTCTGCTCCGATACGGATGACACCGTCTGAATCCAGATCCTTCAAGGCATCTGCACCAACTCCCGGTACTTCCTTAGTGATCTCTTCAGGTCCGAGCTTTGTCTCACGGGCTTCGATGTCAAATTCCTCCATATGAATAGAAGTAAATACATCGTCTCTGACAAGTCTCTCTGAAAGAAGTACAGCGTCCTCGTAGTTGTAGCCTTCCCAGGTCATGAATCCGATCAGCGGGTTCTTACCTAATGAAAGCTCACCATTGCAGGTAGAAGGTCCATCGGCAATAACCTCACCCTTCTCTACATGGTCACCCTTGAAAACGATAGGGCGCTGGTTGTAGCAGTTCGACTGGTTCGATCTCTCGAACTTGATCAGAACGTACTCGTCTCTTGCTCCCTCGTCTGTGCGGACAACAATCCTCGTAGACTCTGACTTCTCTACAGTTCCAGAGTGCTTTGCAATAACGCAGTCTCCTGAATCGCGGGCAGCTCTCTCTTCCATAGCGGTTCCGATGACCGGAGCCTCGGTAGTGAGAAGAGGTACGGCCTGACGCTGCATGTTGGAGCCCATCAGCGCACGGTTAGCATCATCGTTCTGAAGGAACGGGATCAGTGACGTAGCAACCGAGAAGACCATACGTGGAGATACGTCCATGTAGTCGAACAGGGACTTATCGTACTCCTGTGTCTCTTCTCTGAAACGTCCGGAAACCATCTGTCTTACGAAGTGGCCCTCATCGTCGAGTTTCTCGTTAGCCTGTGCTATATGATAATTGTCCTCTTCATCTGCTGTCATGTAAACAACATCGTTCGTGACACGCGGATTCTTAGGATCGCTCTTATCGATCTTACGGTAAGGAGCTTCGATAAAGCCGTACTCATTGATTCTGGCGTAACTTGCCAGAGAGTTGATAAGTCCGATGTTAGGACCTTCAGGTGTCTCGATAGGACACATACGGCCGTAATGAGTGTAGTGGACATCACGTACCTCGAATCCTGCACGGTCTCTCGAAAGACCTCCAGGTCCAAGGGCTGACAGACGTCTCTTATGTGTAAGCTCTGACAACGGGTTGTTCTGGTCCATGAACTGTGACAGCTGTGATGAACCGAAGAACTCCTTGACTGCTGCTGTAACCGGCTTTATATTTATAAGCTTCTGAGGCTGGATCTCAGCTGCATCAGTAGTCGACATCCTCTCGCGTACAACTCTCTCGAGACGTGAAAGTCCGATTCTGTACTGGTTCTGGAGAAGCTCTCCGACTGCACGTACACGACGGTTGCCGAGGTGATCGATATCATCTTTATTACCGATTCCCCACTCAAGATGCATGTTGTAATTAATAGATGCAAAAATATCTTCTCTGGTGATATGCTTCGGGACGAGGTCGTTCTTATCTCTTATAAGAGCTTCCTTTAAAGCCTCCTCGTCATCGCCGCACTCATCGAGGATAGTTTTGAGTACAGGATAGTAAACCTTCTCCTTGATACCGACTTCCTTCAGAGGATCAAAGTCAACATAGGCCTTGAGGTCTACCATCATATTCGACAGAACCTTCTCGTTTCTCTCCTCGGTCTGGATCATGACAAAAGGAACAGCAGCGTTCTGGATCTCGTCTGCAATATCTCTGGTAACTTTCGTTCCGGCTTCAGCTATAACCTCTCCTGTAGATTCGTTTACAACATCCTCTGCAAGAATCTGGTTTGTAATCCTGGCGCGGAATGCAAGCTTCTTATTAAACTTATATCTGCCGACCTTGGCAAGATCGTATCTCCTAGGGTCGAAGAACATCGATGTGATGAGTCCCTCTGCATTCTCAGGAGTGATAGGCTCGCCCGGGCGGATCTTCTTATAGAGTTCGATCAGGCCCTTCTCGTGGCTGCCCTGAGCATTCTCTCCCTCAAGGCACGGGTCCTTCTCGAAGCTTGCCTTGATTTTCGGCTCATCGCCAAATACATCGAGGATCTGCTGGTTGGTGCCAAGACCGAGAGCACGGAGAAGTACGGTAACCGGTACTTTTCTCGTACGGTCTACACGAACATAAAATACGTCATTGGAATCAGTCTCGTATTCAAGCCATGCACCACGGTTAGGAATAACAGTGCATGAATAGAGTTTCTTTCCAATCTTATCATGGTCGATACCATAATAAATTCCCGGAGAACGGACAAGCTGGCTTACGATAACACGCTCTGCTCCGTTTATAACAAAAGTACCAGTCTCAGTCATAAGAGGCAGGTCTCCCATGAAGATCTCATGCTCCTGCATCTCGTCTGTCTCTTTATTGTAAAGACGGACTTTCACCTGAAGAGGTGCTGCATATGTAGCGTCCCTCTCCTTGCACTCTGGGATGGTGTACTTTGCTTTGTCTCTCATGAGTTGGAAATCGACAAACTCAAGACTCAGATGATCACTGAAATCCGTGATAGGGTTGATATCATCGAATGCTTCCTTCAGGCCTTCGTCAAGAAACCACTGAAATGACTTCTTCTGTACTTCGATGAAGTTCGGCATCTTCAGTACTTCCTTCTGCCTGGCGTAGCTCATTCGTATGCCCTTGCCGGATTTAACAGGACGTATTCTGTTTTTCTCCATTTAAAGCTCACCTTTCGATAAAAATATACTTAAACTGCGGTCTTCCACAGGCCAAAATGCGCACAAAAATCCCGTAATCTGTGCCCATGGTAAAAGCACGCTATACTATAGCACAAGTCAAGAGCAAATGTCAAGAGTTTATTATTTTTAATTGAAAGCTAATAAATGAGCGGTGCTGTTCGCACCCGCTTCGCTCCAGCGGTTCGCCGTTTCCGCTCTGTCTTCGCCCTTCGGGCTCGCCAATCGCGGACGGCTATCGCATGGGCGGTTTATAATGCTCCCGCTTCACCCTTCAGGCTCGCGGCAGCATAACAACCGCTCCATGCTCATTCGCGCGTTCGCGCTATGGACAAATGAGCGGTGCAATTCGCACCCGCTTCGCGGCTGCTCATTCGCGCGTTCGCGCTATGGACAAATGAGCGGTGCAATTCGCACCCGCTTCGCGGCTGCTCATTCGCGCGTTCGCGCTATTGAAATATCGTATCGATTGCCTTTGCGTACGCAAGCGTCCGCCGGCATCGATACGATATTTCAGCACCGCTCATTTGTAACGCGAAAAAAAAGCACGGGTGCGATATGCACCCGTGCCGGTAAAGTCTGAAATAATGGTTGGATTATTTAAGAGTGATCTTAGCGCCAACTTCCTCAAGCTTCTTCTTGAGGTCCTCAGCTGTAGCCTTGTCAGCACCCTCTTTGATAACCTTAGGAGCGCCATCAACGAGATCCTTGGCATCCTTGAGTCCAAGTCCAGTAGCCTCACGAACAACCTTGATAACCTTGATCTTAGAAGCGCCTACCTCAGTAAGCTCTACATCGTAGCTGTCCTTCTCCTCAGCCTCAGCGCCGCCTGCTGCACCGCCTGCTGCTACTACAACACCTGCTGATGCTGATACGCCGAACTCTTCCTCGCAAGCCTTTACAAGGTCATTTAACTCAAGAACTGAAAGCTCTTTGATTGCTGCTATAAATTCATCTGTAGTCATCTTTGCCATTTGTTTTTCCTCCGAAAAATTTGTAGGTGAGCGCTTTAGTTATGAAGTCGACGGGCTAATTCCGACTGGTGCGCTCGCTGGCGCATTTAGCGCGCGAGCACACACAGTCGTCGCGCCCGTCGACATCTACTCTCTAAGGCGTTCATAAATCAATCTCTGTTCGTATGTCCGGCTGCGCCGAGCACACTTCTTTCGATAACCGTTTGTATGACCGGCGGTGCCGATATCATACTTTTTGATTACTTTAATTACTCTGCTGGTGTTTCTTCAGCGGCTGGAGCTGCCTCTTCTGCTGGTGCAGCTTCATCAGCGCCACCCTTATCAGCGATCTGCTTAAGCACTCTCGCGAAGTTTGCGATAGGGCTCTGCAGAGAACCAAGAAGACGTGAAAGGAGCTCGTCTCTTGAAGGGATAGAAGAGATAGTCTTCATACCATCAGCGTCATAGAAGTTGCCCTCTACAACACCAGCCTTGATCTCGAGTGCAGGTGCATCCTTTGCTGCCTTTGCAATGATACGTGCTGGAGCTGTAGCGTCATCCTTTGAAATAGCGATGGCGTTCGTGCCTTCCAGAACATCGGAAAGCTTCTCACAGTCAGTACCTGCGAATGCACGCTTCATCATCGTGTTCTTGTAAACCTTGTAAGTGCAGCCAGCTTCACGGAGCTGCTTACGCAGAGCCGTATCCTGGGCAACAGTAAGGCCACGGTAGTCAACGACGACAACAGACTGTGCATCCTTGATCTGCTCTGAGATCTCGTCTACGATAGGCTGTTTTAATTCGACTTTAGCCAATTTACTTTACCTCCTGTTAGTATAGTACTGCAGCTTGCAATAAAAAATCCTGTGGACGCGCCACAGGATTCATAATGATCTCTTGAATAATCATTACCTCGGCAGGTAGCTTACGCGTTGCGCTCCATGGAGCACCTGCTGTCTATGGCAAGCTTTATTAATATACATCTATCAGATGCATTTGTCAAGGGTGAAATTAAAGGCCGAATGATGCGGCATTTACACGGACACCAGGACCCATGGTAGAGGTCAGGGTGATGTTCTTAAGGTATGTACCCTTGAGTGTGCTCGGACGAGCCTTGACAATAGCATCCATAAGCGACTGGAAGTTGTCAGCAAGATCAGCCTCACTGAATGAAGCCTTTCCTACTGGTACATGGATAATATTTGCTTTGTCCAGACGATACTCGATCTTACCGGCTTTAATATCGTTGATAGCCTTTGTGACATCCATCGTGACTGTTCCAGCCTTAGGGTTTGGCATTAATCCCTTAGGTCCAAGGACACGTCCAAGACGTCCAACAACGCTCATCATATCCGGTGTAGCTACTACAACATCGAAATCAAGCCATCCGTCATTCTGGATCTTCGGAATAAGCTCCTCAGCTCCAACGTAATCAGCTCCTGCGGCCTTTGCCTCATCAGCCTTTGCACCCTTGGCGAATACAAGGACACGTACAGTCTTTCCTGTACCATGAGGAAGAACTACAGCGCCACGGATCTGCTGATCAGCATGACGGCCATCGCATCCTGTACGGATGTGAACTTCGATAGTCTCGTCGAACTTAGCAGTGGCATTTTTCTTAACGATCGCAACAGCTTCTGCTGGATCGTACTGCTTTGATTTATCGAAGGACTTTAATGCGTCCTGATACTTTTTTCCTCTTTTCATGATGAAAAATTCCTCCTGTGGTCTGTATGGGAAGAGGTTCCCTCCCACAATTTAAGATCAATCTACGACTTCAACACCCATTGAACGGGCAGTACCCTCGACCATCGAGATAGCGGACTCGATCGTTGCGGCATTTAAGTCTGGCATCTTGGTCTCGGCGATTTCCTTGACCTGAGCCTTTGTAATCTTTGCAACTTTCTTCTTGTTTGGCTCGCCTGAAGCTTTGTCAATCTTTGCTGCCTTCTTAATAAGAACAGCTGCTGGCGGAGTCTTTGTGATGAATGAGAAGCTTCTGTCTGCATAGACAGTGATGATAGTAGGAACGACAGTGTCGCCCATATCAGCTGTCTTTGCGTTGAACTGCTTCGTGAATTCTACGATGTTTACACCATGCTGACCAAGTGCCGGGCCAACTGGTGGAGCCGGTGTAGCTTTTCCGGCCTGAATCTGAAGTTTGATATAACCTTCGATCTTCTTTGCCACTTTAATTCTCCTTCCGCGATCTGACGCTTATCAGATCTTCTTAACATCCGCGAAACCAATCTCTACAGGGGTTTCGCGCCCGAACATCTCAACCGAGATAGTAACCGTCTGCTTGCTTGGATTAAGAGCTGTAATGACTCCGGTAGTATCCTTCCAGATGCCTCCGATAACAGAAACTGTATCTCCTTCGGCAAAATCGACATCAGTTCTGACCTTAGTCTTAATGCCAAGGTTTCTCATGTCATATTCTGTAAGAGGTACCGGCTTGCTTCCAGGTCCTACAAATCCTGTGACTCCACGGGTGTTCCTGACGATATACCAGGTATCGTCGTTCATGATCATTCTGATCATAACATAGCCCGGAAACAGCTTCTTCTGAACCTGACGCTTTCTGCCGTTCTTTAATTCTGAGACCTCTTCAGTCGGGACCATAACTTCGAGGATCTGATCCTCGAGATGGCGGTTTGCCACCGTTTCCTCAATAGTGGTCTTTACTTTGTTCTCATAACCTGAATAGGTATGGGCCACATACCACTTTGCCGGACTCTCATCAGAGTCCTCTTCTGAGTCATGTACCTGGCTCTGTGAATCCTCTTCCAGATCCGCCGTAACTTTCTCTACATCCGGATCTGTCGGCTGATTCGCTGCAACCTGTTCTACATCCTGATCCTGTGCCGGATTCTGTGTCTCTGTCTCTGCCATTAACGCATCTCCTCCATCAGAGCTTAATCAGTTTGTCCAACCCGTATCTGATTATCATATCGAAAAATACGATAAGCAGTGCGAGTACCACAGAAATAATGACCACAGCTACCGTCTGGCGGCCCACGGTCTTTCTGTCAGCCCAAACTATCTTTCCGAACTCGGCTTTAACGCCATCCCACCATTCGGAAATGCGCTTGCGCTTTTTCTTTGTCTCTGCCATAGAAACGCCCCTTTACTTAGTCTCTTTGTGTAAAGTGTGTTTTCTGCAGAATGGGCAGTACTTCTTGGTTTCCATTCTCTCTGGATGAGTCTTCTTGTCTTTTGTCAGGTTGTAGTTCCTGTGCTGACATTCTGTGCAGGCAAGTGTTATTTTTGTACGCACAACTTCCACCTCCAAATCAATGTATTTGTTGTGTTTGTTAGGGCTTTCTTCGTTCGTGCATTCCGCTAATTTTGCACAAAAAAATAAGGCCCTGCCTTCCGTCACGGGAACAATATTACCATGCAGAAGGTATTCTGTCAAGTTTTTTCACATTATCTTCACGATTTTCTTTATTTTTTTTAGTATTTGTGATAGTATAGGGTTGTATTTCTATAGGGAGATACAGATGTCATTCAAATTGACCGGCATTTTCATATTGTCAGATTATTATTTTCGAAAGGGATTCGGAAACTGGCAGTATAATTTCAAGGAAGAAAGGAGGAAGTGCTATGGCCATCATAAACAGCACATTGGTTTTAGGCTACCTGATGTCCACTTATGGCAATCAGACTTCCTCCGCGGAGCATGATAACCATAAGAAGAGCGATCTTCAGAAGGTCTACAGCAGAATGCTCATGACCAACCGGAACGCTCCGGTCTACAAGATCAACTACACCCCTCGTATGGCCGAATTTGCGATCGACCTGAAGGCGAACGCGCACAAGCTCGAGAACGTCGTTTTGAATATGGGCGGCGGTTCCGAGAGCATAGAGTCCGTCCTGAACGAGAAGAAAGCCTATTCTTCAGATGAAGACAAGGTCAAGGTTGACTATATCGGAAGCCAGTCCGACGATGTCGACACATCAGAGACTTTTACCATCGATGTAGACGAGCTCGCAAAGCCTCAGGTGAACGAGGGAAATCCCCTTATAAAGGACGACACTGCGTTCAAGCCCGGCTCATACAGTTTCGATCTCGATTCGAATGCCGGCTCATACGAGTTCCAGTTCACGGTAAATGACGGTGACACGAACTATGATGTCCAGCAGAAGATCGAGCGCCTGATAAATAATTCAGACACAGGCCTCACAGCAGGCATCAAGGATTTCGGACGGATGGCAGCTCTTGTGATCACATCGAAGCAGACCGGACTCTCTTCTACCGAAGACTGCCTCTTTAAGATAAGCTCCGGCACCAGCTACAACGCCCTGAAAGCTTTAGGTATCGATACTGTAAGCCAGCCAGCCTCGAATTCTTCATTTCGTCTGAACGGATCTCGGCACCATTCACTCTCGAATTCATTTACGATAAATCAGCGCTTTGCCATCGATCTTAAAGAGAAGACCGAGGCAGGAAAGCCTGTTACAGTCGGTTTCAAAGCAGATACCGATATGATCGCCGATTCTGTTTCTGACCTTATCGACTCGTACAACAGCTTTATCGCTGTCGGCCGCAAGTATGCCGATACGAACGGAAACGACAGCCTGATTAAAGATATGGCCTCAGTCAGCACCGGACTTAAAGACGAACTCGGCCAGCTTGGCATTACAGCCGATGACTACGGACTCCTTCAGATCGACAAGACCAAGCTTGATGACTCGATCTCAGGTGTGGATGTAAAGGACGCGATCCACAATATTAATAAATTCAAGGCCGCGATGCACACCGAGGCCGAGAAGTCTTCTATCGACCCGCTCCGCTATGTGAAGAAGATCACAGTCGAGTACAAGGATCCTACGAAGAATCATTTCACAGCAGTCTACGCGTCAAGCCCTTACTCAGGACTCCTTATCGACGAGAAGCTGTGATATCCTGTTATCGAAAGTATGGTAAGTGGAGACTTTTTCATAACCTCTCTGCGAGATCTTATCCCGCAGGGAGGCATTTTTTTCATCAAGATAGAAGTCCGCTTTCTCGATCAGCTCCTCTTCGCTGTCAAACCAGACCAGATCTTCTCCATCCTTAAAATAAATATCGAGTTCCTTCTGATGGTTCGTAAAAAGAAATCCCCTGGCACCAAGCACATCCCAGACCCGAAGTGGAATCCCTGTCTTTATATTTGAAATAGTAAAATTGAGGCTTATCGCCGATTTCCTGAAAACCCATGGCATTATAAGCCTGTAGTCGACTCCACCCATATTTTTTACAGAAAAAATATCAGAGGTATCGCTCTCGGTAAAAAGACAGACGCTGTGCTTTTTTGAAAGGTCAGTAAGAGCCCGCTTCCGCTGGATCTGCGCGCACTTGAAGCCGAGTGAGGTTACTGAGAAGACAAACGGAAGGTCTGAAAATGAGCGGTCTGATTTTTCGAAATCTACGCACTCCAAAAGCTCTTCACTGATTTCAGGCGTCATTATCTCATCGAAAAAATGCTCAGTCCCGAATCGTGCGCTTTCAAGCTGCATTGCAGCGTCAAAGTAGCCACGCAGATACTCCGGAAGCTTATCTGATATTTTATCATAGGAATTTTTTTCATAGAGGCTTCCTACAAAAGTAAGGGAGCGCTCGAGCAGCCTTTCAGTCTCCTCCTTAAATGGAGAGCTGAATGTGAAGAGCCTGTCGAGACGCGCAGTGTCGACTCCGAGCGGAAGATACCTGACATGAGATGCACCGATCGCCCTGAAATTGGCCACAGCCAAAGCATCGAAGAGAAAGATCCTGTTTACTTGGTTGAATACCGACTCATGGTACATTGAAATCAGCGGGCTGTCACAGCTGTACGAGACGTATTCGATGCCATTTTTCTGGCAGATGTCTGAGATGACAGGAAAGTAGTTTATCGAAAAGACGAATTCATAATTATCAGACGCCAGCTCTTTTTCAAAAACCGCAGCGAAGTCGTCATTCACCTCGTAGTTCAAGAGTTTCTGGGCAATGCACTTTACTTCGCAGCCCGCTCTCTCGAACGCGGCTATCACGTCGTCGTAGTTATAGGCTTTCCAGCGGTAGACCAGGATCTTTTTTGTAGAATTTATTTTCATTTTCTGCTCTTTAAGTATATAATGAATTTATTTACAGGAGGAATCATATGAAAGTCATATTCGTTCGCTATGGAAGCCTGAATGAGCCCGACATCATAGCCACATTCAAGGAATTCGGGATTGAAGTCATAGAGTACAGCCGCGAAGTCACTGTGAAGAACGACTATCCTTCCACATCCCTTAAGCTATTAAACGAGTTCGTTGAAAAGCACCCGTGTGACTTTCTCTTTTCGATCAATTTCTTCCCGTATGTCTCGGAGCTCGCGAATATCTACCATCTGAGGTATATCTCGTGGGTAGTCGATGCGCCGGTGCTCGAGCTCTACACCCGTCCTATCACAAACAAATACAACAGGACTTTTATCTTCGACCGGGCTGTCTACAACGAGATCCATCCACTGAATCCCGACTGTGTCTTTCATCTGCCGCTCGCCGGTTCAGTAAAGCGCAGGATGCAGGTCATAGACTCCGCTTCCGAAGAACAGAAGCAGAGATTTTCTCACGAGATAGCGTTCGTCGGAAGTCTCTACTCCGAAAAGGATCCATACCATCTGAGTGCGAAAGGCCTCTCTATGCACACCGCCGGATATATCGACGGAATTTTAAAAGCACAGGAGTCAGTCTATGGATATTTTTTCATCGAAGATCTTCTGACCGATGAGATCACAAAGGAGATAAAAAACGCTCTTCCGAATTTTCCATATGCTCCGGAAGGAAGTTTTCTTACAGATAAGCGGACAGTCGCACAGGAGTACCTCGGAAACGCTGTCACTGCGATAGAGCGTGACGACACTTTCAAAATGCTCTCAGAACACTTCGACACATCGATCTATACTGGGTCTGATACCTCGGGGATGCCAAAGATTCACAATCTCGGACTCGCGAAATCCCTTGAAGAGATGCCGATCATTTTTCATGAATCCAAAATAAATATAAATACGACCTCGAAGACGATCCGTACCGGGCTTCCTCAGAGGATTTTTGATATCACATCCTGCGGTGGATTCTGCATCTCAAACTATCAGGAAGAGATCCCTGAACTCTTCGTTCCAGGTGAGGAGATCGTCATGTATGAAAGCCTTGACGAGCTGCGCGGCCTCTGCGCCTACTACCTCGAACACGATGAGCGGCGCCGTGAGATCGCGTACGCCGGCTTTGAGAAAACAAAAAACAATTACACCTACGAGACCATCATGCAGAAGCTCTTGTACACCGCTTTTTCATTTTAAAAATTCATCGAGGATCCGGTGCAGGAATGAATCGATCGAATAGTACTTCTTTACTTTCTTAAATCCATTCTCAGCAATCTGCGCCCTCTCTTCTTCGTGACTTAAATAGTAATCGACCTTTTCAATCAGCTCATCAGTACTCGAGTAAAAGTCGTAATCGACCCCCGGCACAAATGCTGCTGAGCCGTCACTGCTTACCGTATCGAGTGAAAAATCAGCCTGATAATTTGTCAGAAGAAATCCACCACAGCTCATGATATCCATGCAGCGCTGCGGGATTCCGGTATCAATGCTCCTTAGAGTAATATTCAGATTAATTCTGCTCTGGGCGAATACCAGCGGCATGTCGTAGTCGTAGTCCGCGACTCCGTGATTAATTACTCCCGGTATCTCAGCCGTATCATCTAAAGTGTAGAGATCGACCCTGTGGTCTTTCCCGATTGCAGTCAGATACTTTATCCTCTCACGACTCGTCTGTTTTCTCCCGATCACATATTTTAAGAATCTGTAGTTGTCCGGCTCTACCGAGAGCTTGTCCGGGAATACCGGTAAGGCCTTCCTTAAGGCAGCAATGACTTCTCCATTCAAGGCAGGCTTAATGATATCAGATCCATACACGAGGGACTGCGCATCCATAAGCCCCTCGAGATATCCCCTCATATACTCCGGAAGGTTTTCTTCCATCCTCTCGTAAAAATTGTGCCTCTCATTATATAAGGCACCTACAAACGAGATATCACAGGCGTGTTTTTTCTCGTGGTCCTTTTTTATCATGTCCATCCGGCTGGTATCAGCAGGAAGCGTAATGTAGTGTACGTTATTAAGTCCTCCGGCATTGAATTCACTTACCCACTGCGAGTCGAAAATATAGACGTGGTTCGTCGGATACATCAGCGTATACGAGTAGACATAGACAGCCGGATTGTCATAAACAACTGATACATATGGAAGCCCCAGGTCATGGCAGCACTCTGCCACAATCGGGAAATAGTTGTAGGAAAATGTTATATCCGGTTTATTTTCTTCTGCAAAATCTGCAAATGATTCCTTGAAATCATCGGACTCGAGCTGATTGTAATCGCGGTGAAAAAAAGGCAGGACTTGATGGCCCTGCTTTTTCATCGCCTCTACCGTCGATTCTCTATTGAAGCAGTTCCAACGTAGAAACAGTATTCTCATTTTTATGACACCTGAAAAACAAACTTCTTTAATGCGCGCTCGTCGTCAACTTTCTCAATCGATGCGCCAACTCCGCGGAGCTTCTCTGTGAAATCCTCATAGCCTCGCTGAATATACTTGATATCGTCTACAGTAGTCAAACCATCTGCTGCAAGTCCTGCAATGACAAGAGCTGCTCCGGCTCTTAAATCCGGTGCATCGACTCTGGCGCCGGTGTAGTGATCGACTCCGGTGATTATCGCAATGTTGCTCTCGACCTTTACCTTCGCGCCCATGCGGTTTAGCTCTGCGACATATTTAAATCTGTTCTCAAAAATACTTTCAGTAACAGTGCTTACTCCATTGGCAAGTCCTAAAACGACTGTCATCTGAGGCTGCATATCAGTCGGAAATCCCGGATAAGGAAGTGTCGTAACCTGAGTCGGCTGGAGCTCTATATCCTTCGCCGAAACGGTCACCAGATCATCTCCCTCTGCAATCCGGCATCCGGCTTCGAGAAGCTTCGCAGTCGTAGCCTCCAGGTGCTTCGGTATGACGTTCATTACGGTAATCTCTCCGTGCGTAGCTGCTGCAGCATACATAAAAGTACCGGCCTCTATCTGGTCAGGGATAACAGAGTACTCTGTTCCGTGCAGATGGTCTACGCCATTTATCCTGATCAGGTCAGTTCCGGCGCCCTTGATCTCGGCCCCCATGCTGTTCAGGAAATTCGCAACATCTACGACGTGCGGCTCCTTGGCTGCATTCTCAATGCTGGTCCTGCCCTCAGCCATAACGGCTGCCATCATGATATTTATAGTGGCGCCGACAGAAACCTTATCGAGGTAGATGTGCGTTCCGACGAGTCTGTCCGCCTTGGCAGAGATAAGCCCGTAGCCCTCATCGACTGTAGCTCCGAGTGCCTTGAATCCCTTGGTGTGCAGATCCATAGGTCTCGCACCGATGTCACATCCTCCCGGAAGTGCGACCTCAGCCTGCTTGTACTTGCCGAGAAGCGAACCAAGCAGATAGTATGAAGCGCGGATTTTCTTGATAAACTCATAGTCTACTACGAGATTGTCGATAGTTGACCCGTTAATAATCGCAGAATGCCTGTCCGGCCTGACGACTTTCGCCCCAATCTCTTTTATAGCTTCGAGCATCACATGAATGTCGTTCACATCCGGCAGGTTTGTGATATACACATCCTCGTCAGACATGACGGCAGCTGCCACAATAGCCAGCGCCGCATTCTTCGCCCCTGATATATTTACGGACCCGATCAGCGGCGTACCGCCTTTCATCACGTACTGTTCCATAATTACCTATCCTTACATGTGTAACAATTTTGTAAAGTTATTCTCAATATCCGTATATATTTTATATAGAATCGAAAAAAAGTCAAGACATAAACTGCGACCTGTACAATTTTGCATAGTATCCATTTTTTGCAAGAAGCTCCTTGTGATTGCCCTGCTCTAAAACATGGCCATTCTCCATGTACAAAATCATGTCCGCATCGCGGATGGTCTGCAGACGGTGGGCAACGACGAAAGTCGTCCTCCCCTTCATCATCTTGTTGAATGCGTCCTGAATCTTCATCTCGGTTCTCGTATCGATAGATGACGTTGCCTCGTCAAGTATCAGCATCGGCGGAAGCGCAAGCATAAGCCTTGCAATACACAGAAGCTGTTTCTGGCCCTGGCTGAGTGTCCCCGAAGGCGAGAGGACTGTGTCATAGCCGTCAGGAAGTTTCCTGATAAATTCGTGAGCATGGGCGGCTTTCGAAGCCTCTATGATCTCCTCGTCCGTAGCATCCGGTTTTCCAAGAGTAAGGTTGTCTCTTATAGTGCCTGAAAACAGGAATGTCTCCTGCAGCACCATACCAAAGCGGCTGCGCAGTGCATTTCTGCTTACCGTCCTTATGTCTCTGCCATCGACTTTTACAGAGCCGGCATTTACATCGTAGAAGCGCATCAGAAGGTTAATAAGTGTGGTCTTTCCGGCTCCGGTAGGACCAACGATAGCGACTTTCTCACCAGGATTTACCTTGACATTTAAATCTGTAATAAGCGGCTTCTCAGGAACATACGAAAAATCGACGTGTTCCATGTCTACGGCGCCCTTTACCTCTCCGTCGAACTCACCGTCACAGTCCTCGACCTGATCCTGATCGATTATCTCGAAGATCCTGGCAGCGCAGGCCATGGCGTTCTGCATCTCTGTGATGACGCCGGTGATCTCGTTGAACGGGCGGGCATACTCTCTGGCGTAACCGAGGAAGCTTGTAAGTTCACCGACCGAAATGCTTCCGGCCACTGCCAAAAATGCTCCGACTACTCCGACTACAGCATATATGACCGCGTTTACAAATCTTGTAGAAGGGTTCGTGAGAGATGAGTAAAACGTTGCCTTCGTGGCAGAATCCGTAAGCTTATTGTTCTTTTTTACAAATTCCTCTTTCGATAATTCTCCGGCTCCGAGCTGACTCACCAGATCCTCAAGCGAAATTCTCTCATCGATGTACTCTGTCAAATCGCCCCTGTCCTTCGACTGCTGAGTGAAGTATCTGTACGTTCTGCCTGAAATAAATTTTGCAATAAGAAGCGATACCGGGGTAGCTGCGATAACGATAAGGGCTATCGTAAAGCGGATCCTTATCATGAAAATGATAGTTCCTGCTATCGTCATGATTCCTGTAAAGAGCTGTGTAAACCCAAGCAGGAGTCCGTCTGTAAACGAGTCCGCATCCGTTACTATCCGGCTTGCGATATCGCCATGGCTCTCGCTGTCGATCACTTTTACAGGGACGCGCAGGAGCCTCTCAAACGCTCTCTGCCTCAGGGTCTTAGCCACCGAATAGGTGATGTGGTTATTTATCAGGTTCATAAACAGCTGGCAGAAAAATGTGACGGCTGCCACGGCTGCTATCTCCTTTAAGACAAAGAGAAGACCGGAAAAGTCCACCTTTCCTTTTCCAATGATGTGGTCTACGGCTCTTCCTTCGAGTACCGGAATCATCAGAGTCGAAATAACAGTACCAAGCGCAAATATCAGCGATAAAATAATAAATCCTGTATATGGCTTCAAAAGCTTTAAAACTCTCTTCATTGTCGAATCTTTTTTCATGATCTGCCCTCCTCCTTGTATTCAAACTGAGTCGTGTAAATCTCTTTGTAGATCGGGCAGGTCTTAAGTAGCTCATCGCTCGTTCCAAGTCCGACCGGCTTTCCGCCCTCGAGCACGAGGATCTGGTCGCAGGTCATAACAGACGATGCACGCTGCGAGATGATAACTGATGTCGGATGCCACGGCAGCTTTAAAATCGCCTCGTGAAGATGGCGCTCGGTCAGCATATCAAGAGCTGATGCCGAATCATCTAAGATAAGGATCTGTGGTTTCTTGATAAGGGCTCTCGCTATCGTAAGTCTCTGCTTCTGTCCACCTGAAAAATTCGTGCCGCCTCTTAATACCGGCTCCTCGAGTTTTTTCTCCTTATTTTCTACTATCTCTTTCGCCTGGGCAGCTTCAAGGGCGTCCCACATCTCCTGCTCACTGGCGTCTGGCTTTGCGAGCCTTAAGTTGTAGCTTATCGTTCCTGTAAAAAGATTTGCTTTCTGCGGAACGTGTCCGATCATTTTTACAAGCTCTTCATCCGAGTATGTCTTAATGTCATTTCCGAACAGCAGCAGCTCTCCTGATGTCGGATCGTAGGCGTGGCGCAGAAGCCTTACGAGAGAGCTCTTGCCTGAACCAGTGCCTCCAATGATTCCGAGGCTCTGTCCCTTTTTGATGCTTACATTGATATCTGAAAGCGAGCTGTCACGGCTTCCCGGATATGTAAATGAGAGGTTCTTGAACTCGATCGCTGTATCATCTGATTCCTTTGCGGCGGCCTCCTCATGAACTCTCTCGTCCGGATTCATCTCGAGGATCTCCTGAAGTCTTCCGCAGGAAGAAAGCGCTCTCGTAAGGAGGATGATCAGGTTTGCAAGCTTAATAAGCTCGATCAGAATCTGCGACATGTAGTTTACGAGTGCTACTGTCTCACCCTGTGTCAGGATTCCGGCATTTACGCGCGCTCCGCTGATCCAGAGGATCGATGCGATTCCAAGATTAATAACTGCGTAAGTTGCAGGATTTAAGAGTGCCGAGAGCCTTCCTGTCGAGATCTGTCTTCCATAGAGGTCTGCTGTCTCGTCCTTGAACCTCCTGTCCTGTTTATCCTCTACTCTGAAAGCCCTGATGACTCTTACACCCTCGAGGTTTTCATTTACTGTCAGAAGGATCTTCTCAAGTCCCTCCTGTATCCTTTTAAACTTTGGAAGCGTAGCCCTCATCACGAGATATACGATTAGTCCCAGCAGAGGGATGACTACGCAGAAGACAAGAGCAGCCTTCACATCGACTGTAAATGACATGATCATCGCACCGAATACGATGAAAGGCGACCTCAGGAAAAGACGGAGGAACATATTCATTCCATTCTGCACCTGGTTTACATCGTTTGTAATTCTCGTCACAAGCGATGCGGTTCCTGCCTTCTCGAGTGAGCCCCTCGAGAACTTCATTATATGGAAAAATACGTCCTCTCTTATTTTTCCGGCTGCATTTATCGCAGCCTTCGCACTGAAATACTGGGCAATAATAGCTACAACAAGCCCTACTACTGCAAAAATTATCAGGACACCGCACATCTTTAAAATATAACCTGCGTCCTTATTTGCGATTCCGACGTCAATGATCTTTGCCATTACAAGCGGGACTAAAAGCTCGAAGATGGCCTCAAGCATTTTAAATACCGGCGCGAGAAGTGACTCTTTTTTGTAATCACCGAGATAGTGAGCTGCAAATCTCATAATAGATCCTCTTAAAAAATTCTTTATAGCTAAAACAAGACTGCCCTCTGCGGGCAGTCGTATCTTTTATTATTTGGAAATCGAACTTCCGGAAGCGTTTCCGCTGGCATTTTTTGTCTTGGCGGTGAAGAGGTCCTCAAATTTGACCTGTTCCCAGAGATTCTTGTCCAGTTTAAAGTTGGCCTGCTTGACCCACTTCTTTACCAGCTTCTCGTATACTTTCTGCTTCTTCTCAGAAGTCAGATCTTTCTTCTTGCTCTTTGTGGCTTTCTCGTCAGTAAGCTTATCCATGCGAAGCACGAAATATCCCCTGTTCTTTACATAGATTACATCAGAGATCTGGCCTTCCTTAGTCAGCTTCTTAGCTGCTTTAATAACGTCCTTTCCAAGAACATCACTGTCATAAGATTTGGCATTTGTTGTATAGGAGTGCGTCGAAACATTGCCGCCTGCTGCCTTTGCAGCTTTATCGAAATCCGAGGCGTTGGCAACGTTTTCCGCCTTCTTCTTCATATCCTGCTTTTCAGCTTCTGTCAGAGTCTTCGCATTACCGGAAGCGTCTGTAGTCGATGCCGTTGAAAAACATACATAGGAGATTGTTGACTGCCTGGCCTCATCGTCTGTGACTGTGACACTGGCCTTGTCCTCGACTGCATTTCTTACTCTGGCCTGGTATGTCTCGTACTCGAGCAGGTCCTTGACATAGCTCTCAGTCGCACCCATCTGCTTGATGGCCTTGCTGGAATTCTTCGAAATGAATTTCTTCGCGGCCGCTTCTATCTTCTTTTTGTCTTCGGAAGTAACCTTGACATTGTAGTCGCCGGCATGCTGCTTGTCGACATACTGCTCTTCGATACCGTCGATGACGTTGTCCTTTACAGTCTCCTCCATCGTCTTCGAGCCCTGCGACTGGCTCCAGTAATTCTGTCCCATGTACTGCAGATAGTACTGGTCGTAGGTGGCCTGGTTGTATTTGGCTACAAAGTTGCCGTATCCGTATGTAATCTTCGCCTTGCCATTGTCAATATTTATAAGTGTATCACTCGATTTCGCTGCGCAGCCGCTCAAAAGAAAGGTGCCGACAAGCGCCATAGAAACGAGGACTGCTGCTTTATTCCTTCTCATCAAAAAACCTCCAGAATTATTAGTTGTAAAGATACACAACTAATACATTATACCTGCACGCCCCTCGTTTCGCAAGTATCTTTTACAGGACCTATGATACCTCCTGTCAGATTAAATCTCCCTGAGACTGCATTGAAGAAAGCATCTCCTTAAGTCTGCCCCTGTCCAGGAAATCACTTACCACCGGCTTCATGGCAAGCGCCATAAGTTTCATCGGATTGTCATCTGCCGCGATCCTGTTCGACGACAGTTTGCCGCATCTCCTGCAGCGGTGGATTATCGCCCACTCGCCATCGCCTCTGACCCAGACACCGATCGGCTCCATTATGCCTCCACAGTCTGAAGCCCTGTCTCCCGGCTCATTGTCTACGTGAAGTGAGCAAAGGCAGTTCGGACAGTGATTGCGGTGATTTGAACCGGCTCCCGCGGAGACTATAGGCCAGCCGCAGTTCCTGCAGGTAAATGAATCGGTGCAGGGATTTTTCTTATAGTAATTCTTATCGTATTTTCTACGCTTGTTCTCTCTGTTCATTTTCTATTTTACCCGTAGTTTATTTCCTGTAATATCCGCTCATATCTCCCTGTCCGCCCATCAGGTCCGTAAGTTCCTGAAGCCTCTCGACAGGGAACGGAGGATTCGCCAGAGGCCTTGATGCGATCGACATAATAGTAACCGGGTTGTCGTCCTCCTCGATCGGTTCTGTCTTTAAGGCTCCGCAAAACTGGCAGCGGCAGATGAGCTCAGGCCTTCCCTTGTCCTTTATCCAGACTGAGACCGGCTCAAATATTCCCCCGCACTCTTCGCCGTCGTCGTTTGTCTCGTGGACAGATGACAGGCACTCCGGACAATGGTCCAGTGACTCATCGTACATGGTCCCGCAATTTTCGCATTCAATCATCGCCATTGTTCAAAAATTCTCCAATATCTCTGCAAGATGATGGCACGGGGCAGGCTACGACCGCCCGGCTCCGTGCCACAATATTTTACTAAAATTTAGAAAGAGAAAGTATCCTTTATACCGGCCCACTTCTGGTCCTTGTCCGAGAGGATAAGCGGTGTGCCGTCCTCTAAGGTGTAGCCTGAAGCGGAAGGTGTCCCGTTGTAGCTGCCCTTTACCTTCGGCCACTCGATGCCGATCTCAGGGTCGTTCCATGCCATGCCGCCCTCGTCGTTCGGATGCCAGAAATCATTTACCTTGTAGCAGAACTCTGCTACATCTGAGAGAACGAGGAATCCATGTGCGAAGCCCTCTGGTATAAGGAACTGCTTCATATTCTCATCTGAGAGGACGACTCCGTACCATTTGCCGTAGGTCTTCGAATCCTTTCTCAGATCGACTGCGACATCAAAGACCTCGCCGCGCACCGCACGGACCAGCTTGCACTGCGGATAGTGCTTCTGGAAGTGGAGTCCGCGCAGAACTCCCTTCTCGGACATCGACTGGTTGTCCTGTACGAAGTTCACATCGAGACCGGCCTCCTTCATCTCGCGGGAGTTCCATGTCTCTACGAAATATCCTCTCTCATCCCTGTGTACATTCGGCGTGATGACCGCAAGGCCTTCGATACCGCCGACATTTTTCTCAACTTTGATCTGCATTGCTGCTCCTTGAAATCTATTCTTTCCTCTGTAACTATTAGTATCTGAACCTGCCCTCTGCGACAGCCTTCAAGTGCTTTCCGTATGGGCTCTTTCCGTATTTCTCGGCCGACTCCAGGAGCTTTGCCTCGTCTATCCAGCCGTTCTTGTAGCTTATCTCCTCAGGTGCTGAGATCATGATTCCCTGAAGTGTCTCTACGGTGCGGACAAATCCTGCCGCCTCGTGGAGGCTCTCCATCGTACCTGTGTCAAGCCATGCGAATCCACGGCCTAAAAGCTTTACCATCAGGTTTCCGCCCTGAAGGTACATATCGTTTAAGGTCGTGATCTCGAGCTCGCCCCTGGCGGACGGCTTTACCTTTGATGCCATCTCAGCGACTCCTGCCGGGTAAAAATAGAGTCCGGTAACAGCGTAGTTGCTCTTCGGCTTCTCCGGCTTCTCCTCGATCGATACTGCCTTTCCGTCCCTGTCAAACTCCACTACACCGAAGCGCTCCGGGTCATTTACATAGTATCCGAAGATATTTGCCTGACCGTTCTCCTCGGCGTTCTTCTTTGCATCCCTCATCAGGGCTCCAAGGCCGTTTCCATAGAAGATATTGTCACCAAGGACCATCGCACACGCGTCATCCCCGATGAAATCCTTTCCGATGATGAATGCCTGCGCGAGTCCGTCCGGTGAAGGCTGCACCTTATAGCTCAGCTTTATACCGAACTGCGATCCGTCTCCCAGAAGCTCCTCAAACCTCGGAGTGTCTGCCGGAGTCGAAATGATAAGTATATCGCGGATGCCGGCAAGCATCAGTGTAGAAAGCGGATAGTAGATCATCGGCTTGTCATATACCGGCAGAAGCTGTTTACTTGTAACCATCGTAAGCGGATAGAGTCTTGTACCCGAACCGCCAGCAAGAATAATTCCCTTCATGTATCGTTCCTCTTAATCTAATACCTTTCGGTTTCCGTACATCTTCTCATAGTAGTTCATATAGTCGCCTGAGATGATGTTCTCCCACCATGGCTTGTTGTCAAGGTACCACTGGATCGTCTTCTTGATTCCGTCTGCAAAAGCAGTCTCAGGAAGCCAGCCGAGATCGTTGTGGATCTTCGTCGGATCGATAGCGTATCTCATGTCGTGACCTTTTCTGTCCTCGACATGCTCTATAAGGCTGTACGGCTTGTCCAAGTAGTCGCAGATAAGCTTTACGATCTCGATATTTTTCATCTCATTGTGGCCGCCGATATTGTAGGTCTCGCCGTCTTTGGCGTTTCTTATGATAAGGTCGATAGCCTTGCAGTGATCCTCGACATAGAGCCAGTCACGGACGTTCTTTCCTTCACCGTAGACCGGGAGAGGCTTGTCAGCCAGGGCATTTGCGATCATAAGAGGGATCAGCTTCTCAGGGAACTGGTAAGGGCCGTAGTTATTAGAGCATCTGCTTATAGTAACAGGCAGGCCGTATGTCCTGTGGTATGCCATTACAAGAAGATCTGCCGAAGCCTTCGAAGTCGAATACGGGCTCGAGGTGTGGATCGGCGTATCTTCGTGGAAGAACATATCCGGTCTGTCGAGCGGAAGGTCTCCATAGACCTCGTCGGTACTTACCTGATGGTATCTCTTTATGCCATACTTTCTGCAGGCGTCCATCAGTACGGAAGTGCCGATGATATTTGTCTCGAGGAAGATCGTAGGGTTCTCGATCGATCTGTCCACGTGGCTCTCAGCCGCGAAGTTTACGACGATATCAGGCTTCTCATCCTCGAAAAGCCTGTAGACGCTATCGCGGTCTCTGATATCGATCTTAAAAAATTTGAACTTGTCGTCATTCATCACCGGCTCGAGTGTCGAGAGGTTTCCAGCGTATGTCAGGGAATCGACACAGAGGATCTCGTCCTCCGGATGCTTCTTTCTCTCATAAAAAACAAAATTGCTGCCTATGAATCCGGCTCCGCCTGTTACAATGATCTTCATCTAAAGTACCTCATCAAAATATTGTTTGTTTGAATGCGCTTTTTCAATGCACACTATTTTTATTTTAATACGTATAAGGTTATTTTGCAATAAAAAATCTCTGCCGCCAGATAGCAGCAGAGACCACTGTCATTTTTTATATAGATGATTAAAGATATTTCTTTAAATCGTCAACCTTATCTAAAGCTTCCCAAGGAAGGTTTAAGTCATTTCTGCCGAAGTGGCCGTAAGCTGCGGTCTGACGGTAGATAGGACGACGAAGGTCAAGCATCTTGATGATTCCAGCCGGACGAAGGTCGAAGTTGTCACGGATGATCTCAACAAGCTTCTCATCTGAGAGCTTTCCTGTTCCAAATGTATCGATGTTAATTGATGTAGGCTGTGCGACACCGATAGCGTAAGAGAGCTGGATCTCTGCCTTGTCTGCAAGGCCTGCTGCTACGATGTTCTTTGCGACATAGCGGGCAGCGTATGCAGCTGAACGGTCAACCTTTGTGCAGTCCTTACCAGAGAAAGCACCACCGCCGTGACGAGCCATACCACCGTAAGTATCTACGATGATCTTTCTGCCTGTCAGTCCTGCGTCACCGTGAGGTCCGCCGATAACGAAACGGCCTGTCGGGTTGATGTAGAACTTTGTCTTGTCATCAATAAGCTCCTTTGGAAGGACAGGATCGAAGACATACTTCTTTATATCCTTGTGGATCTGCTCCTGAGTTACATCCTCATCGTGCTGAGTAGAAAGAACAACAGCCTCAAGACGGAATGGCTTTCCGTTCTCATCGTACTCTACAGAAACCTGAGTCTTTCCATCCGGACGGAGATACTTTAACGTTCCGTCTTTTCTTACATCTGTAAGTCTCTTGGCGAGCTTGTGAGCAAGAGAGATAGGATACGGCATATAGTCGTCAGTCTCATTTGTAGCGTAGCCAAACATCATACCCTGGTCGCCGGCACCGGTATCAAGGTCATCCTTCAGCTCGCCCTCTTTAGCCTCGAGAGCCTTGTCAACGCCCATTGCGATATCAGGTGACTGCTTGTCGAGCGCTACGAAAACAGCACAGGTATTTCCATCGAAACCAGTCTTTGCATCGTTGTAGCCGATCTCATTTACAGTTTTTCTGACAATTGCTGGGATATCGATGTTGGCCTTTGTTGTGATCTCACCTGTAACAAGAATGAAACCTGTGCATGCAGCTGTCTCACATGCGACACGGCTCATCGGATCCTGCTCCATGCAGGCATCAAGAATGGCATCACTGACTGCGTCGCAGACTTTGTCAGGATGTCCTTCGGTAACTGATTCTGAAGTGAATAAACGCTTCTCCATGGTTTCCTCCTTGGGAAAAAAAATTCCGCCCGAAGGCGGATTTGAATAGGTTCAAATCCCCTTATTGTTCGAATCACGCTTATGCGTCTCGCTCAGGAAGGCACCTGCCGGCTTTACGGGGTTGCCATGGCTTCACAGGCCCTATGTGCCTCCACCATTCTGAATAAGAGAATCTTTATTTAGTTACTATTTTTAAGACATGTCAAATTCTAGCAGAGTTTTTGATTCTGTCAAGTACAACCCTGCCAATTCGACTACTGTTTTATACATAAATAAAAAAATGTATTGCGTAAGCTATATAAAAAATTTATAATGTAGAAGGAAGTTGTTGATTTAAAGGGGGATCCCAATGGATATAAACTACAAGCCAAGTGAATTGAGACCAGGCATGGTTTTAGCCAAGGATGTCGTTACGCTCCATGGGCAGCGCATAGCGAAAGCCGGCGAAGTCTTAGACAAGAGCCTTATTTCAAAATTTACGTTTTATTCTATTGCAAGCGTAAAGATCAAATCTGAGGCCGCCCCGGAGGAAGCACCAGAAGAGAAACCGGAGCCTGCTCCTGTCAAAGCGAAAGAGACCATACCTTACTCACAGAAGATTAAGAGCACCCCGGTCTACCAGTCATTTCAGATCGATTATTCGAAGAACATAGCTCTGATGCGGGGACTTTTCTCACGCATTATCAGGTCAGAAAAGCCTGAAGTGGATTTCAAGACTGTCCTGCGCAACGTATCAGCGCTCTTCGCTCAGAAGACTACATTAGACTTATTCGACATCCTCCATACGATGGATTCGCTCGACGACGCTGTCTACGTTCATTCACTGAATGTGGCCCTCATCGCGAGAGGCATCGGCAGGTGGATGAATCTGGACGCTGATACTCTGAGTACTATAACCCTCGCCGGATATTTTCACGACATCGGGAAACTCCAGATCCCGGATGAGGTGCTGAATAAGAACGGTAAGCTCACAGACGAGGAGTTCGCCCTTATGAAGCAGCACCCTATGCTTGGCAAGAAACTCCTCTCGAAGATTCCGAATATCGACAGCAGAATACTGACCTCAGCTCTCCAGCATCACGAGAGAAACGATGGCTCGGGCTACCCGAGAGGTCTCTCAGGTGATGAGATAGATCCTATCGCCTCGATCATAGCCGTTGCCGACGTCTATGACGCGATGACTACAGCCAGAGTCTACAGGGCTCCGCTCTGCGCGTTCCAGGTCATAGCTGCCTTTGAGAATGACGGTCTTCAGAAGTACTCTCCGAAAGTCGTTATGACTTTTCTCAGAAGGCTTGCAGGTGCCTACCAGAATGCCAGAGTTATTTTAAATGATGGCCGCCGCTGCAAAGTCGTCTACATCCACCATCACAACAACACACAGAGCAGGCCGATCGTACAGTTCGACGACGGCGAGATCATAGACCTGTTGAAAGAACCGGACCTCTCGATTCAATCTATCATCTGAATATTAATATTAAAAAAGCGGTCATGCAATGCATGACCGTTTTTTTTATTTGGACTTGTCGAGAAACTGCGAATTGTACTCGCCGTTCATAGTCTTGTAGTAGTTTGATACTGCCGACTGGCTCTTCCGGATCTTTTTCACCTGCTGCCGGATACCCGCGAATTTCTGCTCTACTAAAGTGTAATTCTCGCTCTCCTGCTTCTTGACTTTCTCAGTCAGGTCCGTAATCTCCCTGACAAGATCCTTCATCGCAGCAATATCATCTCTGTATTTGTCTCTCTGCTTTGTGAGCAGCGGCTTAACCTTCTCAAAAATCACAGCAAAGCCGTCATCTAAAGTGGAGATCTGATTGACCCATTCGTCCTTGTGATCCATGGTTTCCTGAAGCTCGTCAGGCGTCGACGTCTGATCATTCAAGACAGTTTTCTGAATCTCGTTCTCATGAGAGATCAGCTTCAGAAGCTCCACCTTTTTTTCCAAAGACTCACGCAGCACTTTGACGTAAGCTTCATCTTCCATAAAACATCACTCCGTTGCCGCAGGCTCTCCTACGTTTAAATTCTGTCCGTTGTTAGTCTTTCTCATGACCTCTTTCCAGGTATCTCTCATGATCTCGATATTGTCATGAGCTTCCTTAAGGATGTCATTGTCCTTCTTCATATTCGCCCAGAGAAGTCTGTCCCTGATATAATCGTAGACATTCTTAAAGTCCTCGGCGACTGCGTACTTGTGGTTTAAAGTGCTTAAAAGCTCTACGATGATGTCGTCTGCTTTCTTGATATTCGTATTCGCCTTTTCAATCTCACCCTTCTCAATAGCATCGTGAGCAATATTTACGAACTTGAGAGCTCCGTCATAGAGCATCAGAACGAGCTCTGCCTGTGAGGCTGTCTCTACCTGACTTCTTCTGTAAACTTCGTAAGGATTTCTACGCATTTTATTTTCCCTTTTCTATGAAAAAAATTTAGAAGCCGCAATTTCTGCGGCTCTTTGCTCTCAGAAAAAAGCTGTTATGAAATCATTCCTGAAATAGAACTTGTGTTGCTCTGAAGCTCCTGCAGCATAGACTCCATCTTCGCAAACTTCTTGTAGTAGCTGTCCTGCATGTCGTTGAGTCTCGTAGTCCACTCTTTTATCTGAGTCGTGTAGCTCGAGTACTCGCTTGCCATCTCTTTGTCGTTGTAAACCGTAAATACTGAGCGCAGTGATGTAGATGTCATCTGCTTCTTCAGTGAAGACGAAAGCTTCGTAGTCAGATCCTTCATGAAATCAACCACTGAATCGGGATCCTTCGTGATAGCTGTCATAAGCTTGTCTGTCTTCGATGAAACTGATGAATCGTCCTCGTCGCCATCGATATGGTACTCGTTCTGTCTGTTTGTAGCCGACTGAAGGATACCCTTCGTCATGATACCGAATGTGGCAAGACTTACCTTCGTTCCGCCATTTCCATTGGCATCCGCACCCTCAGTATAGACATCCATCATGCCATTGGTCAGAGTAGTCATCAGAGAATCAAGTGTCTGGTCACGTCTCAGGAGTCCGGTCTTGATCTTCGTCTCCCACTTCTCGACCTGCTTATCAGACATCTGTGACTTCTCATCATCTGTGAGTGGCTCATAGCTGCCTGAGCTTGCGGCATTGTATCTGTCGGTCAGGTCATTTATCAGGTCGTTGTATGACGAGATAAACTCCTTCACCTTATCGTAGATGCCCTGAGTATCTGTCTGGGTATTGATCGTGATATCACTGTCTGTCTTTGCGAGCGCCTGGATGTTCAGACCGTTGATGGAGAAGTTGTTCGAGGAGTTTGTATATTTGACTCCGTCCAGTACAATCTCAGCATCTGAGCCATCTGAACGTTTGGCAGCTGTGCTGGCAGAAACGCCAAGCTTATCCAAAACGTTACCACTTGAAGTAACTTCTGCTCCGGTACTATCAGTTAAAGCCAGCTTAAAGCTCTGATCCTTTCCTGACTTCTGTGAGCTGATATAGAACCTGTGCTGAGTCTCATCAAAAGAGGCATTCAGCCCTGCCTGCTTCAGTGTATTGACCAGATCATTTACAGTCGTATCTGCACCGATCTCGAGCGTTGCTGTAGTTTTCGCATTATCGCCAGAGCCTTGTGTTAAAGTAATATTCTGGCCTTCAGTTCCGCCTAAAGCCGTGAGCTTGGTGCTTCCTGTGACAGCAGTCGAAGTGTTATCCGTACCCTTAATACTTGAAACTTCACCGCCAACGAGTGATGCTCCGGACGCAAGTGCATTTATGCTGAGTGTCTGTGTCCCGTTGAACGCTGAACCACCTGCTGAGACCGCAGCCTTCGTTGAGTCAGATGCTGTGACCTTCTGCAGGTTCCAGGCTGAAGAATATCTGTATTTGTCGAGGCTGTTGTAGAAGTCGTTAATCTTGGTGTTTACTTCCTTCCAGGCATCCTGCTTCCAGGAAAGCTTGGTCTGTGCCTTTTTATAATTATCAACTTTGGTCTGGTAGTTGCTCGTCAGGGCTGTGACGATCGACTCTGTATCGAGTCCTGATACCATACCACTCATTCTGATAGGTGATGACATAGCCTTTTCTCCTTTGTAAATTACTTCTTCTCGTCAACTAAAATTCCTGCAAGCTCCCAAACCTTCGCTATCATATCGAGCGTCTTCTCTGGCGGAAACTCCTTAATCACTTTCCTCGTATCGCAATCGACGATCTTTATAGTGACACGATTTGTCTTTTCGTGAATGCCAAAAACAGCTTCTGTGCCATGCGCGTACTTGTTAATAGCAGATACAGCCTGCTTTATCTGCTCTCTCTGCTTCTTCTCAAGCTTCTCTTTATCCTTCTTCTCAGAGATAATATCAGCCACCTGATCTGCTGTCTGCTGCTGTGATGAGATCTTCGATTCATTCACGTCGGCAGACTCTGCATTAACCGGATCTATGTCCTGAGTTTTCCCGCTTCCCAATACCTTCGTATCTGGAGAATCGCCTTCTGTCTGTGAGGAATTACTCACTGTATAGCTTCCCTGCTGTGAGTATCCTGACTTCACTGATATGTCCATAACTGCCACCTCCGTGTATTGGCAATGTATAAACTACACCTGTATTTCAGTTCTAATATCGGCAATTGTAAAAAAAAATACAACCCATGTCATTATATGGATTGCATTTTTTTTGCATTTTTTGTCGTTCACAGGAGTTCGGGCGAATAACATATATAAAAAATCACAGAAGATCCTTCAGGTTCTGAACGTTCTTTGTGTTCATTGCCTCTTCATTCTCCTTCTGGATCTGCTCGTATATCTCCTTACGGTAAATTGAAACATTCTTCGGAGCCTGGATGCCGAGTTTCACATGATCCCCCTTGACTTCCATGACTGTGACAACAATGTTTCCATTGATAATGATCGATTCATCTTTTTTTCTGGTAAGAGCCAGCATATTCAGGCCTCCTTTCCGCTCTTGCGGGCTGCAAGGATATCATATACCGGAGTCTTGACTGCGACGTCGTCCTCCACCATGACCTGTGCGCCTTTCAAGGTATCAGTGTTGATGATAAAAGGAGCTTTAAGGTTCACCGTCATTTTCTTTATATCAGATGGAACGCTGATCGTCACCAGGCAGTACGTGTTCAAAGGTGTCAGCTTTCCGATGTCCGTCAGCAGATCGTCGTCTATCACCGGATTGTAGTCCGGAAAAATATCCACCGGCATTACTACAGGCATGGCAAACTGCGGCTCGTCCATAGACTGAAGATACATCAGCGCCGTCTGGTCCTCCTTCGATCCTTTGCCATCCAGATCATAGATCAGGGTAAATTTCTGCATGTCCGGAAAACCGATGATTCCTCCCGGGAACTCTATAATCTTGTCATCGGCGATATCTATCTCTCCAAATAGTCTTGTGTTTACCTTCATTTGATTTCCTTCCCTTCCTGGGGTGTCAATGATTTTTCAACGAATCAGTATTGTCAGATATAGTTCAGAAGCGACTGCTGGCCAAGCTTTCCTGCTGCCACAAGCGATGCCTGGTAGGCAGTGTAGTACGCCGTATAATTCATCATAATAGTCGACAGGTCGAGGTTGTCGTTCTTGCTCTTTAAGTCGGTAACTGACTCCTGCTGCTCATCCATTCTAGTCTTTGTCATCGAAAGCTCATCTCCGCGGCATCCGAGTGTGGTCTCGGCGAGATTTGCCTTATTCAGGTAAGTGTCGCAGTTTCCAAGAACTCTCTCGAATTCGTCCTGCATGTAGTCCTTGTAGTAGTCGTATTCCTTGCTCGCAGCTGTGTACCACTCTGAAAGTTTCTTCTGTGTTTCAGAACCCTGATAATCCGAGTCCTTCATCAGTGCTGAAATCTTCTCGCGCTTCTCATACGCATTCTGCGTATTCGTGATAACGGAAGTAAGGTCCTTCATATCCTGCTGAACAGATGAGTCAAATATCTCATTTGCCTGGAGGTTTACAGTAAGTGTCTGATTTACAGCCACCGTGTAATTGATATCGTATGAAATATCCGATCTGTTGTAAACGAGCCTGCTGCCAACCGTTCCATCGAGATCGCTGTAATTTACACCGGTATTGTCAACGCAGTCGTAATAGTACTCCGGCTTCAGCTCACCAGCTGAAAAAGAGTTCTTATCGTAATTGACAGAAACCGCCGTCTCCTTTGCTGACATATCATCAGAAGCACCTTTTCCAAAGACAATATCGCCAGTCTCTTTTATAAGGACAGCTGCATCGTCCGGAACGTACTTTGTCTGCTTACCTTGCTTATCAGCGCTCCAGCCTGCCCAGTCGGCTTCATTCTCAAAAACATATACTGTCTTAGGCTCTGCACCTGATGTAGATCCCGATACCGTATAATAATCATAATTAATTGTGTTGGTATTGCCGGCCGTATCCTTAACTGACCTCGAAGTAGATTGTTTGGTGCTGCCATATGTGAGATTTCCACTGGTATCAGCTTTTGCAAGAGGCGGGATTCTTTTCTCATCCTGTACTACAAATTGAAAGGTATTCGAAACAGTTTCTCCACTTGTGTTCTTGTATGAAAATACGAGACTCTCCACATCAGAAATATTATCGTATCCGAGGCGAAGCCTCTTGTATGAAGAGTCCTGAATCGTGATATCATCCTTTGTAAGTGCGTTGGAGCTGTCTAGTTTATTCACTTCACTGGCATTGGAAGGAACCTCTACGTTGTGGTTGAAATACTTGACCTTCTCGAAGTCGTTTGCCGAAAGCTCCTGAGTGATGTTGTACTTCTTGTCGCAGTCGGCATCGGTGAAGACTAGGGTCTTGTCTGTGCGGTATCCTGTGAAGACAGTACGGCCGGCATAGTCTGCGTTTCCCTGTGCGAAGATCGACTTCTGGAGAGCTTCGAGCTGCTGGAGGATAGTTTTCCTGTCGTCCTGCTGCATCGTACCTGTAGAACCCTGAACGCAGTATTTCTTCAGGTCGGTGATATTTTCAATGATATTGTTCAGAGCTGTCTCGGTGACGTTCATCCACTCTTCAGCATCAGGGATATTTGTCTCGTAGTACTGATTGATCTTTGAAAGTCTCGTCTGGAGTGAAAGAGACCTGACAGCGACTACCGGGTCATCCGACGGACGCTGGATCTTCGTCTGTGTGGTCATCTGATTCTCACCCTGGTCGACTAAGATCTTATTGCTGTTTATGTTTGATGCAGCGTTATGCAATATCATATTGTTGGTTATTCTCATAAAAGCCTCCTTATACTCCGGTACGAAGTATCAGCTGGTCATACATTTCTGAAAGAGTGGAGATAACTTTGCAGGAGAGGTTGTAAGCGTTCAGGAACTTCACAAGGTTCATGGCCTCCTCATCCTTGTCGACTCCCGATACAGACTGTCTCTGCGTGTCAATCGACTTCTGAATCGCCTTGTAATTTTTCGTAAACTGCGTGCACTCCTGTGTGTCGACAGTCACATCCGCGTAGATTCTCTGAAGGAATTTATCACCTGTGCCATCCTTGTAGAGAGTCGTCTTGTCCTCGAGGTCTAACATCTGCTGCATGATATCGTAGGTATCATAGCCCAGGTCCTTATTTCCATTGTAGCTCTTGTTTATAGTCGTCGAAAAAAGCGAAGGGCTCTTGGAAACAGCATCGGCAATCTTTATGTCTGATGCTGTAAGCTTGTAATAGCTGTTGGACGTTCCTGTGATCCTTCCGTCTTTGTATGAGCCATTGTCATCTTTTTTGGTGGCGTGTACCGTCTCACGCTTGTCATTTACGACACTGTTTTTGTTTGCGTCTGTCGTATAGTAATTATTGTCTACTGCCGAATCAGTTGTAAAATCAAGCTCGGTATTTGAAGAACTCTGCGAAGTATTATCAGCTACGAAAATCGATCTGCCGCTGTCTCCATTGGCGTCCTGTCCGCTCTTCTGGATCTTGTTGAAAGCCTTCGCAAATTTGCGGAGGAAAGCATTCATCTCGTTCTGATAATACGGAATTCCCTTGAAATCCACACTGGAGCCGACTGTAGCGGTATGTCCTGCTACATGTCCGATCTCCTTTGCTGAAATAGGCTCCTTAAGCTCGAAAATATAGGAAACTACCTTTCCACTCTCATCCGTTTGTGCAAAAAATGAATTGTACTCGTACTTGTGATTGTTCACATAAATTGCACCCTGCTCCGGCATGTTCATTCTGTCGGCATCAGTGATATTGATTCCCTCTTTTATTTTAATATACGAAGAGCTGTATTCACCCTTCGGATTCTCTACTATCGAGCCATCGCTGTTTGTCACAATCTGTCCGATCTTATCCGGATCATTCGTAAAGGCATTTCCACTATTAGGAGATATTGTGCCTTCTGAAGTCTGGGAACCGTTACCACTTGTCACATAGATCATCGGCTTTACGAGCTCGGCTGTTCCCTGGAGATTCTCCTGGTCATTTCCATCTCTTATCTCAAGAAGACCCCGGAGCTTTCCAGCCTGATTCGTGCCATATAAATTCAGACTCTGTCCACTGTACCTGCCATCTTTGGCCCAGGTCACATCGTAGAGGCCGTCAACATCTGACTGGTTATACTTCTTATCGCGGGCGCTGACCTGAAGAGGGTTGTAGTCGTAATTGTCTACAAGAAGCTGTCCGCCGACTTTTACAGTGAATGTAGTGGCGCCTGTGTAAATCTCCTCTGTATTAGGATTTTTCTTCGCAAGCTCCTTACTGCGGCTGTCGCGGACCTTGACTTCCTCTGTCTCCACAGATACATACTCTGAAAGCTGATCAATAAGCAGCTCTCTCTGGTCACGGAGCTCATTGGCATTCGGGTGCCCCGCCTCAGTCTCTATAAGATTGATCTGCTTATTTAAAACCGAGATTTTCTTGGCAATAGAATTTATCGAATCAACCGTATCCTTGATCTGGTCGTTGACATCTGTCTGGAGTGTCTTTAAGCTCTCGGCGTTCTGATTAAAGTAGTCACAAAGCTCTTTGGCAGTGCTTACAAACTGAGCTCTCTTTGTGTTGTCTCCGGCATTATTTTTTACAGTGTCGAGAGCGTTGAACATCTTAGCGTATATAGTCGAAAAACCCGGATTCGAGGCATTATCAGTAAAGTAATCCTCGATCTGCTTCATATAATATTCCTCGATGTTCATCTGACCGTAATTCGACTGATTCTCCCAGTACTTCACGTTGTAATACTGGTCTCTCATACGGGTCACGGAATCAGTTGAAACACCGGTGCTTATGGCCCCGTATCGGGTATAGGCACGCAGTGAGATTGCCGATGAAACATTCACCTGCTGTCTCGAATAGCCCTCGGTCTTAAGGTTCGAGACGTTGTTTCCGGTCGTATTTATTTTTGCCTGAAATGCATTGAGTCCGGATGCCGCTATTCCCAATCCGAAAAATGTAGATGCCATAAATCTGCTCCTTTATGTCAATGAGTTCAAAAGCACATCGATCATCGATGTGATAGTATTCATAAATCGTGACGATGCGTTGTAGGCGTTCTGGTATTTGATCATATTCTCGAGCTCCTCATCAGCATTGACTCCGATAACGCCTTCGCGGCTCGAGGAAACACTTTCGACTGTGTCTGAGAGGACCTCGGATGTGGTCTTGTAGACATTTCCCTTATCTGCGAGATCTCCAATGTACTTCGTATAGAATCCGTTGAAAGTCGTCGGTGTCGTATCTGCCGGATTCAGCTTGAAATCCTCGTTATCCCAGCACTCGTATATCTTTCTAGCAATGTCGTATGCGATATCGTCATTCTGATGAAGGTTCGACGAATCACTGTTTAAAGTTCCGCTCAGATGCTTGTAAGGAATCCTGTTCGGCTGCTCTACAAGCTTTGAATTTACAGTCAGCTGTGAGAGTGTGTACTGGCTCGCCAGATCTGAATCATCTTCCTTATTGTAAACATACATATCGAGAGTCGACCCATCATTGCAGGAAAGAGTGACCTTCGAATATCTCTGGTATTTGGTGGCATTTTCATTTTTATCTCCTACCACCCTTGAAAACAGTTCGTTTGGAGGAAGCTTGCCATCGGCCCCGACAACGGCATAATCCTGATCCATGATCTTGATCTTATCCGCGTCGGTCTTCATTTTGTAAGTCACTCCGTTGACAGTAAACTCAGTGTCATTATCGTACAGTTCCTTAAGCTTCTGGTTAAACTCAGTCTTTGTAGAATCATCACCGCTCCTGTCATAGATTGTCTGAACAGTGGAAACAGGTGAAAGCAGATCGTTGATATTCGAAGCTACTTTGTTCATCATACGATCGAGCTCCGCCTGTGCGTTCATGATCACTGACTTGCCGAGCCCCGCCTTCTTGCGGCCATCATCTTTTGAGATTATCGTATCTGAATACTCGTTGGCCCCGATCTCATTCATTTCACCATCATCTGTCGTCCTGTAAAAATCCCTGTAGGTCGCGCGGTGGTCGCCCCTCATCAAAAGCAGTGACTTGACTTCTCCGATATCCTGGTTCTTCGCCGTATCCGTAAGATAGGTATCAAATACGTATCTTTTCTCCTGATGGCTGCCAGAGCTTTTCGACAGCTGCTGCCAGTAAGGTGTAACGAATCCGGTCGTATTGTCGGTGTCAAGTGAGATCGGATAAACTCTGTCTTCACTGACAAATTCAACTCCTTCGATACTTACCTTGACTACGCCTTCAGGTGTCTCCTTCGTTGAAATTTCGCAGAACTTCGAGAGGTCATCGATAAGCTTGTCCCTGGTGTCACGGTCCGCCATCGCTGTCTCGACACCGCCTGCCTCTGTAGCCTGGATCGTGACATTCAGCTTCTGGATCTTTTTTCCAATGGAATTGATCTGGTCGATATCGTCCTTTATCTTCTGGTTAACATTGTCCTGATAATCTGAAAGTCCCTGATACACTGACTTGGCGCGGCTTAAGAAAAGCTGCGATTTCTGGACCACGAGGTTCTGTATTTCCTCTGCAGCCGGATTTGTCGCATACTGGCTGAACGCATCATAGAGTGATTCGATCGAACTCGAAAAAGCCGTGCCCTCACCCTCTCTGAGGAAATTCTCGACTTCACCCGTGGCTTCGTAAGCAGCATCGTAATAAGCCTTACGACCGCTCTCCTGTCTGTAAGCCCGATCGAGGAACTGATCTCTCTGATGGATGACATCACCGATCTTGAGGCCAAGTCCGGTCTGCTGGTTCGAAATAGCGGACTTTCCTGTCGGCAGATAAATCTGATCTGAAAAAAATGTCCTCTGTCTTACGTACCCTGTGGTATCCATATTCGAGAGGTTATTAGCTACAACGTTAAGGCCATGCTGGGAATTCTGGATTCCGGACGCCCCAACGTATAAGCTTCCAAAACTGTTTGCCATAATTTACTCCTGTTACTGCTTCAGATCAAAGCCGCCACTCGGCAGCACGTCTCCGGTGTTATATGCGTGTTTATCGTAATTTCCTGTCTCGGGTGCTTTCTTCAGATTCTCAAAGAGGTTCAGATCGAACTGTGTCATCTCGAGAGCCTGGTTTAAAAGAATCTGGATCTGCTCATTCAGCTTGTGCATCCTGGTCGCAGCATTCACAAGTTCCCTCTTCGCATCGTTAAGCTTCTTCTGCTCTTGTGGCTGATTGTCGAGGAGATCTATAACCTGTGTGACAGTCAGGATCTCGTTATCGTGTCCCATAACGACTGACATATCAGTCAGGTTCTTGACACGGCGGTTCTCAAGATTCTTCAGACGGCTCGTGATCGTCTCTTCCTCGGTATTTATGTTCTGAAGCTCTTTGAGCTTCCTCTGGACTATAGCTTTTCTCTTCTTCTGTGACAGGTCGTAGAGCTCATCATAACCCTTCGTTTCCTCCTGCATCACAGAGATAAGTTCTTCTGCAAGACTTGCCATCATTTCTCCTTATCACGCAAAAAGCGGAAGGACCCTTCGCAATGAAAGGCCCATCCGCCCGTACATAAAAAGCAGCCCGCTGCTTCGTATATCGTCCCGTCCCTGGAACCTGGGTGAATTCATAACCCCACGGACATCCATGTCGACGAGGTAACAATTCATGCTAAAAAAATCAGTATTTCAGTCCCTGGGCCTTCTGCAAAAGCACATCGGCAAAGTCCAGTGTATCTACCTTCACATCACCTGCGTACTTCTTCTTCATCTCCGATACGAGATCCTTCCTCGTATCCGAACTCTCAGAAACTGCTTTCTTCGCTATCTGATAATCCTTACCGGCTTCTGAGATATCAACTTCGTCCCTGAAGCCCGATGTCCTCTTAGTCTTTGCAGTGGAAGGTTTTCTGGCCTGATATACCTGTGTAATGGCGTTATATGCACTTATTCTCATCCAGACCACTCCTTTCAACATATATTAAAAAACAGGTCTTTATTTTCTTTACAATGCTTTTATCGGATGGAATCACGAAAAGTTTAATACCTTATTGCATTTTTATCGAAACAGATTTTACCATTTCCGTTTTCTATGTTAAAGTATCCTTGCGTCCCGGTAAAACCCCCGGCGTATTGCAGATTGTAACGATTATAAAGGAGATGCATTATGGGATATAAAGCAGCTGTTTTTGATATGGATGGAACGATCCTGAACACCCTCGGCGACCTTACAGCTTCGATCGACTATGCGCTCGAAAAGACAGGTCACGAGCATGATTTCACTGAAAAAAATGTGGCGTATTTTTTTGGAAGCGGAGTCTATGTAGCGCTGAAGCGCGCTCTCTCAGTCGAGCAGGGCTTCCCATACGAAAAGCTCGACCTGATAGGCACCGATAAGGAGCCAGATGACTGCTTTAAAGATGACGATGAGATCGAAAGGATTTCGGAGATTTACCGTCCTTACTACGATGCGCACTGCGCCGATAAGACCGGACCCTATCCTGGAATTCTCAAACTGATGGATGACCTTCACAGCTCCGGCATCAAAACCGCAGTCGTTTCAAATAAACCGGACACGGCGGTCCAGACACTTGTAGCAGACATGTTCCCGGGCGCCTTTGATTTTTCTCTCGGCGAGAAGAAGGGCATCAAGAGAAAGCCCGCTCCGGACATGGTAAACGAATGCCTTCGCGTTTTAAATATCCCGCGTGAAGACTGCGTCTATATTGGCGATTCCGAAGTCGACTTTGCGACCGGACAGAATTCAGACATGCATGTGATCTCGGTCGACTGGGGCTTCAGAAGCCACGAGTACCTTGAGCGGATACCTGTTGAAAAAATAGTGTCGAATGCTGAAGAACTAAGAAAAGCTATTATGGAAAATAATTAATGAGCGGTGCTATCCGCACCATTAAAAATACGCTCCCACCTGTGAAAGGCGGGAGCGTATTTTTTTCGAATGTAATCATATGAATCGGTGGTCAACCTTTTGACCACCAATTCATTATATTTACGGCTGTGAGAGATCGTGGTTTCCAGCCATGAACTCGACATACTTACCAGTACCTATGGCAACGCAGGTCATAGGATCCTCGGCTGTCATCGTGTTGATCCCGGTCCTCTCCTCCATCAGCTCTTCAAGTCCGCGGAGAAGTGCGCCGCCTCCTGTCAGGATAATACCTCTGTCGGCGACATCGGCAGCAAGCTCTGGCGGAGTCTTCTCGAGAACAGAGTGTACAGCCTCAACGATCTGTGCTGTAGGCTCACGAAGCGCTTCCTCTGTTTCCTCGGATGATACCTCAATCGTCTTCGGAAGACCTGTAACGAGGTTACGGCCTCTGACATTCATAGTCTCCGGAGTAGAGAGCGGATAGCAGGTTCCGATATTTATCTTCATATCCTCTGCAGTTCTCTCACCGATCAGGAGGTTATGCTTCTTTCTCATGTATCTGACGAGTGCCTCGTCGAAGTTATCGCCGGCGACCTTTATAGAAGTCGACACAACAGATCCGCCGAGTGAAATAACGGCGATATCTGCGGTACCACCACCTATATCAACGATCATGTTACCGCAAGGACGGCTGATATCTATGCCTGCGCCGATAGCTGCGGCGATTGGCTCCTCGATGATGTAGACCTCTCTGGCGCCTGCTGCATATGCGGCATCCTCAACGGCACGCTTCTCAACCTCAGTGACGCCTGAAGGAACGCAGACTGACATCCTTGGCTTTCTGTAAGTTCTCTTTCCGAGAGCCTTCTGGATGAAGTACTTTATCATCTTCTCAGTAACTGTATAATCGGAAATAACACCCTGACGCAGAGGCCTTACGGCGACGATGTTTCCAGGGGTACGGCCGAGCATAAGGCGGGCTTCCTCTCCAATAGCCTTGATCTTATTCGTGTCACGGTCAAAAGCGACTACTGAAGGTTCCTTCAGAACTACACCCTTTCCCTTCAGATAAACGAGGATACTCGCAGTTCCTAAATCTATACCAATGTCTGTTGCAGCCATGCTGTAGAACTCCCTTCCAATCTATATAAAAAAGCGGAAAAATCCCGCGAAAATCTATTTCTACACATACATAAAATATTATAGCGGAAAATTTCCCTTTTTCAAGTATCAAACTTTACAAAAATTTCCCGATGTCTCTGGCATTTTTTGAATATCTTAATTCTTTCACAACAAAACGGCTCAATATATTACTTCAGGTATTTCTTAAGGTACTGTCCTGTATAGCTCTTCTTTACCCTGCAGATTTCCTCTGGCGTACCCTCTGCAATCACGGTTCCGCCTCCGTCGCCGCCTTCCGGGCCTAAGTCGATAATGTAATCCGCCGTCTTTATAACGTCGAGATTGTGCTCGATCACGACTACAGTATTTCCACTGTCCGAGAGCGCACGCAGGATATTTACGAGCTTGTTTACATCTTCGAAGTGAAGTCCGGTCGTCGGCTCATCGAGGACATAGATCGTCTTTCCGGTGCCACGTCTCGAGAGCTCCGTCGCAAGCTTAATACGCTGTGCCTCTCCGCCGGAGAGCTCTGTCGATGGCTGGCCGAGCTTAATATAGCCGAGTCCAACATCCATCAGAGTCTTTATTTTTCTGTAGATCGAAGGTATCGGCTCGAAAAATTTTACAGCCTCTTCTACTGTCATATCGAGGACATCGTAAATAGACTTCCCCTTGTATTTGACCTCGAGAGTCTCTCTGTTGTACCTCCTGCCGTGGCAGACCTCACACGGCACATACACATCCGGCAAAAAATGCATCTCAATTTTTTTGATGCCGTCTCCGCCGCAGGCCTCGCAGCGTCCGCCCTTGACATTAAACGAAAATCTGCCCTTTGCGTAGCCGCGGGCCTTTGCGTCGGGAGTTGCTGCGAAAAGATCCCTTATAAGGTCGAAAACTCCGGTGTAAGTCGCCGGGTTCGATCTCGGAGTCCTGCCGATCGGCGACTGGTCGATATCGATGATCTTGTCGAGCTGATCCTCTCCATCTACGCCGTCACAGTCTCCCGGGATAGTCCTTGCCCTGTTAAGGTCACGGGCAAGAGTCTTGTAGAGGATCTCATTTATAAGTGACGACTTTCCCGAACCCGAAACTCCGGTTACAACAGTCATGATCCCGAGAGGAATCTTTACATCTATATTTTTTAAATTGTGCTCTCTGGCTCCTCTTATAGTAATATAGCCTGTCGGCTTTCTTCTGACTCCCGGAACCGGAATACATCTTTTCCCAGAAAGGTACTGACCGGTAATGGAATCCGGGCAGGCTTCAACTTCCTCCGGAGTTCCGGCAGCGACAACCTCTCCGCCGTGGTCTCCAGCGCCAGGTCCTATGTCTACAAGAAAATCAGCCGCCCTCATCGTATCCTCGTCGTGCTCTACGACAATAAGAGTATTTCCAAGATCACGCAGGCCTTTGAGAGATGCCAGAAGTTTGTCGTTATCCCTCTGGTGCAGTCCGATCGACGGTTCGTCGAGGATATATGCGACTCCGACAAGTCCTGAGCCAATCTGCGTCGCAAGCCTTATTCGCTGTGACTCGCCGCCGGACAAAGTGGCTGTGGCTCGTGACAGTGAAAGATAGTCCAGCCCGACGTCGTCTAAGAATTTGACTCTGGCTTTGATCTCGCGCAGAACGAGCCTTCCGATTTTCATCTGCTGATCAGAAAGCTTCATCTGATCCAGAAATCTGCGGAGGTCCTTTATAGACATCGTCGTCATCTCGTAGATATTTTTGTCAGCAACAGTGACGGCGAGCGCTTCAGGCTTAAGCCTCTGTCCGTGGCATGACGGACACGGAGTGATCCGCATGTACTCCTTGAACATCTCCTTCGCGGAGTCTGACTTTGTCTCACGGTATCTTCGCTTCGTGTTCTCGAGAAGTCCCTCAAACTGCACATCGTAGACTCCCGTGGACCATCTGCCGGAATAGTGGACTTTGACTTCCCGGTCAAATCCATTCATAAACATCTCCCGGATATTTTTCGGGAGGTCCTTGTATGGGGTGTCGAGTGAAAAGCCATACTCCTTTGAAAGTGCGACGAGAAGCGCATGTGAATAGCTCTTCGGGTCTTTGGAATTCTGCCATCCGATGACCTGAACGCAGCCCTGATTGAATGACAGATTCTTATCAGGGATCATAAGATTCTCGTCAAACTCCATCTTGTAGCCGAGGCCGTAGCACTCCGGGCAGGCGCCGAACGGATTGTTGAATGAAAATGTTCTCGGCTCGATTTCATCTATCGAAGTACCGTCGTATGGACACGAGTAGCTCTCCGAAAAATTCATCTGCTCACCGCCGATCACATCGATGATCACGAGTCCGCCGGAGAGCTTCAGCGCATTTTCAAGTGAGCCGACAAGTCTCGCATCTATGCCATCCTTCATAACGAGACGGTCCACAACGATTTCGATATTGTGCTTTTTATTCTTGTCGAGCTTGATGTCCTCGGAGAGGTCGTAGAGGTCTCCATCGACTATCGTCCTGACATAACCGCTCTTTCTGGCTCTCGCGAAGAGTTTTTCCTGAGCGCCCTTCCGGCCCCTGACCACCGGAGAGAGGACCTGGAATCTGGTCTTTTCCGGGAGTTTTTTTATCTGGTCGCACATCTGGTCAACTGTCTGCTTGAAAATTGGCCGGCCGCACTTAGGGCAGTGCGGGATTCCACATCTCGCATACAGAAGTCGGAGGTAATCGTAAATCTCAGTCACAGTTCCGACAGTAGATCTCGGGTTGTGGTTCGTCGATTTCTGATCGATCGAAATAGCAGGTGGAAGCCCCTCGATCTTGTCAACGTCAGGTTTTTCCATCTGTCCCAGAAACTGCCTCGCGTAGCTCGAAAGTGACTCCATATACCTTCTCTGCCCTTCGGCAAAAATCGTGTCAAAGGCCAGGGAGCTCTTGCCCGAACCCGAAAGTCCGGTAAATACCGTAAACGAGTCACGCGGGATATCGAGATTGATATTTTTTAAATTATGAACCTTTGCTCCCCTTATTTTTATGTATTTTCTTGGTGTCAGTTCCTGTGCTGCTTCTCTCACTTGTGCTTACCTCTTCATCGCGGAGCATATTTTTAAGTTCTATAAGTCTGTCTCTGTACTCGGCAGCCGCCTCGAAGTTTAAGTCTGCCGCTGCCTTCTCCATCTTGTCCCTTATCTTTGCTATATATTTCTTAAGCTCATCCAAGGACATCTCCTCAGGCTGCCTCTTCATCTCGTTCTCGTCGGCTGCAACTTCCTTCGAAATCGCAATGACATCCTGAACTCTCTTCTGGATAGTCTTCGGAGTGATATGGTGCTTCTCGTTGTACTCCTGCTGTATCGTGCGGCGGCGCTTCGTCTCGTCGATTGCCTTCTGCATCGACTCTGTTACCGTATCCGCGTACATTATAACATGACCGTGGTCGTTTCGCGATGCACGTCCGATCGTCTGGATAAGAGAAGTCTCATTTCGCAGGAATCCTTCTTTGTCTGCATCGAGGATTGCAACCAGAGTGATCTCAGGAATATCAAGTCCCTCACGCAGGAGGTTTATCCCGACCAAGACATCGAATACATCAAGTCTCAAATCCCTGATGATCTCAGCTCTCTCAAGCGTATCGATATCCGAATGCAGGTATTTGACACGGACTCCGAGTTCTGCCAGATAATCCGTAAGGTCCTCTGCCATCCTCTTTGTAAGAGTTGTGACAAGTACCTTGTGATGGTCTTTTGTCTCCTTCTCGATCTCGGAATACAGATCATCGATCTGTCCCTCAGTCGGGCGCACATCGATCGACGGGTCAAGAAGTCCGGTAGGTCTTATGATCTGCTCTGCCCTCAAAAGCTCGTGTTCCTTTTCATAGTCTCCCGGTGTAGCCGACACGAAAAGCAGCTGGTCGATCTTCTGCTCCCACTCATTGAAATTTAGCGGCCTGTTGTCGAGCGCCGACGGAAGTCTGAAGCCGTAGTCGACAAGCGTTGTCTTTCTGGCCTTGTCTCCATTGTACATACCGCCGATCTGCGGCACAGTAATGTGGCTTTCGTCTATTATCGTAAGAAAATCATTTCCAAAATAGTCTATAAGACACTTAGGCGGCTCTCCCGGTGCTGCTCCGGTGAGATGCCTCGAATAGTTTTCAATTCCCGAGCAGAACCCGGTCTCTCTCAGCATCTCGACATCGAAGTTCGTCCTCTCCGCAATCCTCTGTGCCTCGAGCAGCTTGTCATGCGCCTTGAAAAAATTGACTCTCTCCTTCAGCTCAGCCTCTATGGTATCGCAGGCGTGATCAATTTTTTCTTTCGGAACAACATAATGCGACGCCGGAAAAATTGCAACGTGCTGCATCTCGTACTGAACTTTTCCTGTCAGAGGGTCAGTCTGTACTATTCGATCTATCTCGTCGCCGAACCACTCGATCCTGTACGCGTAATCAGTCGTGTTCGCAGGGATCACTTCGAGCGTATCTCCGCGCACCCGAAACGTTCCACGCTTGAAATCCATATCGTTTCTCAGATACTGCATAGCGACAAGTTCTTTAATGACTTCGTCCCTGTCCTTTTCCTGGCCGGGGCGCAGCGAGACACAGAGATTCTCATAGTCGTCAGGACTTCCAATGCCGTATATGCAGGACACCGACGCGACTACTATTACGTCTTTCCGCTCTGAGAGCGCTGTCGTCGCAGAGAGCCTCAGCTTATCGATCTCATCATTTACTGCCGAATCCTTCGCAATATAAGTATCCGACTGAGGCACATACGCCTCCGGCTGGTAGTAATCATAATATGAGACAAAATACTCTACAGCGTTCTCCGGGAAAAAATCCTTCATCTCGCTGTAGAGCTGTCCTGCCAGCGTCTTGTTGTGGCTCATTATAAGAGTCGGCTTGTTCAGAGCCGCTATGACGTTGGCCATTGTAAATGTCTTGCCGGATCCTGTCACGCCCAGAAGCGTCTCAAACTGGTTTCCGTCTCTGAACCCGTCCACCAGTTTCTTTATCGCCTTCGGCTGATCTCCGGTCGGCTGATATTTCGAATGTAATATGAATTTATCCATTTATGCAAATTCCCAAGCGACTGTATCAGTTACTGTTATCTCTCAAATAACTGTCTCAATTACTGTAAGTCTCTGAGTGGCTGTCTCAATTACTGTAAGTCTCTGAGCGACTGTATCAATTACTGTAAGTCTCTGAGTGACTGTATCAGTTCGAGGTCTTCCTGTGTCACTCTCATATTCGTTGTGACCGGCTCTTCGCCCGGCTTCGTAACTGTAAGCTCCATTATTGTTCCCTCCGGGACGCCGCTTCCAAATACACTCTGAAAATATGCTACTACCTTTGGGTGTGCTTCCTGAAATTTTCTGAATGCGCCCTGGATCTTAAATAGTGATGTTGGATTCATTTTCTGCTCCTTTCGTTTCAAATATGGTTTGGGTCACGTCTGGGCGGGCGCCACTTCTTCCGCACCTGCCCAGACGTTCGTTCGCCACTTCTTCCGCGCCTGCCCAGACGTTCGTTTACCGACTTCTTCCGCACCTGCTATAACTTTTGTTCGTCACTTCTCCGCGCCCGCCATGACGTTCGTTCTCCGCTATTCCAATTCTGCTATAACTTTTGTTCGCCACTTACCCGCATATGCCATGACATTCATTTGCCGGATCTTTAGCGCCTGCCATGCCGCTCGTTTGCCAATCTTTAGCGCCTGCTCAGGCGCTCTTCACCGTTGACATTCCTTATTTTTCAATATAGAACAATTGCTTTTTAGAAAAAGTATTTATATCACCTGGTCTTTTAATATAAGAATTTCACGGATTCAAAATCTACAACCTGTCTTTTGAAATTTCAATATATATGATTAATATTGCTATAAAAAACAATGACTTGTATAAAATTTCTCCCAGTAATTCTTACTTTGAAAATAAAATTTTTCTATTGTATTTTTTTTAAGCAATATCAATATACTTTTAAAATTCAAGAATTTCTTTTAAGTTTTCTGTCATGTATTATTCTTATATTGAAACCGTCCTAAGCCTTTTGTAGTTTTCTGTCTTGCTTTTTTCTTTTATTGAAACCGCCCTAAGCCTTTTGCAGTTTTCTTTCATGCTTTGTTCTTATATTGAAACCGTCCTAAGCCTTTTGTAGTTTTCATTCTTGCTTTTTTCTTATATTGAAACCGCACAATGACTTCTGTAGTTTTCTTTCATGCTTTGTTCTTATATTGAAACCGTCCTAAGCCTTTTGTAGTTTTCTGTCTTGCTTTTTTCTTTTATTGAAACCGCCCTAAGCCTTTTGTAGTTTTCATTCTTGCTTTTTTCTTATATTGAAACCGCACAATGACTTCTGTAGTTTTCTGTCATGCTTTTTTCTTATATTGATACCGTCATAAGCCTTCTGCAGTTTTCAATCTTCTGTTTTCATCAGGTACAGCCATCTGAAGACTGCGCAGCCGATGACGATCACATAGCCGATTATCGAGTACATGTCCGGAATCTCGCCGAAGAAGGCGACACCCCAGATCGATGCGAAGATGACCTGCGAGTAGTCGAAGACCGAAATGTTCTTTGCCGGGGCAAATTTGTATGCGGCGGTCACCGTAAACTGTCCGCCTGCTGCTGCGAATCCTGCGAGGATAAGGAAGAGCCACTGCTGCCATGTCATCGGATGGAAATCAGCGATCATAAACGGCAGACAGAGACAGCAGGTAAAGATCGAGAAAAATGCCACTATCACCGGTCCCCTCTCACCGTGCTGTCCGAGCTTCCTTACATAAGTGTAAGCGATTCCTGCTCCGAGGCCGCCCAGAAGACCGGCAAGTGAGTAGAGAGAGACTACATTAAACGACGGCTTTATTATGAAGATCGAACCGGCAAAGGCGATGATGACTGCAATCCAGTCTGCCTTCTTCGGGATCTCCTTTAATACGAAGATCGATGCGATGATGGCGAAGAACGGCGACATTTTATTCAGGATATTTGCATCAGCAAGTCCTATCCTGTCGATCGCGTAGAAATTGCAGATCATGCCAAGTCCGCCGCAGATCGATCTCATAAGGAGGCCCGGCATCGAGCCCTTCTTTATGTGAAACTTCTCGTCAGTTCTCAATAGTGTAATGACTGCGACGACTGCCGCGATGGCGTTCCTGAAAAAACACTTCTGCATCGTCGGCAGATCGCCCGAAAGCCTTACAAAAAGTGTCATCAGCGAAAAGAAGAAAGAATCCGCGATGACAAGACCAATACCAATTGCATGATTATTTTTTACTGTTGAAATATTATCTCTCATAGAAAAGTATTATACCATACTTGTAAAGTCTGATATAATTAGTGTCTATGGATTGTAATTGGAGGTTTTTATGATACTTATTGCAGGGCTCGGAAACCCGGGCACAAAATATGAGCACACCAGGCACAATGCCGGTTTCGATACTATTGACAGGCTTGCCGCGCGCCATGGCATTGTAATAGAGCGGCCTGACAGAAAAGCTCTCCGTGGCGACGGAGTCATAGAAGGACAGAAGGTCATCCTGATAAAGCCTCAGACTTTTATGAATCTGAGCGGCGAATCGGTAGGTGACTTTGCCAATTTTTACAAACTTGATCCTGCAACTCAGGTCGTAGTTTTTTCAGATGACGTCGATCTGGACTGTGGAAATCTAAGAATTAGAAAAAAGGGATCTGCCGGCGGCCACAATGGCCTTAAGAATATAATCGAACACCTCGGCACTGACAAATTTATCCGCATCCGCATCGGCACCGGACACATGCTGCCGCACGGAGATATGATTTCTCACGTTCTTGGCCGTCTCGATCAGAGCGACCAGAAGCTTTTCGATGAAGCTTCTAAGCGCGCCTGCGACGCCTGTGAAATGATCATAGCAGGAGATATCGATGGCGCGATGAACAAATTCAATCAGAAGAATTCTCACAATAAATGATCTCCGCCCATTTTCGCAAAAAAAAGACCTGCATCAAGCAGGTCTCTTTTTATTATCAGATTCCAAGTCTGTTATTATTTTCAATAACGATCTTAATCTGGTCGTCGCCAACATAGCTCGTGTCTGAGAGAAGTGTCTCGTTCGACTCGACTATGCAGTTCTCAACACGGACATTGTCACCGATGTAAGCGCCATCGAGGACGATCGAATTCTTGATCACAGTGTTGTTGCCAATGAAGACATTTTTGAAGATGACTGAATTCTCAACCACGCTGTTTATGATAGTTCCGGAGCCAATCAGCGAATCGCGGACTTTCGCATCCTGATTGAACTTTGCAGGAGGAAGGTCGCGCGCCTTTGAATAGATCTTCGGTTCCTTTGCAAAGAAGAAGTCTCTGACATCCTTCTTCAGGAAATCCATATTCGTCCTGAAATAAGAGTTCAGTGAAGCGATGTTCGACCAGTAGGAGTTCAGCATGTATCCGTAGACTTTCTTCATTCCCTCGTATCTGATCAGGATATCTGTAACGAAGTTGTATCTGCCCTCGGCGTTGCACTGCTCAAGAAGCTCTATAAGCTTTCTCCTCCTGATGATGTATGTACCAGTCGACACGATATTCGAATGGGCTATCATAGGTTTCTCTTCGAAATTGGAGATAAGTCCGTTATCGTCGATCTTTACAGTACCGAAACGGCTGATGTCGTCCCATTCCGGAGCCTTCGTGCAGACTACTGTGATGTCGGCCTGCTTCTGGATGTGATAGTCTATGATCGGTCCGAAATCGCATTTGCAGACGCAGTCACCACTTGTAATGACTACGTACGGCTCATGTCTCTTCTTGAGGAAGTCGATGTTCTGCCACATCGCATCTGCCGTGCCTCTGTACCACCAGTTGTTCTCTGAAGTAACAGTAGGAGTGAAAACAAAAAGTCCGCCCTGCTTACGTCCGAAATTCCACCACTTCGAAGAATTCAGATGTTCATTCAGTGACCTCGCATTGTACTGTGACAGAACCGCTACGGTCTGAATGTTCGAGTTCGTCATATTCGACAGAGCGAAATCAATGGCTCTGTAGCTGCATGCGATCGGCATGGCAGCTATGGCTCTCTTCTTCGACAGTTCCTTCATACGGGTGGAATTGCCACCTGCCAAAATGATTCCTAATGCTTTCATGCCTGTTCACCTGCCTTTATCAGATATCCGCCACCTGGTAACACTCCGTCCTGATAATCCTCAGGAACGGTCACTCCCTTGATAGCTGTATTCTTGCCAATAGTGACATTCGCAGGTATCACGGAATCGTCTCCTATAGTCGCAAGTCCGAAACTGTAGATCTTCGGATTCAGCTTCGACTCAGCCTCTTCTCCGACTCCAATCCTGGCGTTCTCACCGATCTCACAGTTCTCAGCGATAATGGACTTCTCTATATAAGCGCCCTTCTTTATCACTGTGTCCTTCATAATGATCGAGTCTTTTACGACTGCACCCTCTTCTACGATAACTCCCGCTGAAAGCACCGAACCGAAAACCTTGCCGTAAATCTGATCGCCTGCCCCGATAATGGCTCTCCCGACTTCGGCATCAGGTCCAATGTAGTGTGGTTCAATCTTATCCTGCTTCGTGTAAATCTTCCAGAACTCCTCATAGAGGTTGAACTCAGGTATAAGGTTGATAAGCTCCATATTGGCCTGCCAGTAGGAACCGAGCGTTCCAACGTCTTTCCAGTATCCGTTGAACTCGTATGCAAAAATCCTCTTGCCATTCTCGTGGCAGTACGGAATGATATGCTTACCAAAATCGCAGTTCTGCTGGTCTTTAAGGGCAGTCAGTGCCTGCTTCAGAACCGGCCATGAGAAAATGTAGATACCCATAGATGCGAGGTTGCTCTTCGGATGAGCCGGCTTCTCTTCAAACTCTGTGATCCTCTTGTTATCATCCGTAACGACTATACCGAAACGGCTGGCCTCCTCCATAGGAACAGGGAGAACGGCAATAGTCACATCTGCCTGATTCTGCTTGTGGAAATCAAGCATTGCCTCATAATCCATCTTGTAGATATGGTCTCCTGAAAGGATCAGTACATACTCAGGATTGTAGCTCTCCATGTACTTCAGGTTCTGATAAATGGCGTTCGCCGTACCTGAATACCACTCAGAATTGTCGCTTCTCTCGTAAGGTGGAAGTACAGATACACCACCGTTATTTCTGTCGAGATCCCAAGGAGTTCCGATGCCGATATGTCTGTTCAGTGCAAGCGGCTGATACTGCGTCAAAACACCGACAGTGTCGATGCCTGAATTGATGCAGTTGCTCAACGGGAAATCAATGATCCTGTATTTCCCGCCAAATGCCACCGCCGGTTTGGCAACATCGGAAGTCAGTACGCCAAGCCTGCTGCCCTGGCCTCCGGCCAGAAGCATGGCTATCATTTCTTTACTACTCATCTAACCACCTCGTGTCTTTATGAGAGGTTTCTCCCCTCATCCTCTGTTTTGACAAAAATTACCAAAACTGTTCTTTGTCTCAAATAAAATTATAGCATATTGCACAAGTAAAGCAAACTTTTTTTTGAAATATTGGAAATTTTCATAAAAATAACAAATATTTAAAGTTGATTTTGTCATAAAAGTAGTAGAATAACCGATTCCGCACACTATTTCATCACTGTAGCGGCGATACCGTGCCCTGGATCATGTCTCTGCTGCCGCCACCGCGCACTGTAAACCGGCTCTTCAGCTGATCAAGCAGAGTTCTCGCGTCGATGCCTTCTCCACCTGCGAGGAAGGTGTAATTCTCATCCCCCTTCTTTGAAAAAATAAAGCAGGCCCCGTCATGTGTCTCCTTTAAATGATTAAAAGCTGCAGTCAGGATATTCCTATCATCTACCTCTGTAAATATCTCATTTCCATCCTCTTCGTCGATCTGGCGGAACAGCTCATCCTTTTGACAGCTGACAAGTTTTCCGGTAAGCTCCTGCTTCTCAGAGATCAATTTTTTGACAGCGCCAAAGGCATCAGGCCTTCCCGTTGAAAACAGATAGCCGATATCTGTAAGAGCATCAAATGACGATACAAACTCACGGTAGGCCCTGTTGCCACAGGCGATATAGAGTCTCGTACCGCCTTTGTAATTGAGGTGTGAAAGCACTTTCAAAGCACCTACTTCGGCCGTAGTTCTTACATGCGGGGCGCAGCAGGCACAGACATCTATCCCAGGGATCGTAACGATCCTTACGGCTCCATTCAGCTCTTTTTTGCTCCTGTAGTCGATACTTTTAAGTTCTTCTTCCGAAGGATACCTGCACTCGACCGGGATTGCCTTATAGATTGCCTGATTCACCTGCTCTTCGATGTCTCTGATCTCTTTATCTGTCAGCTTTCCATTGTAATCCATCTGACAGGTATTTTCAGTCAGTGAAAAACCGACGTTATCGTATCCCTTGAGAGAATGTACGATCCCGGAAAACATGTGCTCGCCGGTGTGATTCTGCATATTGTCGAAGCGCCTCTTCCAGTCGATAGAACCTGTGACCTTATCACCTGCCTTTATCGCATCTGAAGACTGATCATACGCATCTGAAATCCGATGAAATATCACCCCGTCCTCTTCACTTACATGCTCCACTTCAAAGCGTCTCCCGTGACATTCGATAAATCCCGTGTCGCAGGTCTGGCCGCCCTCTTCCGGGAAAAACAGCGTCCTGTCGAGTACGATTTTCCCGCCGTCACATCTTAAGACCTCCGCACTGAATTCTGTGTTGTAAGGCTTATCGTCGTATAATTTTATAGTGTTCATATAGTCCTTTCCCTGAAAATAAATCCTTGAGGAACTGTCAATTTTCTTTAAGTATCCTTGCCATTGTGTCAAGTCTCTTTTCAAAAGAAAAATCAGTCCGGATTTTTTCGTAAGCGTTTTCACGGATCCTGTCGATTTCGCTGTCGTGAGAAAGGTAGAACCTCATCAGCTCAAAGGCCTCCTCATCCGACGAGTAGAGCAGGCTGTCTGTCCCATTTTCAAAGTACTCAGCCGTCTCCTCCGAAAGCGGCATCATAACGACTCCGTGACAGGCCATGATATCAAGGGCCCTGAGCGGAATTCCGGTCTCGATGCACCGAAGCGTCGGACAGAGATTGATGCGGCTCCTGTTAAAAATGACCGGCATCTGCGTGTGGTAATCGACCTTTCCTTTTACCCTGGCTTTGAAGAGCGTACCTGATATCTCATCCGGTTTATTCGATGTAAAGACACGGGTGTCGGTAATTTTTGAAGCGACGGCGAGAAGAGTCAGCCTGTCAAAACAGGTTATCCTTGTCGCCATTGCATAGATCAGATTCTCTTTCGACACGCTGCCTGCGAAAACCCCCGCATCCTTCGAGGTGTCTTTTTTCCTTAGCAGTTCTGCATTTACCGCCCCGACAATTTTGTCATCAATGACCTGCGGCAGCAGATAGGAGCCATATAAATTTCTCTGAGCTGTAAGTATTCCGTCGAGGTATCCCCTCAGGTGGTCGGAAAGATTCTTGACGACAGATGGATATGGCGAATAGTAGAACGAGCCGATAAAGCTTACGCCGCACCCCGAAAATTCGTCCCCGTGCCTTTCTATCTCCCTTGAAAAAATGTCCGGATCAGAAGCAAGTGGCAGATGCCACACCCTCGTGATGCCCTGCTTCTTGTAATTTCTGACCTGCCCTCTGTCAAAGAGAAAAATATAGTTATTCTTTCTCTCCATCTCAGGCGTCCCAACGAAGGCGAGCGGCGCGTCGTAGCTCCAAGAGACGTAGCGGATTCCAAGGTCATCAAGGACCGGCGCTAGGAGCGGCCAGAAATTTACCGTGAAGGCAAAGTCATAGCTGCCGTTTTTATCTTTGATGCGGTCACGCACCATCTGCTGCAGCCTGTCATCTCTGGTCTGATCCGCCGGTGTATAGAACGACTCCTCGTCCACCTGCCAGCCGAGGCGTCTCATAGCCGCCGGCAGGATCTTGTCATAATACGATTCAAATAATCTGATAAAAATGATTTTCATACTTCTGATTATACAGATTTTAAGCGAGCGGCGCAATTATAGATAAATGGGCGGTGCATTCGCGCTATTGAAAAAAACAAAACGCCCCGGCGAAATGCCGGGGCGTGGTATCAGGCCTCCTTCTTGAGACCCTGTTCATTGTTATTTAATGAAGAATCAAAAACCTTCTGTCCTGTCACATCTGAATCGCTTCTGTAAGCTGCGAGTGACGGATCCTTTCTGGCTGCATCTGATACATTTGCTTCAGTCTGGAAAGCTGCAAGCTCTGGATGCTCTACATGCTCTTCCGAGTAGTTGACATAGGCCTTTGGCTTATGAGTCTCTTCTCTCCAGACTTCCTCAGCTGCCGGAGCCCACTTTGCTGCGTAATCGTCGCACTTCGCGCAGAGATGCTCAACGCTCTCAGGTGACTCAAGGTTCGTCTGGTGAGCGCCTGTGTCGTGAACCATCTTGCGAAGGAGCTGCGGATTCTCAAGCATAGGGCACGGACGAAGCTGGTTACGGTTGAACGGCTGTCCCTTACGGTACTCCATGAACAGAGGCGACTGGAGCATCTCGAGAATACTCTTGTCCTTGATGTTTGAATCAGAGAAGTGGATGAATACACATGGCTCTGCATCTCCATTTGAATTAATGTGGAAGTAGTTTCTTCCTCCGGCGATACATCCGCCTACATACTCACCATCGTTCTGGAAGTCCATCGGGAAGAATCCGAAATCGCACTTGTCGCTTCTGACATAGCGGATTCTGTTGATGATATATTTTCTCTGCTCTACTGTAGGCATAAGCTCTGGTACAGCGTTGTTTCCAACCGGCATAAGGTGGAAGTAGAATCCGAAGCGGGCTCCCTTCTTCTCAAGGAGACGGAAGAAATCATCGCTCGTAACTGCCTCGATATTGTCTCTCGTATAGCATACAGAAGTACCGAATACGATACCGTGCTCACGGAGAATATCCATAGCCTTCATAACCTTGGCGTAATGTCCCTCACCACGGCGCTCATCGTTAGTATCAGGAGTGCCCTCGAGTGAAAGCATGAATGTAATATTTCCAAGCTGTCTTACCTTCTCGGCAAGCTCATCTGTGATCAGAGTGGAGTTCGAATACAGTCCGAAGAAGCAGTCGTTGTGCTTCTCAGCGAGTCTGAAGATATCCTTCATGCGGACAGTCGGCTCACCACCAGTCATCATATAGAGGTAAACACCGAGCTCTTTGCCCTGTGTAACGATCTTATCCATATCCTCGAAAGAGAGGTTTGACTTGTGTCCGTATGTACCTGACCAGCAGCCTACACAGTGCATGTTGCAGGCCATAGTCGGATCAAAGAGGATAAGCCATGGGATGTTGCAGCCATATTTGATACGGTTGGCTCTGATCATCTTTGTGCCACGGAAAAATGCTTCGTAGCCGAGGTTTAAAAGCATCGTCTTAGCGTAGTGAGGATCTGTCTCATCGATAACTCTGTTGATGAACTTGACCCATCTGTTATCAGGATTTGAAAGAGCCTTTTTAACGCCCTCCATCTTATCCTTATCTACACTCTTCCAGAATGTGGCTGCTGTATCGACAAGCTTTACATAAGCCTGAGATCTGTCTGCATAATCCTTTTTCTTGATGTGTTTTAAAAAACCATCAATGGCTGTAGAAAATGCTTTTCTCTCTGCAGCGTGTGAAAGTTCTTTAATTCCCATTATTATGGTTCCTCCATTTCATTAAAAAATTTTATCTAAATAAAAAGCGAATCAGCCTGTTTATAAATCTATTAAGAGATTTTAAACACCTGACCCGCTTTTGTCTATATACAAAATTTCGGAACTGTCAGCTTTTAATACACTTTTGAAAATTTGTAGTGCCTTACTGCAGGAGCTGCAGAGCCATCTGAGGGAGTTCATTGGCCTGAGAGAGCACCGATGTACCAGCCTGCTGCAGGACGTTGCCCTTTGTGTATTCGACCATCTCGGTAGCCATATCTGTATCTTTGATTCGTGAAATAGCGTCGTTTACATTTTCACTTGTCGAATTATTCGAATCGTAGGTGCTTTGGAGCCTGTTCTGGGCAGCACCAAGGTCCGAACGAATAGAGCTGATCTTTGAGATCGCATCGTCTATAAGATTTATCGTACGGCTGGCACTGACATGCGATCCTACATTTACCTGATCCAGATAGAGGTTCTTCGCACTGATCGAAGGAATGTCTATATCTATGGTCTGGTCCTTGTTCGCTCCGACATGGAAAGTCATCTTGCCGATATCGGTGACTTTGATTGTCAGATTAACCGGTTTTGGAGTGGTCGGTGTTGAACCTGTTGTTGAGGAGCTGCCAGTCGTTTCCTCAACACCATCGAGAAGGAAGCTCATCTCAAAGCCGTTATTATCGGTTATAGTAACTTTCTTTCCATCAATAGCAGCAGTCGCTGATGAAGAGAATTTTTTCGCATCACCTGCAGTGTTGTTCACATCGTTAAGAACAACTTTAGCATCAGTCCCCAATTGCCCTTGAGTAAAATTAAAATAATTCAAGGCTGCTTTAGAAGAAGCCTCATCTCCCTGTGTATCTATAATTATTGGAACGGCGCCCCAGGCATTCCCCAATACCTCCTCGTAACCATCAGTTGTAATACCAGATGACAGAGAAATAATCGATCCGTCTTTTTTTGCCGTGACATCGCCGGCTCTGGCAGCCTGTCTTAAAGCATTAAAAGCATCGTCAGAAGTCATCTTGTCATTCAGAGTCACTGTCTGGCCATTGATAGTAAAGGATCCATTTGGTACCGTAGCACTGGAATTCATCGAACCGGACGTCCCTGTTTTCGTAGGTGGGGTTACCGTTAAGGTATATGTACCAGGGTCAACCGCATCCGAAACCGAAAGCCTCGTTACATTGTCGGCGTAGACCTTCGTCTGCATGTCCCCGTTAAAAATCTGCATCTTGTTGAACTCAGTAGATGAGGAAACGCGGTCGACCTCGTCGCGAAGCTGTGCAACTTCTTTCTGAATCTCCGCTCTGTCTTCAGGAGTATTCGTATCGTTTGCCGCCTGAACAGCGAGCTCACGCATACGCTGGAGCATCGAAGTGACTTCGTTTAATGCGCCGTCGGCAGTCTGGATAACACTGATTCCGTCGCTAGTGTTGTCGATAGCTCTGTCGAGAGCTAAGATCTGGGAGCGCATTTTGTTTGAAATAGCCATGCCCGAAGGGTTCTGGTACGCGTGATTTATCTTGTAGCCACTGGAAAGTTTTTCAGAAGAAGCCGCAAGCTTCGTCTCATTTCTAAGGAGATGCTTGTTTGCGATGACCGCAGATATGTTATTATTTATGATCATAAAAAATCGTTCCTGTCTGTACCGCAGAGCGACTTCCTTGCGCAGCCGGTACGACCTGTCTAATGTAAAATCCTTTTCACATATGCTTACAGTATTTTTATCGGCGCGAAGGCAAAAAAATAAAGAGGCAGCTGCAAAATTGCAGCGAGCCTCTTTTGTTTGGATTTACGTGCAGAGCCTGAATCGTGGTGTTTTCACACAACAAGTCGTAAGAACCAGCCCTATTCTTCAGGTGTCGTTCCGCGGAGATTCGTTCCGAGGAAACGGTTCATGCCCTTCCAGGTCGTAGGTGATGAGGCCGTTCCACTGTAGATAGTCTCTCTCATCGTCTCCATCTTCGCATCGACGTTGTCTGCAAATGAAAGTGCCATCGCTTCGCAGAGGGCCGGCTTCTTCGGCGAGCCGAATTCGAGCTCGCCGTGGTGAGCAAGAATGCAGTGGATCAGCTCTCTGGCCTTGGTCTCCGGGAATTCCGGAATATCCTTTATGTGGTCTCTCACCATCTCGGCGCCGATCACGATATGTCCGATCAGCTGCCCCTCGTCAGTGTAGTCATTCGCAGGGTAAGGTGAAAGTTCCTTCGTTTTTCCGATATCGTGGCAGATCGCAGCAGTCAGGAGCAGATCTCTGTCGAGGAACGTATAGTGCTTTGCAAAAAAGTTGCAGACTCTTGTAACCGAAAGCGTATGCTCTAAGAGGCCACCGACAAAGTTGTGATGGACGGACTTGGCTGCAGAGCTGAAGCAGAACTTCTTTTTAAAATCAGCATCATCGAAAAATGACTTCAGGAGTTTTTTCATATAGTCGGTCTTCACTGAATCGATAAGCCTCTGAAGCTCGGAGTACATCTCATCTACATCGTATTCAGAGCATGGCAGGTAGTCTGAAGGCACATAGTCACCGGAATCGGCTGTCTTCGCCTGGCGGATGATAAGCTGCATATTTCCCTGATACTCCTGGGATTCAGCCATCACACTGATATAGTCCATCGCCTCAAAGTCCTCGATTCCCGGTGAATTCGGATCCCAGACCTTGGCATTTATCGTACCAGTCTTATCCTGCAGTGTCACATTCCAATAAGGCTTGCCGTTCTTTGTAGTTAACTGCTTTACCTCTTTTACCAGATAGATCTCGCGGATCTGCTCGCCCGCTTTTATTTGATTGATAAAATGCATTTTTTCTCCAGTCTAAAGACAGCCCGTCTGCCTTACCCTACATTTTAACGCATTAGCGATTTAAGGGCAACGAAAAAAGACAAATTATTGACATAGTATACAATATTAAAGTAGAATTACATTTACGCGAAAGGTGTATGTGTAGTTTTATATGAAGGAAAAAATTAGAAATAAATTCTACGACAGGTCAAAAATTGATTTTTCAAATCTGATATTTTCAAACAAACAGCTCTGGGCGATTATGATTCCGCTGATCATCGAGCAGTTCCTGAATTCATTTATGGGAATGATGGATACGACGATGGTCGCCAGATGCGGAGACGCTGCCGTCTCGGCAGTTTCGCTGTCAGACTCGATAAACACCCTCGTCATCCAGCTCTTCGAGGCTCTCGCCGCCGGAGGCACGATAATCTGCTCACAGTACCTCGGCCAGGAAAATACGAAGAAAGCAAACGAGGCAGCCAGGCAGGTAGTTCTTACGATTTTCGTATTATCGACACTTGTAGCAATATTCTGCATCACTCTCAGGATGCCACTGCTCCATCTTATCTTCGGACAGACTGACGCAGAGGTCATGTCCGATGCGATCGTGTATTTCTTCATCACATCGTTCTCATTTCCATTCTACGCTCTTTTCGAGGCGGGCTCGGCATTTTACAGAGCAGGCGGCAACAGCCGTTTCCCGATGCTTATCTCCCTTATCTCAAACTGCGTAAATATCGCCGGAAATGCTGTCCTTATATTTATCTTCAATATGGGCGTAGCAGGCGCCGCTCTTTCGACACTGTTTTCAAGAATACTTTGCTTCGCGGTCGTCTACTTTTTTCTCAGAAAGCCAAAGCAGCCAATAGTAATAAAAAACTATCTGATCCGCCCGGATTTTCATATGATAGGGAGAGTGCTCGGGATTGGGATTCCATCCGGAGTTGAGAACGGTATGTTCCAGTTCGGTAAGCTAGCTATCCAGTCCTCCGTTTCTCTGCTCGCTCCGTATCAGATGTCAGCCGAAGCCATGGCAATAATTTTCGAAGCCCTGAATGGAATCGCGGGAATGGGAATCGGAATCTCGATGATGACTATTGTAGGCCAGACCCTTGGCGCCGGCCGGAAGGAAGAGGCCAAATACTATGTTGTAAAAATGTCCGCCTACGCAGAGATCCTGATTATTATAGGCTGCGCCATAGTCTATCTTATTGCAAAGCCTATACTTATCCTCTCGGGACTCTCACAGAAATCCATCGACCTTACGATGTATATGATGGGCTGGATTTCCATAATGAAACCGATACTCTGGGTGCCGGCCTTCGACCCGGCATACGGAATGCGCGCGGCTGGCGACGTGAAATTTATGATGATCCTCTCGACCATTTCGATGTGGCTCTGCAGAGTAGTCCTCGCGACGGTCCTGATAAGAGTCTTCCATTTCGGACCTATAGCAGTCTGGATTGGAATGTTCTGCGACTGGGCCATTCGCGGAGTAATAATCATGATAAGATTTTTCAGTGGCAAATGGCTGAGCCACAAGGTGATATAAATGCTCTATAGAAAACAGATTGATTTTGATAAGTTCAAATGCATCGCCGACAAATGCCCTAAGAGCTGCTGCGAAGGCTGGCAGATAATGATTGACGACAAGTCCTTAAAAAAATATCGTAAATACTCCGGTCCTTTCGAAGACCGTTTCAGAGAAGGAGTCGATTTCAAAAACTCCTGCTTCAGGCAGCACGGTCGATGCTGCAGCATGTTGGCTGTAAGCGGCCTCTGCGACCTGCAGAGCTTTCTTGGTGAAGGCGCTCTCTGCAACACCTGCCGTCTCTTTCCCCGTCACATTGAAGAGTTCCCTGATATCAGGGAGTACTCCCTCTCCCTGTCCTGCCCGGAAGTCGTCCGCATGATGCTTGAATCGAAAGCTGATTTTTCATTTGAAGAGCGCGAAGACGACAGAGAGGATTCACAGGATTACGACGGGTTCGACTATTTTTTATACGACAAGCTTGTCTTCGCAAGAGATTGGATGCTCTCTATCGCTAAGAAAAAGGATATCCCTTTCGAGAAGAGGCTCGATATGATATCACAAGCATCGTTTCGGCTTCAGGAACTTTTTGACGAGGGAAATATAGCCGGGATGGACGATGTCTCATACGAGACACTTAAAGACCCCGGCGACGACCTCCGCCACGGCTTTATTTTTTCGTATGATTACATGATGCGCAGCTTTGAGCTGTTAGAAAGCCTCGAAGTCATGGAGTCATCCTGGACAGAAACAATAAATTCCACTTCAGAATTCTGGTCAGAAGCTTCAGAAGACAAGTGGCGTGAGGTGATGTTTTCCGCCGATACCTTCACTTTTGAAAAGATCCTGGAATCGCTTCTTTTCGTCTATTTCTGCGGGAGTATTTACGACGGAGAAATTTACGCGAGGGCGATGATCGCAGTAATGAGTGTGAGATGGATAAAAATGATCTCTGCCGCCAACACAGAAATTCCTTTGAATGAAGTCATCTACCTCTATTCGAGGGAGGTCGAGCACTCGGACATAAATATCAACGCACTGATATCGTATTTTGAGAGTGAACTTCCATAAACTTCGTGATATAATTATCAGGTACAGGTGATTTTTTTAAGAAAGAGGTGATCTGATGAAGTCAATTCTTATAAAAGACACTACCAGAGAAGAGCGAATCCGTATCGTAAAGCAGGCGCTTTCAGCCTGCGGCCATGAGTGTGAATTCTGCAACGGCTGCGACACTTTAGGCGGCGGCAGTATAGACAGCTTCTACCAGCCCTATATAGACGGAGAGAAAGAGATAAAAGAGATAAACATGGAATACAATGCCAGGATCGTGCATTAATTTCATATCTTTATTAAAAAAAAGGCCATGAGGAGAAATCTCCTCACGGTCTCTTTTTTTATCTTAATTCGTTATTCTGGAATCAGAATTTACCAGCCTCTGCAGCTTCCTCAATGGAAACGGCAACTGCAACAGTAGCACCAACCATAGGGTTGTTGCCCATTCCGATAAGTCCCATCATCTCTACGTGTGCAGGAACTGATGAAGAACCAGCGAACTGAGCGTCTGAATGCATACGGCCCATAGTATCTGTCATACCATATGATGCAGGACCTGCTGCCATGTTATCCGGGTGAAGTGTACGTCCTGTGCCGCCGCCTGATGCGACTGAGAAGTAAGGCTTGCCAGCAGCAATTCTCTCCTTCTTGTAAGTACCTGCAACAGGGTGCTGGAATCTTGTAGGGTTAGTAGAGTTTCCTGTGATAGAAACGCCTACGTTCTCCTGCCACATGATAGCTACACCTTCCTGAACATCGTCGGCACCGTAGCACTTAACTGAAGCTCTGACGCCCTTTGAGTAAGGAGTTTCAGAAACGATATTGAGCTTCTGGTTCTTGTAATCAAACTTAGTCTCAACATATGTGAAACCGTTGATACGTGAGATGATCTGAGCTGCGTCTTTTCCAAGTCCGTTAAGGATAACTCTGAGAGGTTTCTTACGAACCTTGTTAGCCATGGTAGCGATACCGATGGCGCCCTCAGCTGCTGCGAATGACTCGTGGCCTGCGAGGAAGCAGAAGCACTCTGTGCTCTCCTCGAGCAGCATCTTTCCTAAGTTACCATGTCCGAGACCTACCTTACGGTGATCAGCAACTGATCCAGGAATACAGAATGACTGAAGTCCTTCTCCGATAGCTGCAGCAGCATCTGTAGCTTTTCTGCATCCCTTCTTGATAGCGATAGCGGCGCCTACTGTGTAAGCCCACTTAGCGTTCTCAAAGCAGATACCCTGAACGCCCTCTACCTGATGATAAACATCAAGGCCGGCATCCTTTGTGATCTTCTCTGCTTCTTTGATATCCTTGATCCCATATTTGTTAAGGGTCTCGGTGATCTGTTTTATTCTTTCGTCATATTTTTCAAATAAAGCCATTGTACGTTTCCCTTCTATTATTCTTTACGTGGATCAATAAACTTCACTGCATCATCGATACGACCATACTGGCCCTTGGCTTTCTCCCAGGCAACGTTCGGCTCGTCACCATTCTTGATGAAATCAGTCATCTTTCCAAGGTTAACGTACTTGTAGCCGATAACTTCGTTGTTCTCATCGAGAGCAAGGTCTGTAACATATCCTTCGGTCATCTCGAGGTATCTTACGCCCTTAGCCTTTGTACCATACATAGTACCAACCTGTGAACGAAGTCCCTTTCCAAGGTCATCGAGTCCGGATCCGATAGCGAGACCGTCATCGGAGAATGCAGACTGTGAACGTCCGTAAACGATCTGAAGGAAAAGTTCTCTCATAGCTGTGTTGATGGCATCGCATACAAGGTCAGTGTTCAGTGCCTCAAGGATCGTCTTTCCCTGAAGGATCTCAGCTGCCATAGCTGCTGAATGAGTCATACCTGAGCATCCAATCGTCTCGATAAGAGCTTCCTCAATAACACCATTCTTGATGTTCAGTGAAAGCTTGCAGGCACCCTGCTGTGGAGCACACCAGCCTACGCCGTGTGTGAATCCCGAGATATCCTCGATTTTCTTTGCATAAACCCATTTGCCTTCCTCAGGAATCGGTGCCGGCTCATGCTTTGCACCTTTAGCGACAGGGCACATATTCTGTACTTCTGCTGTGTAAATCATTGAAACTCCTTTCAATTACATACTTTTAACATCAAAGCTTATTTTCTCACAAAATCAACCGTCCGTAAAGTAGTAAAATGTAAAATCTTATTAAAAATTAAAGTAATCTCATCATCACCAGGGCGTCTTCCTCCGGATCCCCGTAAAAATGCCGTCTCGTCCCCACTGTGATAAAGCCATTCTTCTCATAGAGCGCAAGCCCGGCCTCGTTTGACTCCCTGACCTCAAGGAAAATCTTCGCAGCCCCGTGTCCTTTCATCTCTTTAAAAAGTGCCTCGAGAAGCCTGTTTCCGATACCTAGTCTTCTCCTGTCGCTTCTTACCGCGATCGACGGAAGCTCCGCCTCATCACAAGCAAAATATCCGACAGCATACCCCACTGGCTCTTCGCCATCTTTTTTATCAAACGCTGCTATGATGACCGCGAATTCATTCTTGTAAGCCGCCTCGAAGTCCTTTTCATGCCAGGGCTCGCTCATCGATGATACCGAGATTTTCTCAAGAGCCTCGAAGTCCTTTTTTTCTGCTGTTCTAATACTTATCATATAAAATTATTCCTATCCAAAAAGGCACCTCTCGCTGCCAAGTCCCTTCTGCACTACAGTTTTTTCGATGTCCTTCGGAATGTTAACAGCTTCCCTGATTTTTTCAAATAGAGCCTTCACTCCAAGATTTCCATAGGCCCCGTCATTTTCAATCTGATTTACAAAATAAGGTGTATCAAATACCCAGCCGGCCATGGGGCCGATGCCGAGAATCTTTGAAGAATCCGCCTTTTTTATTAGATTCTCCCTGTACTTTTCTTCCCGTAATACAGGATCAATAGGATTAATAGTAATAAGCGATGGATATTTTTCTTGAAGTTTCTCAAAGATTCCCTGTTCGTAATCAGCCGGGCCATCGCTGATGACTGCAAAAACATTAAAACTATTATCAAGCAAAAATTCAGCGAAACTGTATGGACAAACGACAGCCATCGAATCGATAACGATTGGAGTATCTCCTATTACATTTCGTGCTGATTCCAATTCAGGTCTGATCCAGCCCAAATCAATCTTATCGTAATATGGAAGTTTGTACTGATACGGAATCCCGAGCCTCTCCGAAAAATTTCTCACTCCATAATCGCCATGCGGTAACATGCAGATGTTTAAAGCTGCATTGCCAAGCTGCATATACTCGTCAAAAGTTTTGATATCTGCAAGCTGTCTGACCTTATAACCATGAGATTCATATTGCTTTATAAGGTCGTTATTTTCGCGAGTCGCCGTAACCTCGCTCCCGAGGATATTTACAATTTGTTCATCGGAATGTGTTTTCGGAATGAACTCGTACATCGCCTTTCTGAGCTTCATATCCGGCGTCGGGCCTTCCTTCTGCGCAATGCAGTCCATAAAGGCGTGCACCCAGATAATCTCAGGAAATTTATCCCTGAGAGTCTTGAAAACATAGTTGAAATCGCATGAGAGGATTCTGTGAGAGCATACTGTAAACAGAAAGATCACCCTGGGAAGCTCACTGCCTTCGCGCAGCTCCTCAACGACATTCGAAACTCCGTCTATAGTCACGGTCTCAAGATTGTCAACAATCAGATCTCTCTCACTTACACTGACACACGAAAACCTGTCCTGCGCTCCCATCTCATATGCCGTCATCACGACGCCGCGGGCGCAGTTCTCCGGACACACGTAGATCTGGTGGCACTCCGGCACCTGCATTGCAATATGAACGATGTTCCAGCCCTCGTGGACCGGCATGTTAAATTCCAGCATAGAATCACCCTTTTAAAAGCCACGTCCGTAAAGATAGTAGGCTGAGCATGCGCCTTCTGATGAAACCATGCATGCTCCTGCCGGATGTTCCGGAGTGCAGGCTTTTCCGAAAAGCGGGCAGTCCTTTGATGTACACCTGCCCTGGAGCACTTCGCCGCAGCGGCAGGCAGGATTGTCACGACCTGTAATGTGAGGCAGCGAATATTTTTTCCTGGCATCGAAGTCGGCATATTCATCACGGAGTGCAAGACCTGAGCCCTTTATCTCACCGATTCCACGCCAGACTGCATCGACAGGCTTCAAATATTTATGAATCAATTCGACTGCTTTCGGAGAGCCTTCATGTGTCACAACGCGCGGATACGCATTGATAAAAAATGGCTTGCCCTTTGAAAGTCCCCTGACTTCAAGCGCCAGAGCGATCAGAAGTTCCGACGGAGTAAAGCCGGCACAGACACCACTGATGCCATATTCGTCGCGAAGTTTTTCACAGAGTGAAGTTCCGATAATCGCATGAACATGCCCAGGATAGAGAAAAGCATCTGTCGCCTCGCGCATCGCAAGATAGGCGCCCGGCATGGTCTTGTTTGCGGTAAGCAGTGAGAAATTTTTAATTCCCTGCTCTACAGCCTGCTGCACAGTAAGGCACTCGGATGGCACCGTTGTCTCGAACCCGACTGACAAAAATACCACGTCCTCATCCGGATGCTTTTTCGCATAATCGACTGCATCAGAAGGCGCATAGACGACCTTTACCTTCGCGCCTCCGGCTCTCGCATCAGCGAGAGATTTTTCAGAGCCGGGAACCCTGACCAGATCTCCAAAAGTCGTGATCGTGCAGTTTTTCTCAAGTGCGAGCATCACGGCTTCGTCGATAAAATCGGCTGGCGTCACACAGACAGGGCATCCCGGCCCCGAGATCAGATTGATCTTAGGTGAAAGGAGCTGCCTGATTCCATCCTTAAAAATCTCATGCGTGTGCGTTCCACATACTTCCATAATGTGAATCGCAGGCCCATCGTAATCTGACAGCAGCTGTTTTGCCTCTTCTGTCGCGCTCATTTGAAGCTCTCCCAGACAGAGGAGCTCTCATCGGCATCATCGTCTGTTATCTTTGAAATTGCGGCCCCGGCATGGACCATGACATAGTCACCGGGACGCAGGTCGTTTAGAAGCGCCGCCGAAACTTTTCGTTTCGCGCCACCCGAATCGACGATCATCGTATCCTTGTCAACAGACAAAACTTTAACTGATAAACCTACACACATACTTTTCCTTTCAGGCACTGCCCCAGTGAAATACCACCGTCATTTGGCGGAATCTCGTGCGCAGTCAGCACCTTAAATCCATTTTTTTCGAGTCCGTTTTTCGTAAGAGCTAGGAGCAGGGTGTTCTGAAAACAGCCACCGGAAAGAGCCACAGCAGCGCATCCCGACTCGCTTCTTACTTTAAGAGCCTCTTCTACAGTGATCCTCGCAAGCTCGCGATGGAAATAAAAAGCCAGCTTTCCACTGTCTCCCCCGGCAAGCTTTGCGTCAACTATCCTGTAAAAAAGCTCCGAAGTGCTTTGCGGATCTGTCACATCCAGGCAAAGATCGTTTTCATTTCCGCAGGGATCATCTGCATCATCTAAAAAGACTTTTCTGTAAAGATCATCTGCATATCGGGAAGTCACATTTCTGCTTCGCAGATACCTCTCCGCCGCGGTCTCTAAGCCCATCGAAGCCTCACCTTCGTAGCTTGCGCTCCGGCAGATCCCGAGCACTGCGCTTACCGCATCGAAAAGTCTGCCGCAGCTCGTCGACATCACTGAATTGATGCCCGTATCGTGCATCGCTCTCAAAGGCTTCACATACTTTTCATCGCAGAGATCAAGCCTTTTTATTATATCATAAATCTCTTCCGTTTTATATTTGTCAAAAAGCATCGACAGCGCGACGCGGAATCCCTCTCTCGCCGAGACATCCCCTCCCGAAAAAATAAACGGACTTATATGCCAGACTCTCCTGTATTTTTTTACATCACAGAGAAAAATCTCGCCGCCCCAGATAGTCCCGTCATCTCCGTAACCAGTGCCATCGTAGGATACTCCGATAACCTTATCGTAAAAATGGTTCTCAGCCATTACCGAGAGCACATGGGCGTAGTGATGCTGCACCTCGACAAGCCTTGTCCCAGGATGATTCTCAACAAACTTTACGGCGCAGGCCCTGCTCCTGTAAGAAGGGTGTTTGTCACATACCACGACCGCAGGATGCGCATCGAGCATACGGAGAAATCTCTCAACCGTCTCCTCGAGAGCTCTGTCACTATTCAGATCACTCAGATCCCCAATATAGGAAGATGGATAGAGGAGCCTTCCTTTTCCAATGCAGAAGGTATTTTTCAGCTCACCGCCGAAAGCCAGGATATCATCAGAATTCCTGTCAGCCGAGGGCTCTGAAGCGGTTTTTACATTTTTGTCAAAGAGTTTCTCCGTAACTGTCACCGGCAGCGGCGCATATCCCCTCGACCGTCTTATCATATATGGCTTCTCTTCAAAAAAATCCACGACCGAATCGTCGGCTCTCGTAAGAATTTCTCTGTCATGCGAGAGAATTGCGTCACAGACATTTCCGAGAGTCTTCTCAACTTCCTCCTCTGTCCGGCAGATTACCCCGCCGCTTCTGTTTGCACTCGTTGCTACAAGAACCTCTGGCATTTTTTCATCGAGTCCGTCAGGATACGAAAAAAGAAGGAGCTGCAGGGGCGCATACGGAAGCATAACGCCAAGGGAATCGTTCTCGGGAGCGACAGAATCGGCGACGTTTTTTTGAGACACAGCCCTTTTTTCAAGAAGCACTATCGGCTTTCTGTGTCCTGTGAGAAGTTCAGTCTGCGCGTCATTTCCGACGACGCAGATTTTTTTGACGGTTAACAGGTTTTTCGCCATCACGGCAAAAGGTTTCGCTGGTCTCCCTTTGCGCCGTCTCAATTCAGTCACTGCATTTTCATTTGAGGCATCACAGTAGAGATGAAAACCACCAATACCTTTTACCGCAATAATTTCCCCATTTATCAGAGCCCGTCTGGCCTGTGTTATCGCGTCGCCATTACGGGATGAAATTTCATAATCATCCGCGTTGTGACATGTAATCTTAGAATAATCCGCATTGTGACGTGTAATCTTAGAATAATCCGCATTGTGACGTGTAATCTTAGAATAATCCGCATCGTGAGATTCAATTTCAGGGCCGCTCTTCGAATCATGCTTCAGAAAATAAACCTTCGGCCCGCAGTCATTGCAGCAGACCGGCTGCGCATCATACCTGCGGTCATGCGGATCCGTATATTCCTTCCCGCAAGGCCCACACATCGGAAAAATTTTCATCGAAGTGCGATAGCGGTCATACGGCAGCGAATCGATGATTGTAAGCCGCGGGCCACACTGAGTACAGTTTATAAAAGGGTGAAGATACCTTCGGTTCGACGGGTCGTATAGCTCCCTCGCACAGTCATCACAAACAGCGAGATCCGGCGGAATGAACACAGGCTCACCAGCAGGTTTCTCTTCGGGACTCTTCGCAATGAAAAAGCTCTTGCCAGATTCGCCCCTCTCCGGAATATCTTCACTTAAAAGATCCTGATATTCCTGTTTTGAGAGATTTTGTATTTGAATATCGACGATTTCAGCGCGCTTAGGGGCATTCACTATTATCCGATTTCTCAGCTGCTCCTTCTCTGTCGCAGCCTTAAGCAGCACATCTACATAAGAACCACAATTTTTTACAGAACCCCTGCAGCCTTGAAAAAGTCTTGATATGAACGGCCGAAAACCCACGCCCTGAACAATACCGTATATTTTTATTCGAAAATAATCCATGTGACAATTATACAGTCAGGCGCGTGAAAACGCAATTACAGAACTATATAATAAACTGCTAATATTGCACACCACCTGGCAGAAAAACTTCGCCCCAGAGATAGCCTATGGCGCGTTTTCACATCATTTGACTTATGGGAGCCTGAAATTCTCACAATATGTTCTTCCAGCGCGGATATGCTCCAACTGCCAAAATACACTGCGCATTATAAAAGTACTGTTTTATCACATCCAGCTCCCGCGTAGCTAATATGCAACACGGCATTGTAGCAAAATATTTAATTCTTATCTTAAAGTGAAAATAAAAATATCAGATTTGGAGCAACGCAAGCTTATTTAATCGTATAGAGAAAATATAAAAAAACCGTTGTAGCAAACTGATTACTTTTCTAATCTACCGTGAAAATGAAATGAGTTAAATCGCCCCAGAAAGACACTATAGTGATAATCTTCCGCCCCGCGGAGCCGGAAGATTCTGATATTTTATACATTTGAACACAGGCGAGCTTTATTGTGATAATTTTCTCCCCAGCCTGGGCGTATGACAAGTTCGGCGATTTATGCATCCTCCGCCAGCGTATGGCGAACGAATGCGCGTTTTCCGAAGAGAGGGAGCGCGCTAGCAGCGGGCCGGGTGACCACCCGCCAAAACCATAAACATTACAAAACCATACATTGGTCAGAGGCCCGCGAATAGGCGCGCGCGACCGAACAGGAAAACGCGGACTGAGTTCGCCATACGCTGGCGGAGGATGCAAAGAACCCCGCGGACCAAACGATCCACGGGGCCAAAACACAAAAGGAGGAACTGATCAGATATCGTCAGCAATATCAATATTTTCTCCAGTGAGGCCAATCCAGGCACCATCCTTAGCTTCCGGAGCATCAGGATGTGCGAGGAGCCATTTATTATTTGCACGAAGGAGCTTATCCTCAGGGCTCTTACCAGCAGTAGCAGGAGCATCCGTATTCGTGCCTTCAGGAAGCGCAACGAGAACTCGAAAGCCTGCGCCCTTTGAAGCAGAGCACGGAGCATAGTGAAGAGTTGTCTCGAAGACTTCGACCAGGACACCAGCAGGAACTTTAAAGGCCTTGCAGGTAGAAGTGTCGAGCTTCCAGTCAGTGATGTCCTTAGCCAGGCCAAGAATCAGGATAAAATCCTCTGTGCCGAGATTGAACTCGGAATTTCTGTGATACTCAAGGCAATTGAGCTTTGTGTTGTGGCCGTTGCACCAGCCAAACTCAACAGGCATACCACCAAAGAGGGAAGGAGCTAAAGTTTTTGCAGAATCGAGATTCTGAATTGCTTCCTCTTTCGGCACATAGCCTGTACCCTCTTCAGGACACGGCGTCTTTTTATTCAATGCATCGAGTATTTCGGATACATCGTATCCTTCAATGATCCTGCCGTATTCTTTGAACTCAGGATCTGTTACATTGTAAATTTTCATAGAATTCCTCTTATCAAAAAATTATCAAAGAGTTCCCCAAGGATTCTCATCCTCATAGCGATCGCCAGCCGGATGGTTGTAGCCGATCTCAGTTGGGTTAACACCTACAAACTTCAGCGCCTCGTAAAGAGTCTTTCCATAGTGACCGAACATTACAGCGCCATGGTGTGGGAAGTTCTTTCCGATCAGCCAGTAACGGTAGAAGCGGCCCATCTCAGGGATAGCGAATACACCGATCGAACCAAATGACTGAGTAGGAACATCGAGAACCTGACCTTCAGCTGCATAAGCGCGAAGCTTTGCATCAGCTGTAGACTGAAGACGATAGAATGTGATATCGCCTGGCTGGATGTCGCCCTCCATAGTTCCGTCGCACCACTCCTTCGGATGTGTATTTGCCATGATCTTCTGGTATCCTATGTGCGGTTTAACAAGCCTTGTAGAGCATGTATTTCCACAGTGGAAGCCCATGAATGTATCTGTCTGCTTCCAATCGTAGTCGAACTTTCCTTTGATAGAGTTCTCGAACATATCCTTCGGTACAGAGTTGTTGATGTCGAGAAGTGTAACAGGCTCACCTGAAACGCACCATCCGATGTACTCTGAAAGAGCACCGTAAATATCAACCTCGCAGGATACAGGGATTCCTCTGCCAGTAAGTCTTGAGTTTACATAGCAAGGAACGAATCTGAACATATCCTCGAATGCAGGCCAGCACTTTGTAGTAAGGGCAACATACTTACGATATCCCTTGTTGGCCTCAACCCAGTCGAGAAGAGTAGCCTCATATGCTGCGAACTTGTCGAGCATATCTGACTGCTTGTCGTTTGGATTTGCGATTCCGAGCTCTTTCTGCATATCAGCCTTGATAGAAGCGATCTCTTCGTTCTGCTTCTTTACAACAGCCGGATCAAGATCGAACTCGTCCGGTGTGTAGTGCTTCTTGTAAGCCTCAAAGAGATCAAGCTCTGACTCCTCTTCGATCTCTACATTCAGATTGTAGAGCTGCTTTATAGGAGCGTTGCAGGCGAGGAAGTTTGCAGGACGAGGTCCAAATGAAATGATCTTTAAGTTGTCAAGTCCAAGCTTTACACGAGCGATCGGAAGGAAGTCATGGATGTTGTCGGCAACGCCCTCTGCATCGCGAACCGGGTTCTCAGGAATCCATGCATTTGTATTTCTGAGAGCGAGGTTGTAGGAAGCGTTGAGCATTCCGCAATAAGCGTCTCCACGTCCCTCAACTCCAAGGCTGTCTGATCTCTCCTCAGCAGCTGCAGAGAACATAACTGGTCCGTCGAAGTGCTTTGCAAGAAGAGTCTCTGAAATCTCAGGTCCAAAGTTTCCTAAGAATACGCAAATTGCATTGCAGCCATTCTTCTTTACATCCTCGATCGCATTTACCATGTCGATCTCTGACTCTACGATCGTGATAGGACACTCGTAAATGTCATCTGCGCCATATTTCTTAGTGTAGGCTTCTACAACAGCCTTACGTCTGTTTACAGCAAGTGGAGCCGGGAAGCAGTCTCTTGAAACTGCAACGATTCCAACCTTAACTACTGGAATATTTGATGTCATACTATTCATTCATCCTTTCCAAAAAATAAATGAAAATATCACAGCTCAGGGAAGATTCCCTTCAGTGCCGGATATAACTTTCTAAATGTCTGATATCTCTTCTCGTAAAGAGCAGCGAGATCAGGATCAGGTTTCACTTCACCAGTGACTCTTATAAGCTTATCGCAGGCATCCTGAACCGATGAATACTCTCCGCATGCAACTGCAGCGAGAATCGCACCGCCGTAACCAGGTCCCTGCTCTGTCTCAGGAATAGTGAGTGTGATGTTAAGGACGTTGGCAAAAATCATTCTCCAGAGCGGACTCTTCATTCCGCCTCCACAAGCCATGCTCTTTTTTACATCGACACCGAGCCTCTTGATCTCCTCAAGAGAATCGCGGATTCCGAAGGCAACTCCTTCAAGAACTGCCTGTGTCATATCCTCACGTGAAGTATCCATCGTCATGCCGATAAAGCAGCTTCTGCAGAACGGATCGTTGTGCGGAGCTCTCTCACCCATCAGATACGGCAGATAGTAGACGTGGTTTCTGCCAAGCTTGTCATCTGTAATGCCCTCCTGCTCCTTTGGGTAATCAGAAGTTCTGATGATCTGATCCATGAACCACTTGTTGCAGGAAGCAGCTGAAAGCATGCATCCCATCAGATGGTAGGCTCCATCTGCATGTGCAAATGAGTGGATTCCATCTGGAGGAACATTGAAGCTGTCGCTTGAAATGAAAAGAGTACCGCTGGTTCCAAGACTGATATTACATCTGCCATTTCCAACAGTACCTGTACCAATGGCAGCAGCGGCGTTATCTCCTGCACCTGCTACAATCTTTACAGATTCAGGAAGTCCGAGCTCCTTAGCCATCTCCGGAAGAAGAGTACCCGTGATATCATAGCTCTCATAGAGCTTCGGCATCATATCTTCTGTGATACCGCAGATATCGAGCATTTCTTTGCTCCAGCATTTATTCTTAACATCGAGAAGAAGCATACCTGATGCATCCGAATAATCGGTAGAATTTACACCCGAAAGCTTATAGTTAATGTAATCCTTCGGAAGCATGATCTTTGCGATCTTTGCAAAATTCTCCGGTTCGTTCTTCTTCATCCACAGAATCTTCGGAGCTGTAAAACCGGCAAATGCGATATTTCCGGTATATGATCTCAGCTTGTCCTTTCCTATGGTATCGTTCAGATAATCTGTCTCTTCCTGTGTACGTCCGTCATTCCAGAGAATAGCCGGGCGAATTACCTGATCGTCCTTATCGAGAACTACCAGACCGTGCATCTGGCCACCGGCACCAATGCCAGCGACCTGAGTCTTGTCAATACCCTCTGTCAGCTCTTTGATGCCTTTTAATACTGCATCGAGCCAGTCCTCAGGCTTCTGCTCTGACCAGCCCGGATGCGGGAAGTAGAGAGAGTATTCTTCTGATACAATTTTTTCAATTTTACCATCCCCGGTCATCAGCAGTAATTTTACTGCTGATGTACCAAGGTCTACGCCAATATAATACATTTGCGTCACTCCAGTATCATGACTTTCCTGTCTTATGGTTAGTTACTACGTCGAAGATAACGGCTGCAAGAAGAACTGCACCTTTTACGATGTACTGATACTGATCAGGAAGTCCAAGGATTGACATACCCATGTTGATAACACCAAGAAGAATGGCACCTACCATAACTCCAGGGATCTTACCAGAACCACCATAAGCAGAAGCACCGCCGATGAAGCAGGATGCGATGGCGTCCATCTCGTATGAGTTACCCATGTTACCATCTACAGATCCGATTCTGGCTCCAACGAGAAGTCCTGAGAGACCTGCGAGAACTGACATAAGGAAGTATGCCCAGAAGTATACCATTCTAGGATCGATACCTGAAAGCTTTGTAGCCTTCTCGTTACCACCTACTGCGTAGAAGTAACGGCCGAATACTGTCTTTTCAGTGATGAAACCAAAGATGAGTACAACAACGAGGATCCAGATAACCATTACCGGGACACCCTTGTAACCCATAAGTTCATAAGAATAAGCGATGATCAGGATATCGAAAATGATAACCTTTGCGATCGTGCTTCCCATTGAAGCTACCTGATAGCCCTGCTTAGCTTTCTTTCCACGATCAGCGATCATGAAGATAGAAATGAATATAGCGATGATAATACCGATTACCATAGCTGATGGGCAGTTTCCAAGGTGATCGACTCCCTTGATCTGAATGTAAGATGTGAAGAGATTCAGGAAGCCCTCTTTTGAAATACTGATGGTCTTTGAATCAAGGATAGTACGGGCGATTCCTCTGAAGAGGAACATTCCGGCAAGAGTACAAATGAATGGAGGGATATGAACATATCCGACCAGCCAGCCCTGCCAGAGACCGATAACTGCTGAAATAAGAAGAGCTACGATAACAGCTGTTGCAGAAGAATGATTTGTCTGCATCAGCTTGGCTGCTATAGCAGCTGAAAGACACAGTGTAGAACCTACCGAAAGGTCTACGTTACCACCTGTCAGGATACAAAGAAGCATACCGCTGGCCATGACAAGAACATATGCGTTCTGCAGAAGCAGGTTCGATATATTCTGTGCCATGATAAGTCGGCCGCCCGTCAATATCGTGAACAGAATAAATACCAGGATCAGTGCCAGGACCATGGTATATTTCTTTACAAAATCTTTACCTTTCATTGATATCCTCCGTATATCAAATATCAGCCGGCTTGACTTACGTTCTTATTATTTGAAGAAAGTATAGCACTCATGATCTTCTCCTGAGTAGCATCCTTAGCTTCAAATTCACCGACTACGCGTCCCTCATTCATGGCGTAAATGCGGTCGCACATTCCAAGAAGTTCTGGCAGCTCCGATGAAATCATCACAACAGCCTTACCCTGAGAAACCATATCATTTATGATCTGATAGATCTCATACTTTGCTCCGACATCGATACCTCTTGTCGGTTCATCGAGGATCAGAACATCAGGCTCTGTAAACATCCACTTAGCAAGAAGAACCTTCTGCTGGTTTCCTCCTGAAAGGTTGCCAACATGCTGCTGAATACTAGGTGTCTTGGTATGCATTTCCTTGACATATATTTCAGCCTGCTTGTTCTCTTCAGGAACATTTACAATACCGTGCCTGTTTGCTATCTTTTCCATGCGGGCAAGTGTAGTATTACGGGCAATAGTCTCGTCGAGGATCAGTCCGTTAGTCTTACGATCCTCAGTGGCATATGCAAGGCCGTGCTTGATGGCATCCGACTCGTTCTTAAGATGAACTTCCTTGCCATTGATATACTCATGTCCTGTGATATGGGAACCATAACTCTTTCCGAAAAGCGACATTGCAAGCTCTGTACGTCCGGCACCCTGCAGTCCTGAGAATCCGACTACTTCGCCCTTATGTACTTTGAAACTTACATGATCATCCAGGCATTTCTCGGTGTAAACCGGATGAAATACTGACCAGTCTTTGCACTCAAATACGACTTCGCTTCCGACATTGTGCTCACGCTCTGGATATCTGTCGGTCAGCTCACGGCCAACCATTCCTTTAATGATTCGATTCTCATCGATAGTGTGATTTGGGTTTGGGATAGTCTCAATTGTCTGGCCATCACGGAGAATTGTGATCTGGTCTGCACAATATGCAACTTCGTTAAGCTTATGTGTGATAAGAATAGAAGTGATGCCCTGCTTTTTGAAATCGAGAAGCATATCGAGGAGCATCTTCGAATCTTCTTCGTTAAGTGATGAAGTAGGTTCGTCAAGTACTAAAAGCTTACAGTTCTTTGAGAGAGCCTTGGCTATCTCGACCAGCTGCTGCTTTCCTGTTCCGATGTCTTTAATAAGCACGTGGGATGATTCCTTGAGGCCAACGCGTGTCATAGCGTCCTGTGCCTCTTTGAATGTCCTGTCCCAGTCGATAACTCCGAACTTGTTGCGACGTTCATTTCCCATGAACATATTCTCAGCAATCGTAAGCTCCGGAATAAGAGCGAGCTCCTGATGAACAACCGCAATACCGGTCTCCTCAGATTCGTTAATGCTGTGGAACTGACATTCTTTCCCGTTATAAATAATATCTCCGGTGTATTCCCCATAAGGAATAACTCCGGAGAGCACATTCATAAGGGTGGATTTCCCTGCGCCGTTCTCCCCGACCAGCGCATGGATCTCACCCCGTTCTACTTTAAATGTGACATTATTAAGTGCTTTGACACCAGGATATTCCTTGACTATATTCTTCATTTCAAGAATAGTGTCTGACAAGTAATTACCTCCTGTGTTGTAAACAATGTACTGTTAAAGCGAAACCTCAGCCTACTGCTTTAAGGTATCCGTCACTGCCCTTCTTGTAGTATCCTGTATCTACGAGAAGCTTATCCATGTTGTCCTTAGTAACAACCTCTGGAGTCAGCAGGTATGAAGGAACAATTCCCTTGCCGTTGTCATATGACTTTGTATCATATGCGCAATCGAACTTCCATCCTGAGCTCTTGATAAGGCTTGCATCCGGCTTCTTGCCATCCATGATCTGAATAGCGAGGTCAAGTGTAACGACTGCCTCGTTAGCAACTGCCTTGTAAACTGTCATAGACTGCTTGCCATCAACGATGTTCTTAAGGTTCGGCTCATCACCATCCTGTCCGGTGATAAGTACTTTATTCTTTCCTGCGTAATCTGACTCAATAGCCTTAGTAACACCAAGTGCAGTAGAATCGTTTGAGCAGAGAGCTGCGTCAAGCTGCTTACCACCTGAGTAGTAAGAACCAAGAATGTTCTGCATACGCTTCATAGCTGTCGATGTATCCCATCTGTCTGTAGCGCACTGGTTGAACTTAGTCTGTCCTGATGGAACTGTAAGAACGCCCTTGTCTATGTACGGCTGAAGGACATCCATAGCGCCCTTGAAGAAGAATGGTGCGTTGTTATCAGCCGGGTCACCACCTGTCATCTCAATGGTGTACTTCTTGCTGCCTGCGCTATCGAGCTTCAGCTGATCCTTAATGTAGTTACCCTGTAACTGACCTACTTTGTAGTTATCGAATGATACATAGTAGCTGATGGAATCTGTATTCATGATCAGACGGTCATAAGAAATAACCGGGATATTGGCATCCTTTGCCTCACCAAGTACCTGTGAAAGAGCTTCACCATCGATAGCAGCTACAACAAGTACATCAACCTTATCAGCGATAAGTCCCTCGATATCGTTGTTCTGCTGAGCTGACTTATTATCTGAATATGTAAGCTCTACTTTGTAACCCTTCGACTCGAACTGCTTCTTCAGGTAAGAACCATCACGGTTCCATCTCTCAAGAGATTTCGTAGGCATTGAAATACCAACTGTCTTGCCACCTGACTTGGATGAGCTTGTGCTTGTGCTCTTGCTGCTTGATCCGCTGCTTGATGAGCCTGAATTCGATGCAGTGCTTCCGCATGCTGCCATTGACAGAGCCATAGCTCCTGCCATTAATAATGATACAACCTTCTTTGCTTTCATAAAAGTCCTCCTTCTGAACCTTTATCAACCTCCACTTTTACTAAGACCTTTGATAAAAGTCAAGGGGCTTCCGCTCGTCGGCGGTAATATCCAGCGTCCCAGATGATTGACCCTCGGCTTTCGTAAAGTTATTTAACAAAAGTGCTTTACGAAAAGTAATATACAATTTTTCACTGTGAAAGTCAACATAAAATGTTCATAAATGTCCTTTTTGTCTAATTTTAACAAATTTAGTCTTGCAATTTTGTGCAGTTTGCACAAGTTGTATTTTTACCCTGTAAAGTCAAACTTGTCAAAATGCCCAAAAACAACCGTTTTCGCAAATATTCAATTGATTTTAACTTTATGCTAAAATAGCATTATTTTGTCCGAAATTCAGTTGTTTTGAAAAGGACTTTTGTAAATATCTTTTGTAAAACTCTGATTATTGTGCTATGATTGGCATTATGACAGACAAATACTATTTTGAAACAGACCCACAGATCCGGCAGCAGCTTCTGGCCGAATCGGGGGAAGAGAGGGCAAAGGAGCTCTTTCTAATAAGGCACAGCGATGAGAAGACCGGAGAAAAGAACTTAGGCAGAGACCGTTATCTCTGGTTTCTGATGTGTCTTGATATATTAGTAAGGCAGCGCCCTTTCTTTGTGAAACGTGAAGCAAAGAAAGTAAAGAAGACTCTTAATGCACTTACGGGGAGTGCCGGCGTCGATCAGTTCTTTATAGATGAGATGAGAAACGCCGCTATGAGACTTTTTTCAACAAGTGGGACAAAAGGCGAGGGGCAAAGGCTTCTGGGGTTCGGTTCCGTCAGCGACGAGTACAAGATTGCAGATCAGTGCATGGACGCGTGGAGGATAATCTATGGCGCTCCACAGGTGCTTAACATGGACGAAGAGCTTGCACCGGTAAGCAATGCTGTAAAGGAAGCATACTGCCTCGTTGACGATCTGGCAGCAGACCGCCTCGAAGAGCTCAGGGAAAAGCTCTCCAGGAAAGGGAAATGAGATGGCGAACGGAAAAAAGAAAAAGCTTATGCCGACTGCTACTGAGCGCAGAAGGAAGACAAGAAATTCCATATACAGGTTTATTTACAACTCAGCAGAGCCGGTAAGCCGACAGGATATATCTTCATCACTGGATATTTCCCTTCCAACTGTTCACCAGAATATCACTGAGCTCATGGATGCGGGGCTTATAAGAGCCGGCGAGATCAAGGAATCAAGCGGGGGACGGCCTCCTGTAGGATACGAGATAGACCCGGATATCCGCTATTCACTGGGAATCGAGATCACCTACAACCATTTCAGATTCTGGGTCGGTGACTTAAAGCAGAAAGAGATTGCCTACAAAAGCATCGATATCGCAAACACCGAGTTTGACGATATTGACAGTGATGCTTTGAAGAATAACATGGACAGATTTCTTGAGGAGTCAAATATCCCGATTGACAAGGTCCTGGGTATTACGATTGCGATTCCCGGAATCTTTGACGATAAGACTGAAAAGATAGTCATCTCTCCTACCCTGAAAATGAAGAATTTCCATCTGTCTGATTTCAAGAAGAAGACAAGCCTTCCGGTCTCAGTCATGAACGACGCTTCAAGTGCAGGATACGAGGAAAGGCGTATCAGACAGATCAACGGTGAATCACTTGACTTCGTCTCTCTGAACTTAGACGATGGAGTCGGCGGAGCAATTTTTATCAACGGGAAAAAGATAGACGGAAAGACCGGCCACAATGGAGAATTCGGCCACATGCGCATCGTACCCGACGGCAGAATGTGCAACTGCGGCCAGAGAGGCTGTCTCGAAGCCTATACGACTAAGCTTCGTATCACAAGGGATCTCGGCATTTCCGTTGAGCAGTTTTTCGATGAAGTAGGCAGGGAACAGGGCAGAGGACCAAGGACCGCTCTTTTCTATGATATGCTTAAATACCTGGCTATCGGCATCGTAAATCTTCGAATGGCGTACGACTGCGACATAGTAGTCGGCGGTTATCTGACTGAATATCTTGGACCTTATATGGACTACCTCAGAGCTACCGTAAGAAACCTCGATCCATTCAATGAGGAAGTCGACTATCTTGAGCTCGCGAAGACCTCGAAATCAGTAATCCAGGGAGCAGCGTGGCTTCAGGTATCTAAATTTATAAACGAAATATGATGATGTCTTAAAGACTTTTCATTGAGGGATATTAAATGCAGGATGTAAAAAATCAAAAATTAAAGTCGACTGTGACCGAACGCAGAAGACACACGAGAAATTCTATATACAGGTTTATTTACAATTCTGCAGAGCCGGTGAGCAGGCAGGAGATATCTGGCTCTCTTAACATTTCTCTTCCGACTGTACACCAGAACATCACAGAACTTCTGAATGCAGACCTCATCAGAGCCGGCGAGATAAAGCAGTCGACCGGCGGACGCCCGCCGATCGGCTATGAGGTAAATCCCGGTGTAAGGTACTCTCTCGGCATCAATATTTCCTCAAACCATTTCAGATTCTGGGCAGGCAACCTGAAACAGCAGGAGATTGCCTATAAAAGCATCCGGATTCCAAACGCAGCGCTCGACGAGATAGACAGCGATGCCCTGATGAAAGATATGGATGCATTTTTTAAGGAGTCGAAGATCCCATATGACAGGCTTCTCGGTATAAGCATCGCTATCCCTGGTATTTTCGATCCGAAGAGTGAAACGATCGTACTCTCTCCAACTCTCAAGTTAAAGAACTTCAACCTATCCGATTTTATCAAGAAATCCAACCTTCCGGTCTGTGTAATGAACGACTCGACCTGCGCTGGTTTTGAAGAGAGAAGGATAAGGGAGACTACCGGTCAGTCGAAGGATTTCGTATATCTTCTCGTAGAAAACGGCGTCGGCGGATCAGCCTTTATCGACGGAAAACAGCTCCGCGGAAAGACCGGGCACAGCTGCGAATTCGGTCACATGCGCATCGTGCCCGATGGCCGAATGTGCAACTGCGGTCAGAGAGGCTGCCTTGAAGCCTACTGCTCTGCCCTGCGTATCACAAGGGATCTCGGCATCTCACTCGACCAGTTTTTCGATGAGTTGAACAAAGAGCACGGCAAGGGTCCAAGGACCGCACTTTTCTACGATATATTGTACCACCTGGCAATCGGCATAATAAACCTGCGCATGGCTTTCGACTGCGATATTGTGATCGGCGGCATCATGGCTGACTATATGGGTCCATACCTGGATTATCTCAAAGAAGAGGTCGGGCGGCTCGATCCATTCGGCGATAAAGTCGACTATCTGACGATAGCAAGTTCCTCGAAGGCTGCTATAAAAGGTGCCGCCTGGTATCATGTATCGAAATTCTTAAATCAGATCTGATCCGGAAATATGCTCTTTAATGCGCGCTTCGCCTTGTCAACGCCCTTTTCACGGCTCTCCATACCGTTTGTATTTACAGCCGCTACGGGAATTCCAGTCTGCTTCTCGAGTTCTCTCTTTAGTCCGGCGTAGTCAGTTCCGATAGTAGAAGGAACAGGGGTCCCTATCAATGTGATAAATGAAGGATGCAGCAGTTCTGCTGCATCTTTTATTTTTCTAATAAGTTCTCTGTCGCGGCCCATTATGGCATCCATATCTCTTAAGCCCGCAGAAAATATCACAGCCTTCTGGCTGAACCATCGCGGTTCATCAAAACCACAGATATTTCCGGTACATCCGCCTGCATCTATTATTACAGTAAGCGAATCCATTGGAAAAACTACAGAAACAGCCCCCGACTGGTCGGTTATCATATCTGGATTTCTGACCTTGTTATTTTCCTGATATTTCTCAAGTTTTAAGGGATTCGAATCAGAGATTTCCTTAAAAAATCCCTGGAGAGCTGAGAATCCAAATGGCTGTCTGTCGCTGTTAAAGGATATCTTATTCGTATTCTGATCCCGGTAATACCAGCAGGCATCCTTTCCGATACAGATGTCTGCATCTGGGTCTGGTCGAAATCCTACCATTGAAGGATGCTGATTAAAAAAGAACTTCGTATTCGGATTCTTCTCTGCGATATGAAGGATATACCAGGCATCTCTTGGCGCCAGAGCGCAGAAAACTTCAGAAACATCAAAACCATATTCCAGCAGAGCCAGCGCGAGTTCTGCCGGAATGGCATTCTCACACTCACCGATTGAAAAATTAAAATCACCTGACGGAATATGCGGCTCGTATTCCTTTTGAAGTTTATCAACTATTCCGGAGTCTGTTCCCAGAGCTCTGCAGAACGCAGTGTACTGCGAGCTTATCCTGTCAGCCCCATAGAATCTCTGCAATTCAATATATCCGATTCCAAGCTTCTCCTGCATATCAGCGGCTGCAGCCCTGGCATCCTGATCTATTACGATATTAAACCCGGCATCAGCCATTTCCTTGAATTCTTCAAAGGTTTTGCAGTCAGAGAGAGTCCGTATCTTAGTGATCCCTGCAGGAAAAAGGATCTCTTCCAGCTCTTCTCTGCACTCCTTTGTAATTCCTCCGAGACTTCCAAGGACATTTACCGCATGCGGATTTCTCTCTCTTTTTTCAAGGAGAGAGAATATGCTCCTTCTGACCTGCACCATCGGAGGGTTCATGCCCTCCCGTGTAAGCGCATACATCGGAGCCGGGACAACTCTGATCCCTGTTTTTTTTTCACAGGCCGCCGCCACATAATCCATATCCGTGCCAAGGAGCGCATCTACACAGGTAAAGACCAGCATTACCGCCTTTGGCTTCGGAAATCCCGCACCAGTCCTTTCATCTACAGCAGTCTGTGCCTCGTCCGGAATCCTCTTTATATACCTTCCGGTCACGAGGTCTGTCTCACTTAATTCCATGAAAAAAATACGGTCATTGAGCTCCCTTCCTCCCGGCAGGTCTGTACTCATATGACCACAGCAACGCGGAGAGACTATAAGCTCGATCGATTCCGGAAGGCAGAGCGCGGCCCGCTTAACGCCAAAGCCCTCGGCTCCCGGCGAATTGAATGCGAGTGTAGCAGGAGACGAATAGACAAGAGTATGACCGCTCTTAAAGTCGTCAGGTATCCAGTCAGATGGATCCGCTTCAATCCTCCTGGCTAAGTCCTCTGCCGTATAGTATTCCGCTTCAACTTCTCTCATCGATAAGCCTCTCTGTCTCAGTCTCTTTTGTCAATAAGTTTCTCTGCCAGTTCGATAAATTTCCTGCTGATTCGAAGCTCGGGGTCCATCTCTATCACTGTCATCCCTTTCTCCTCCGCCCTGTTTATATCGTCGGAGCGCGGTATAGTGCCAAGGACCTGGATTCCCTTTTCATCAGCGAAAGCCTTTACTTTTTCGTCCTCGTCCGGGACATTTCTCTTGTTTAAAAGAACGCCGCGGACTTTCGCATAGCTTCTGTCCTCGAAATTTTTTACAGCGGTGCAGATGTTGTCTGCAGCGTAGAGAGACATTTTTTCGCCGGAAGTTACGATCATGACTTCGTCGGCGTAGCCCTCCCTGACCGGGGCGGCAAAGCCTCCGCAGACGACGTCTCCCAATACGTCGAATAGTATTACATCCGGCTTTATCGTCTCTACTAATTTCAAATCTTTAAGTATTTGAAAGGTCGCAATAATGCCCCTGCCGGCGCACCCAAGGCCAGGCGTCGGACCACCTGTCTCGATGCAGACTACTCCGCCATAGCCGACTTTCGCTACATCCTCAATGCTCTGCGGGTCCATATCGTCCCGCAGCATATTCATCACAGCATTTATAGGCTTTCCACCCAGCAGATTCATAGTCGAATCGGCCTTCGGATCGCAGCCTATCTGAATTACTTTTTTTCCTAAAAAAGAAAAGGCGGCGGCAAGATTCGACGTCATAGTCGACTTGCCGATGCCACCTTTCCCATATACCGCCAGTTTATACATCAATCCTCGCTATACCAATCTCTGACAAATAAAATCATCAGCCATGATAGTCAACAGAGTTGCCTGAGGTGTAGGCATCTGAACCTGAGAGATATCCGGAGACTGCATTGTACAGATCTTCTATCGAATTAGCATAAATGGTCTTCGTACCATACATGTCCCATGGAGTAACCTCACCGGTATCGCTGCTGCCGGGGTTCTTCTCAACGTATGTGAAGTCATCATCTGAATCCGAAGACCGATCGGCCGCTTTCGTATCTGCAGTCGTCTGCGTCTTCGTATCTTTGGCTGCATCTGTCTTCGTATCTGTGGACTTCTGGTCTGCTGTCCCTGTCCTGGATTTCTCCGCCTTTTCGGCTTTCTTCTCCTCTGCCTTCTTCTCAGCGGCCTTCTTCGCTGACTTCTTTGCAGCTTCCTTAGCTGCAGCCTTCTTAGCAGCCTGTCTCTTCTGTAAAGCCTCGTTGCTGACCTTATTCTGATCGCGGACGGTGGCAAAGAACCTAACCATACCGTTGTCCTCGACCTGCATTCCAACACCCTTCAGAACGTCTTTTCCAAGCTTGGATTCGAGGTCCTTGCTGATGCCGTCGAGCTGCTTTGCAGAGTTTTCAATGATGTTCTCGTACTTCTTGGCGTACTCCGGATCTGCAGCCATCTGCTCGATCTTGTCCTCATTTATAAGTACTGTCTTCTTATTCGGAGAAGCATAGGCCGCAGCATTCGCCTGGGCGTTCGCCTTCTGGTCCTCTGAAACGAGTACGAAGTCCATATTCGAGAACTTCTTCTTCAGAGTCTCGTAGTAAGCAGCTGCCTTCTTCGAAAGAGTCGGCTTTCCGACAGTCTTGCCATTCGTGTAAACAGCCTCGTCGCTGTCAGACTTCTCTGTCGTATCCTTCTTCTCTGTAACCTTCTTCTCGAGGTCTGAAGCCCATGCGCTCTTGTTCGAAATCTCTGCTGTCTGCCGCGCATCAGTCTCAGTCTTCTTCGTCTCTGACTTGTCGGCTTTCTTCGCCTGAGTCTTGTTGTAAAGTGGATTTATTCCGCCAAATCCAACTGAACCTATTGCCATAATCCGTACCTCCTTGTGAATATATGACTGTAAAATATGAATTCGTGCCGCATCCGTGATGGCACAATACAATTCTAATTTCTATATCGGTTCCGGTGTTAAATTTCTTAACCACCTTTTAAATCATGTTTTTATGAAGGCATAACCGCTGGTCTTCCCTTTTCCGCCTTAAGTCTCTTCGCTATCTTCCCTGTGACATAGATGCAGATCAGCGCCGAATAGGCCGTCGCAAAAATCCAGGCTATCGGATCTGTAAAGCAGATGACCCTGTAGCCGCTGAGCGGTACGAATCCGATTACTGTCACAGAGCGCGCCACCATCTCGGTAACACCAGATACGATCGCCAGATTTGAGTAGCCTAGTGCCTGAACCGCAAGCCTTACTACATTTAAAATGCCGAGAAGCCAGAAGAAGATCCCGTTGTATCTGAGCAGCTCAGCCGAAGCATCGAGGATCTGCGATGTTTTGGCTCCGGTATCTGAGATAAGCGCCATCGACATATATCTTCCGAAAAATATCAGGACAAGCCCTATCAGAATACCGTAACTTACGCCAAGCACAACGCCCTGTCTGATGCCTTTTTTGATCCTGTCTCCATTTCTCGCGCCGTAGTTCTGCCCGACGAAAGTCGATACGGCAGAGGCCACAGCATCAAACGGGCACATCGCCATCTGCTTTATCCTGTACGCAGCCGAGAAAGCCGAAGTGTAGACGGCTCCGAGCGAATTGTTTCCGGACTGCTCGACCATCGAGCCGATCGCTGTGATAGAATACTGCAGTCCCATCGGAAGTCCGATGTAAAGAAGTTTCAGCGCCTTCTTTTTATCGAAGCCCTTCTCCTCTTCCTGAATAGTCAGTATTTTAAACTTCTTTTTCTGATAAAAATAACAGAGAAGCGCTGAAACCGCCTGAGATGCGATCGTAGCGAGTGCTGCTCCCGGAACCCCGAGATGCAGTACAAGGATGCAGAAGAGATCCAGGAAAATATTCAGCACTGCGCTGAACAGCAGGAAAATAAACGGCGTCGTCGAGTCCCCGACTGCGCGAAGAACTGACGACAGCAGGTTGTAGGCGAGAGTCGCCGGAATCCCTAAAAAGATTATCAAAAGATACCAGTAAGCATCATGATAAATAGACTTCGGAGTCTTAAGAAGCATAAGGATCGGATTGCAGAGAAGCGCCGTCAGTGCCGTGATAACTACCATCATAATTGCGGTAAGAACCCAGCTGTTATAAATGAATCGTCTCATATTTTTCAGGTCGTTGGCGCCGAATCTCTGCGCCACAGGCACTCCGAACCCGATACATGTGCCAATGCAAAGCCCGAGCACCAGAAACTGTACAGAACTGCTCGCTCCGACGGCTCCAAGGGCATCGGCTCCGAGCGTCCGCCCTACGATCATCGCATCTATGAAATTGTACGTCTGCTGGACTATATTGCCGAGCAGGAGAGGAATTGAAAATTTAACGATCTGTGGAAGGATGGCACCTTCCGTCATGCTCTTTGTCATAAAAAAATAAACCTCCGTACAGAATGAAATGCCATTCAATATTACAGAGATTTATGATAAGCGTCAAGAACGTATTCAATAAAAAGCAAGCGACGGGAGTCGGACCCGCATCCTTAGCTTGGGAAGCTGATATAATAACCGTTATACGACGCCTGCATAAATTATGATATCAAAAAAGCAGGTGATGAGAATCGAACTCACGTATCCAGCTTGGAAGGCTGGTGTTCTACCATTGAACTACACCTGCGTGCCCAGTTCCGGAATCGAACCAGAGACACGGGGATTTTCAGTCCCCTGCTCTACCAACTGAGCTAACTGGGCATGTCCGCCTTAGTCACGAACAAATGATATTTTATAGTATTTGGCCGTTTAAGTCAAGCAGAAATTTTAAACTAAATAGACTTTCATTCTGTGTGTGACCCGTTTCTCAGCAGGTGGAAGTTCCATATAGTCTTCACCGTATTTGCCGCACAGGTACTCGTTGGCTGCCTCGGTCACATAGAATTCCGTATCCTCGAACGGGACCTTTCTGAATCTTTTGATATCTTCAGCGTGGACCCTCTCGCCCATCCCGCCTGTGACACAGGTGATTGAGCCAATGAATTTCGCGGTGTCGTAGTCAGCCACGGACTTAGCCCATGAGCAGAAAGAGTGCACTATTCTCTTATTTCCCCTGATCCTCTCAAAGAGTACAACGGGCGTCTTCAAAATTTTCTTTGCAAGGGTCGTGCCATGAAAGCACTTGGCTCTCGAATTCAGCACGTGGAAAAGATACCTCTGTCCCTTCTTTACCACCTGCCTGCACTCTTCGTCAGTATCACCCCAGCCGTCATACGGAAAAATATCCAGAAAAAGATGCAGGTTCTGATACTTCTCTGCCAGATATTCTGAGGTCGCACGATCGAGTTCAGTATGAAGGTCCATGAAATTGGCATACGGAATCGAAAGTGTCCCGCGGTCCCCGGAACGAAGATCGAATCCCTCACCTATAGGCTCCTTCTCTGCAAGGTCTAAAAGCCTCTCATAGTCAGGCCTTGGCATCCCTATATCGACATCATCATCCCACGGGATAAAGCCGTGGTGCCTTATAGCCCCGAGCAGAGTTCCTCCGACCAGGTAATATTTCAGACCGTGCTCTTCGCAGTAGCCCGTAAAGACCTTCATCATATAGAGAAGACGGGCGTGTATTTCTTCAAGCGACATCGGCTTGCGTGTATTATTTTTTTCTGTCATAATTGCAGTCTTTCTAAAAAATCCTTATTTTTTTAAACATCCATACTTTATATGAAAAGTCCGGGATTGTAAAGTGTCTTAGTAAAGAATTAACTTTTTATAGTATTGTCACTAGTACTGTTCTAGTGGTAAAATAAAGAAGTGGGCTGTAACAAATAAACTTTACAGTTTTTATGAAAGCGTGGACAATATGGGCATTTTTTCAGATTCAAAGGAGAAAACTTACGGTTCCGGCTCCACAGCCAGTGATTACCGAAAGACTCCGGATATCAGCACCCTCTCCGATTCGGCATTTGACGCTGTGTTTCAGATCAATGCACAGGACAAATCCGTACAGTTCTTCCACTACAGTGATTTTTTCAAGAAAAATGGTATAAGCGACCTTACTATAAATGATTACGATGAGCTGATCCAGACGATTTCTGACAAGCTGAGTGTAGATGATGAAAAGCAGACTCTGCCAGATCAGGCCGGACTGTCTGTCGTCCTCTCTGATATCAGAAGAGCAGGCGTCTTTGTCAGGGCTTTTCACGTAAATACCCCGGAGGGGAAAAGGACGAAGAGCCTTCGAATCTACAGAGGATCCAGCAGTGACGAATTCATGGCTCTAATCATCGATATCGAGCTTATCATCGACCACGACTGGATGACAGACGAATACTCGAGCGACGGCTTCACAAGGGCTGCCTCGAATATGATAAAGAGCCTCGACCTCTCGATCGGGTACTCGATCTGCTACGCAAATATTCAGGATTTCAAAGATTTCAACGACAGCTTTGGGGATAAGAACGGCGATCTGCTGATCTTTAACGAACAGCATGTGCTAAAAGACATTCTCCATCCGCTCCTTATGGGTCGTCTCGAGGCCGACCACTTTGTCATGCTCGTCCCTGACGACAACCTGACAGAGGAGAATCTCGACCGCATCACCTTCAGGACTTACGAGGACAATGTAATCGAATACGATTACAATATAAGACTTGGAATTTACCACATACATGACAGCAATGAAAATATGTCTGTAATGATCAGCTGGGCGAAACTGGCCGAGAACAAGACGAGTGAGGAAGAGCACTATACAGGCGTGTTTGACAGTAAGATGCGCGAAGACTACCTGAAGACTCAGAACCTGATTCGGGATCTGGATCACTCGATAAAGGACAATGAGCTGATTCCTTACTACCAGCCTGTCGTCGATACCGGCACTTCCCAGATAGTCAGTGCTGAGGCTCTGGTCCGCTGGAATCATCACTCGAGAGGACTTCTGGCTCCGTACAAATTTCTCCCGGCCTTCAGTAAAAACGGCGAGATCTCAAAGATCACCCGCCTGATGGTAGATTCTGTACTGGATTTTAATCTGTGGAGAAAGAGTCAGGGGCTTAAGACAGTGCCTTGCGATGTGAATCTCTCGCAGATTGATTTTTACAATCCGGCTATAATGAATTACATAGTCGAAAGGATTAAAGCCATTGAGAATGCGAACGACTACATCAAGTTCGAGGTCACAGAATCTTCGTTTGCTGTTCTCGAAACTGAGGGCATCAATTTCTTAAAGGAGCTGAAAGACCTCGGAATCGACATCCTGCTCGACGATTACGGCAGTGGAATGTCATCTCTATCGACTCTTGAGAGCTTCGACTTTGATATCATAAAGCTCGATATGGGCTTCATCCACAAAATCGGAACAAGCCGTACCTCCGAGGCTATTATACGCTCGACTATAGAGATGGGGCACGGAATCGGTGCCTCTGTTATCGCTGAAGGCGTAGAGACAAAGGCGCAGCGCGACTTCCTGCTCGATGCCGGCTGCGACATGATCCAGGGATATCTCTATTACAAGCCTATCACCCAGGAAGAATTTGCTAAGGTGCTCGGTAAGTAGAAAAGCACCTCTGTCATTTAGAATTCATTATTCCCAGAAATCGAGTTTTCCCTCGAGGCCGACTGTCTCAGCCTTAAAGACAGGGTTCTTTCCCGCCCTGCGCTGTGCGCAGTAGTCCTTTAACGCTGTAAGCGCCGTGCGGTGAAGGGTAACGATCACAGGAATATTTATAATCGCCATAAATCCCATCAGGATATCTGCAAGATTCCAGAGAAGCGATGCCTTCATGCTGGCACCAGCGAAAATCAAAAGCACTGCTGCCAGACGGAATCCAAGCATAAAACGACCTGAAGGGATTTTTTTATGGAGATAGATCAGGAGGTTGTCCATGTAGAACAGGTTCCCGATAAGCGTCGTGAATGCGAAGAGAACCATCGAAACGGTAAGGAATACCGGGCCGAATCCGCCGAGAACAGCGTGAAGCGCCTCCTGTACATAGGTTGCATTGTCTGTGATGCCAGATGGGTCAACGCCTGAGCAGAGACATAAGAACGCGGTGCAGGTGCAGAGGATCAGAGTGTCGATAAAGACTGATATCATCTGTACAAGGCCCTGCTTTACAGGATGAGAGACATCTGCGGCAGCCGCAGCGTTCGGAGCTGAGCCTACGCCCGCCTCATTAGAGTAAAGTCCACGCTTGATTCCGTACATCATGCAGGAACCGACGAAGCCGCCGAAGATCGCATGGAAGTCGAATGCCTCGTGGAAAATCCTTGAAAAAACCGCTGGAAGAACCGGGGCACGAAGGATCACAACTATCACGGCGACAAGGACATAGGCACATCCCATAAACGGGACCAGTGTCGAAGTCACCTTCACGATTCTCTTTCCGCCGCCGAAAAGACAAAAAGCTACAAGAAACGCTGTGATGGCGCCGATAACGATCGGAGTCACCGTATCGTTGTAGAAGCTGTAGCTTTTAAAAGTAGACTGCAGGTTGTAGGAGCAGAGCATATTAAATCCGCCTGCGTATGTAAGGATCATAGCTATGGCAAATGCCACACCCAGGACTCTGCTGTGCAGCGCCGCTTCGATATAGTAAGCAGGGCCGCCGTAGCATCCGCCATTCACAGCGCGTTTTTTGTAGACCTGAGCCAGAGTACTCTCTATAAATGCAGTGGCGCCACCTATAAATGCGATGACCCACATCCAGAAGACCGCACCATAACCGCCCAGCATTATCGCTGAGGCGACACCGATGATATTTCCAGTGCCGACACGGGACGCCGTAGAGACCATCAGCGCCTGAAAAGAAGATACGGAGCCTTTCTTCGCCGGCTTCTCCATGATAACGCGGAGCGCATCACGAAACATCCTAACCTGCACTCCCTTTGTCGCGATCGTAAAATAAATCCCGGCCGCGATCAGTATGATCACAAGAACATAGGTGTACAGGAATGAGTCCATCGAATCCGTAAATTTCATTATAGCGTCCATTTTTCTTTCCTCCGGCGAAGTGTAATATTATGTTAATTTTACTACACTTTCGCATCCAATGCGACAATTTTCTTACGCAAATTCAGGCGTAAATTCATCCAGTAAGATATTGTAAAAATCTGCATTTCAGCTATAATAAGCTAATGGAGAAAATCAGGAAAAACACTATAATAAAACAGTTCTTCGTCATCGTAGCTTCCTCGCTTCTGATGGCGATAAATATCAATACTTTCGTATCTACGGGTGGCCTTGTGCCCGGAGGAGCGACAGGTCTCGCCCTCCTGATACAGCGCTCCTTTGCAAAGTTCGCAAAGGTCGCGATTCCATACACTCCCCTCAACCTTGCGATAAACGCCATTCCTATCTACATAGGTTTTCGTTTTATTGGAAAAAAATTCACCGGCTCATCACTCTTTGTGATAGCCCTCTCATCGGTACTCACCGATTTTCTGCCGAAATATGTGATCACCTACGATACTCTTCTGATAAGCATCTTCGGCGGCATCATAAACGGGGTTGCGATCTCGCTCTGCCTGCGCAATGACACGACGACCGGCGGAACCGACTTTATCTCGATCTTTATCTCTCAGAGGACGGGCCGTGATTCCTTCAATGTGATCCTCGGAATAAACGTCGTAATCCTCTTAGTCTCCGGCCTTCTCTTCGGCTGGGACAAAGCGCTCTACTCTATCATTTTCCAGTTCGCCACTACTCAGGTCGAGCACATCATGTACCGGAACTATCAGCAGGTGACACTCCTGATAATCACGAAGATCCCTGATGCTGTCTGCGCGATGATCTACGCCGAGACCGACCACGGCGGCACTATAGTCGACGGACTCGGCTCCCATGAAAAAAACAAGAGAAAGATCGTCTATTCAGTAATCGGCGCCGCAGAAGAGGCCCGTGTCATCAAAAAAGTAAAGGAGATAGACCCGGCAGCTTTCTGCAACGTGATCCGCACTGAAAAAATCGCAGGCAAGTTCTTCCTGCAGCCGCATGACTGATACTTTTCAGCGTAATTTATATATATATCTGACCGACGAGATCAATAAACTTACGAATATATGATAGAATTTAAAACGATTCACGATTTTTTAAATAAGATCGAGCCTATTTATTCCGGACTAAACAGGGTATCACAGGACGATTACCTTCAGCGCGGCCTGCCTTATTTCAGAGGTGTTTCAGACAAAAGCCACAGTCTTATCCCATCTGCTTACAGGCAAAACGACATGTGTCATTCACCTGAGCAGTTCAGAAAATACGAGCGCAACTGCCTGCACAATTTTATGCGTGAAGCGAGGCGTTACAGCTCTATTCCTGAAGACGATATCTGGAACTGGACAGTTCTGGCCCAGCACCATGGCGTCCCTACAAGACTTCTCGATATAACGAGGAATCCTCTCGTCGCCATGTGGTTTGCGTGTCTCGGGCAGGACGACCTGGATAAAGACGGTGCAGTCTATGTCATCTCCGGAGACCTTCAGATGCAGGGCCTTGAAAAAGACGTTTACAAGAAGACAAAGCATAAGGATATCGTTTCCGGAATTTTAAACGGAGATAGAAAATACGAGTCAGTCAGGAAGCCTTTCGTTGTCGAGCCTTACTTTCTCGAAGAGAGAATGGCTTCCCAGCGAAGCGCCTTCCTTGTCTGGGGCTTCGATCAGGAGCCACTTAATGAAACGGATGGAGCATATTTTTCCACAAAAAATCCTTCTGATGATCTGCGTGAAGATGCAAAAGCATCCCCGAGGATCATGGTCCACAAAATCATAATCCCTGCCGACACCAAGGAATCTTCACTCGAAAGTCTCTCAATCCTTGGAATTGATGAACGTTCAATCTATCCGGGGCTTGATGGAATCGGAAGATATATCAAGCGGACAAATGATATGGAATTCTAAAGAAACCGGCATTTGCGATATTATTACATTAGCAATTCAATTGACGGATATGCCTTCTGCATGTATCTTTCTATCCACTTTTACAGTCATCTGATATGAAAGCAGACTCTGGAGGTATTTTATGATTGGACTTCTATTAGCAATAATCTATCTGGCATTTATCAGTCTCGGACTGCCTGATTCTCTGCTCGGCTCGGCATGGCCATCCATGTATAGGGGATTTTCGGTGCCGATATCCTATGCCGGTATTATTTCAATGATCATAGCATTCGGGACGATCGTATCAAGCCTGATGAGTGACAGGCTTACAAGAAAATTCGGCGCAGGAAAAGTTACAGCAGCATCTGTGCTGACAACAGCTGTGGCTTTGCTTGGCTTTTCGATAAGCAGCAGTTTCCCGGTACTCTGTCTCTGGGCGATTCCGTACGGACTTGGAGCTGGAAGCGTGGATGCAGCGCTTAATAATTATGTCGCACTGCATTTTGCCAGCCGTCACATGAGCTGGCTTCACTGTATGTGGGGAGTCGGAGCCTCTGTCGGACCATATATCATGGGATTTGCCATTGACCGGGGACAGGGCTGGAATATGGGATACCGTTATATCTCAATAATACAGTTCGTGCTGAGTGCCATTATAATTATAAGGAAAGATGCTGAAGAAAACCTATTCTAGCATTTGAAGGCAATCAGATTGAAAATGGCAGCACTCCTCTTCGCACTGTTCACGAGTTTACCTTTGCGGACAAGACCTCCCAGATATCTCCGTCTATGCATACTGATCTGTCTTTGATTTCATCCGGACAGCCTGCTTCACCTTTATTTATGCAGGCGTAAAATGCGTTCGGATTCTCTTTGGTATATTTCCAGAACGGGAATTTTATGATCACGGGCGTGTTCATCCCGACACCCAGCTCCAGGTAGAGAACGTTCATTTTTTCATGATTTCTGAGAAAATTATGATAGTGCCTTGACGCGCTGTGCCAGCCATCATCCTCGACAAAGCTGTCGTCGCAGCGGAGATTTGTGGTCATCAGCTCTCCGTCGTCCGGGCAGTACGGAACGAGCTCTGATGGAATCGTCATCTTTATCTTTCTTCCCTCAGGGATTATAAGCTCACCATCCAAGCCTATCTCAAAGCCCTCTGACAGTACCATTTCCTTTATCTGATCATAGTTGTCATAGGTCTTCTCGAGAGATTTCCCCTGCGGATCACTGCTCTGAAAAAGACCGTAATCTCCCTGCGTATAAAAAAGCCTGTGCTTATCAAAGCCGCTTCTCTGGAAGCAGTGGTCCACATTTGTGGTCAAAACAAAATAGTCCTTATCCTTCACGAGGTCAAAGAGCCTTTCATAGAGGTCGGTCGGAATCGGCGCATAGCGGTTTATCCAGATATAACGGCACCAGAATCCCCAGAATTCTTCCATCGTCTGATACGGATAAAAGCCGCCTGAGTACATGTCGCGGATGCCGTATTTAAAAGCAAAATCGCCAAAGTACTTCTGCAGCCTCTCTCCTGAATAGGTGTAGCCTGCTGCCGTTGAGAGTCCCGAACCCGAGCCGATCACTACAGCAGCCGCGCTATCTATCTTTTCTTTAAAAAGTAAAAGCTTTTCCTCATCGCTCATCTTCGCGCCTTTTGTCATCAAATTATTTGGATTGAAAAAATACATCGGAGTCACCTCTTGCCTTTTTGTAATAATCATCATTTCAACTATAGAAATAATATCACGGCAATAATACTTTGTCAATATATTTATTACATCACTTTCCCTACACTTTTTTTAAATAACTGCTACAATTATATGATACCTGGTCCAAAAGATATTCTATCTTTTGAGCATCTGAATAATTTTATAAATGCCATAATTACAAGCCAATATATGGCAGTGAAACTTTAAAACAGAAAAGAGATTTTCATGTATTCGATAATAACAAATCCTTCATCACATTCAGGAAAAGGCGACGGCAGAGCTGTGCAACTCCTCTGCGAAGAGCTTCAGAAAAAGCAGATTCCGTACCGTGTCTATGAGACTAAAGGGCCTGGTCATGCGAGAGAAATCGCAGGTAAGATTTCAAGCGACACGATCATCGTCTGCGGCGGTGACGGTACGATAAACGAGGTCATAAACGGAATAAAGGATTTTTCGCAGATAAAGTTCGGCTTCATCCCGAACGGTTCCGGGAATGATTTCGCGCGTGGACTTGGCATTCCTGCTTTAAAAACCGATGAGCAGCTGCATCACTTCATTGAAAAAATAACCGACAGCCAGGTATGCAGGCTTTTAGATATAGGAAATGTGCATCTGAACCACCGCACAGAAATCTATTCAAGACAGCATGCCGCCATTATACCTGACGACATGCGTTTCGTGATAAGCTCCGGCATTGGCTTTGACGCTGGTGTCTGCGAGGAAGCACTGAATTCAAATACCAAATCTTTTCTGAACAGGCTTCACCTGGGGATGCTTTCCTACGGCGCTATTGCGTACCGCACCCTGAATTCCGTCTATTCAAAAAGGATTGCCTGCGATGGAGTCACTGATGACGGCAGAACTGTTCATCTGGACCGGATACTTTTTACAGCTGCTTTCAATCTGCCATACGAAGGCGGCGGATACCGCTTTGCGCCGGACGCGTCCGGAACTGACGGCAGGCTGTCCATAGTAGCTATCGGCGATATGTCTGCTGCACATATACTCAGATTTTTCCCTGGCGCGCGTCGCGGGAGCAGGAGCTACTACAGCCAGTCCGGCGTCCATCACTTCAACTTCAAAAAAATGACTGTCACCACCTCACAGCCTCTTTGGCTTCACACAGATGGCGAGGTCGCCATTAAGACCGATTCAGTGACCTTCTCACTGCTGGACCAGAAGCTGCAGCTGATAGTGTGAAAAGACACTTGACCAGTTTAATACAATCGCTGACGAGATTGATCCGCTCTACCATAGAGCTGCCGGGAAATCTTGTTCACCTGGCAGATATTTGTGAAATAATAGCCTTCACCGTACTCGGAATATCGAAAAGCTCTTCATCAATTGTGACATCCGCATATTTTTCATAGAGGGGACAGCGCTCGTTGTAGAGATCAAGAAGCGTCTGTCCCTCTTTTAATGCGACTCCCCTGTCAGTCAGGTCGCCAAGTCTTTTTTCAAGGCTCTTGTATGATACTGCCAGATAGACCACGGTGCCGATTGATTTCAAATGCTCCATCGCATTTTTGCCGTAGACAGCGCTGCCGCCTGTGGCTATCACACTTTTTTCGACGTCAATCCTGCTGTTTACCCTGTCCTCAATATCTAAGAATCCGTCTGTACCCTCAGCCGCAATGATCTCTGGAAGCGTCCTGTCCTCGCTCTCCTGTATCAAAATATCTGAATCCAAAAAGTGATATCCCAGCTTTTTTGCCAGCACTACGCCGACGGTACTTTTCCCAGCACCCGGCATACCAATAAGAACTATATTTTTCTTCATTTCCACGTCCTGTCTATTCCTGTTTTTTGTCGCAACTCTAAAATTTTACATCTTCCTTCGTGATCATGCCCTCGTATACTTTTCCAGTGATGCTCTTCTGAAGCTCTGTGGTCATGGTTGCCTTTACCAGCCCTCCATGCTTCAGGAGGATTATCCCATCTTTAATCAATCACAACATTAGCCATGTCGCTCTGTCAATTTTTTATGAAGATCTGATGCCCCATAAAGCACATCAGTTACCGTAACAATTCCAGGATCTATCACATAACATACAACATAGTTATCTACAATCATCTTGTGAATGCCCAAAGAATGCTCCGGTTCATGTTCAAACAAAACAAATCTATCTGGAAAAGAATCTAATGACAAAATTGCATCTGCAATACGTTTATACTGATCTATTGCATTCTCCGGCGATTGAAGTTCAGTTGCTATATATTCATAAAGCGCATCCATATCCGCTAGAGCATCATCCGTTATATCAACTATGTACTCCTTCATCAGGTATGGTTCTCCCTAAATTTTTCAAATGCCTGAGCTGCGTTTTGTGTTCTTCCCGCTTTATATGATTCATAACCTTTCTGTAGTTTGGCATGAATCTGTTCTTCACTCATCTGGGAGACATCTATGCTATCTGGTGCATTAGGTAGCTTCACAGGAAAGGGGATTCCACCTACTAATACAATTTGATTAAGAAACATATCTATAGCTGTAGACATTGGTATTCCCAAACGTCCCAAAACAGACTCTGCATCATGCTTTAATGTCGGATTTACTCTTAAATTCAATGTTGTTGATTTCTCCATGACAATGCCTCCTATCATTTGTATTGTAACGACAATGTTGTTACTTGTCAATATAAATCATATCTTGGTAAAATAATTTTTTAAGCATATTGCATCAAAATAGAAATTAGCAATTAAACTATGCTATAACACAAATGTATAGAAAAAAATTTTGTCCACAAAAAAAGCAGCTGCAATCCGGCCAAAGTATCCCTTTGCCGAATTACAGCCGCTTACTAACATATGATCTTTTAATCGTTATCTTATCTTCTTAAATCCCTTTGCATCCCTGCCTGCTGTCCCCAGCAGTTTCTCATAGATTGCCAGGTCGCTGTCCTAAAAGACATCGAAGATCACTTTCTTCATACAGGTGTCCGGGTGCTCCCGGCTTCCATGAGTCAGAATCTATGCTCCTCCGAGGATCTCCCGGAGCTGCCCCCATTGCGTGATCCCGTCTTAGGACGGGGCTGTGGCTGGACAGAAGTACCATTGTGCCTGTACGTTTAATTGCCACTGCCGGAAGCGGTCCGGCATTTTGAAGCTTCATAGGTATCGCTCAGCGCAGTTTCTTATCTCCGTTAAGTCACAGAGGGACGACTGCACTTCATCACGTATAGCTTCTTCGGCTGGTTCCTTTCAAAACCCGCACAGGGATGTGCCTGATGAATGTATATTCAGTTGTCAAGGTCCGATCTTTCAGAACAGATGTAATCTGTTCTGAAAAAATCATACCTTATAATGATTACTTTTTCTATGGACAGATTAGGCACACGAATGTGCACTAATTAGGCACAAACTTTTGTTTGTAAGGTCATTAATGTCAAAAGTTAAAATTCATCACTTGTTATTTTTCAGTATAAAAATAAGACACCAATTGACTAGTGTCTTATGTCTGCAAATATTAAAACTGAGTTGTGTCTATGAGTCACAGCATCATGAGATTCATATACCAGTCACTGGTTCAGATAAAACATCATACCAATTTGATGGGAAACCAATAAATGAGAGAATGATTACATCTTTGTATTTATTTATGGTTTTGTCTATATCTTTCAGAAAAGATTCCCATTGCTCATTGCTGTGAAGCATCCGCTTTATCAAAAGAGATGCAATATTTCCAAATGTCATAAGTTCAACAGCTGCCCAAATGGGAAAATGTCCGCCATATGCTTCCTGATGATGTTTGACAAATGGTAAGTTTTTGCTGTGCAGCACTTTCTTCGGAATTTGACGCTTTCTTCAAACCAATGCCATAAGCACTGATACGTTAGTAATTTACTTTTTCAAGAATACGTAAAGCAGCAGCTTCATCTAAGATTGTTAATTTGTGTACTGTTTTAAGCCGGTCTATTTTGCTAATGTGCGATAAAGAAGTAATAGAAGTGTAAAAAATTTTGCCGTTCCTATCCGACACTTAGGGCTGTGTCGGATAGGTCAGGCGTTAGGCTTCCGGCAAGTCTATCTTGCCGACAAAGCTGTAATAAATCTCAATGTCCTGCCTGCGGGTGCCGTTCTCGTCATAGCTGCACTCATGCACG
>QOUV01000002.1 GCA_003862155.1 Lachnospiraceae bacterium
AGAAACTGCACGAAAAGATGAATGAAATATCAAAAATCCATGCATCTATTATACCCTATATTGAGCCAGAAATCGCGTATTTTAGGCAATTTTTAAAGATTTTTTGCTAATCAGCAGACACTAATTAAGCCCTAGTGCAGCCATATCGTTGTCTCTTATAAAGCTGCAGACTTTCGCAAAAACGATAAGCCCCATCTTAAGGATCGCACCATTTTTTTCAAAGAGCGGGATAAACTGGTCCGGGAAGATAAGCCCGAGTTTTTTGTCGTAGATACGGACGAGGGCTTCAGCTGAACTTATACGACCGAGCGAGTTATCGAAGATTGGCTGATAGTACACACGGACTCCGCCGTTTTCAAGTGCATTGAAAATACTCTTATAGAACTCTGATTTCCTGATGGTCTTTGCGATGTCATCAGAAGATATAGGGGAGAATTGTGGCTTATCACATTTCGGATCATCGACTGCATCGGAGACAGACTCGAGCATCTCCTGCGGGCTGTAAAACCTGGCGGATTCATCACAGGTCACGATGCGGTAAGAGAGATCCACCTGAGCATCGTCAAGTGAGCGCTCCTTAGATGTTACATCATTTACGAGGACCTCGTCAATCATATAATAACTCTGATTCTCCGGAACTATTGCAAAAAGTCCTGCGTGGAGATAGAAGGTCCTCTGCTCTTTTTTCTTCAGATCGACTCCGATCTGTCGTAAAAGTTCGTCTGTATTTTCTCTGCCGTAGGTGGCCAGAACAGAGCTGTAATTCTGGATCTTGATGAAAAATACCTTGAACGGACTGCCTGACATAATCCGCTCTCTCATGTATTTGTAGAAGCCATTCGGATTGAATGTAGAGGTCTTGGTCTCTTTGTTGTCCTCAGTGCTTACAAATACCACGTACATGATCACGAGACCGGAAGAAAATCCGAGGTTCATGATAAGCCTGCCAGGTTTGAAATAAACCTGGTAAGCTGAGACACAGGTTATCATTGCAAGCGAAAGATAGATACCTGCTCTTACTTTTCCAATGATGTAGTTCCTGCCCCTTGCGATAGTTATCGCACAGATGGCAAGCTCGACAATCATATAAGGGTATATGATATAGTAATACAACCGGCCACGGAAGAATCCTGCGCTATCGATTTTAAAGACAACGTTTGTGAAGAGGTTGGCAATAAGAAAAACATTGGCTATAGCGCAGGGAATGAAATCGTATGGCTTCAGCTTGAAAAACAGTCTTCTTTTTTCGAAGGAGAAGAATCTCAGGAAAATATGCAGGGATGCCATGAAGAAAAATATCAGAGCAAAATAAACGGTGTTTATAAAGATCTGAAATCCAATAAACTTTCCCTTCGCATAATTATCAAGAAGCGAGGCAATAAAGTCTGATGCTATAAGGGCGATCTGAGTCCCTATAGTGTGCAGAAACAGTCGTGTGCTTTTCGATGGGAGCAGTTTTGATGCTTTGATGTCAATCAGGAGAAGTACAGTCATTAAAAGTGAAATTACTTCGAAATCAAATGACCACTTATACATATAGCCAACCTCCCAAAAAAATATCATAGCGGATTCCTCATCAGGTACTTTATAATCCTGACTTCGTCCTGCATACCTTCGAGAGTGCAGTGCTCAAATGGCCCATGGAAGCCATATCCACCGGTCCCTAAATTCGGACATGGAAGCCCTTTGAATGAAAGCTGGGCGCCATCTGTCCCGCCCCTGACCGGCCTGCTTAAAGGCTCAAGTCCTATCGAGCGGATAGCTTCCCTGGCTGCTTCGATTACGTCTTCGTGATCTTTCATTACCTCGATCATGTTCTGGTACTCATCTGTGATAGTCAGATCTGCGGTCCCTTCCCCGTATCTCTGATTCATCAAATCGGCAGCAGAAGTCATAAACTTCTTTCTCGCTTTAAATGACTCGCTGTCATGGTCGCGTATGATATAATCGAGCTCTGCCTTTTCGCAACTGCCCTTAATATCCGTTAAGTAATAAAAACCTTCGCGCTTCTCCGTGTGTTCCGGTGACTCTGCCTGTGGCATAAGACTCTGGAATTCACATGCGATAGAAGCTGCATTCTTCATAATATCCTTCGCTTCGCCCGGATGAACGCTCTTTCCCTTGATCGTGACTTTGGCAGAGGCCGCATTGAAATTCTCATAGGCGACTTCGCCCTCGTAGTCGCCGTCTACTGTGTAGCCGTAGTCTGCCCTGCACTTCTCAAATGAAAAATGAACCGGTCCTTTGCCAATCTCCTCATCCGGAGTAAATACGATGTAAATATCTCCGTGTGGGACCTTCTCGCTGATGATCTCTGATACAGCTGTCATGATCTCGGCGTCTCCGGCCTTATCGTCTGCGCCAAGGAGAGAAGTGCCGTCAGTAGTGATAAGTGTGCGTCCCTTAAGGTCTAAAAGATCCGGGAAATCTTTCGTGGAAAGCGTAGCACCGCTTCCCTTAAGCAATATATCTTTTCCGTCGTAATTCTCGAAAACCTGCGGATGTACGTTCTGCCCGTTGAAATCCGGGGCAGTATCCATATGCGAGATAAATGCGACGGCCTTTTTTCCTGCGAATTCAGGTGAGGCCGGCAGATGTCCATAAACATATCCCTTCTCTGTGCTGACTTCCGGAACACCGATCTCTTTAAGCTCCTTCTCTAAAACAGCGGCGAGGTCGAGCTGCCTCTTCGTACTCGGTGTCTCTTTGGCGCCTTCTTCTGATGTAGTCCACACTGAGACATATTTAAAAAAACGGTCTAGTAGTGTCATGTCTTTCCTTTCGCTTTTTCTTTCCTTTACTGAAACTATCTATAATTATTCATCATCAGTATAACATATTTCTACTAATAAAATCAAAAATTAGAAAGACTTAATAAACTGCTTCTGCCCGCCTGCAGAGCGGGATTAAAAATAATAAATTTTTTATTAAATAATTATTGAGACGGGAGTTTGATACCTAAATACGGTAGTTAACGAGTTATAGATATTTTTTAGAGACCTTCGGGCCTCTTTTTTGTTGCAAATAAGCCATTTCTGGTTGTCAGATTTTTGGTCCGCACCCCCTTAGGATATTTCTCATTGACAATCAAATCCTAAATGCTTAAAATATCTACTTAATAAAGATTTTACATAGATTCATTCAGCTTATAAAAATAAACGATATTTGAAGGACGATGGTGTCATTTGCCATGGTCTTTTTTTGTTTTTTAGGGGCTGATTCGGATCAGACTGAAAAAGTGAAATGAAGGGAGCAAAATTATGCATTTGTTAAACAGTATAGTCAGCTCAATCGACTCATTTGTGTGGGGGCCGGTGATGCTGGTCCTCTTAGTCGGGACCGGAGTTTTCCTGACGTTTAGGACCGGATTTCGGTCCTGGAGAAACTTAGGCTATGCGCTTCACTCGGTACTCAGCAAGGAGGCAAGGACAAAAAACCGTGGAACCGGTGATGTATCGCCGTTCTCAGCGCTGATGACAGCGCTTGCAGCCACCATTGGAACCGGAAATATCGTAGGTGTCGCTACTGCAATGTTCTCCGGTGGTCCTGGAGCATTGGTATGGATGTGGATTTCAGCCTGCTTCGGTCTGACCACGAAGTTCTCCGAGTGCATGCTCTCTATCAAATACCGTGAGGTCAACGAGCAGGGCGAGATGTCCGGCGGTCCTATGTATACGATGAAGAACGGCTTCAAAAATAAAACAGCCGGCCGCATTCTTGGCTTCCTGTTCGCACTTTTCGCCGTAATCGCTTCATTTGGAATCGGAAACCTCTCACAGGCAAACTCGATTTCAGGATCTCTTAAGGCCTCATTTCATGTACCTCTCTATGTGACTGGAATCATAATGACGATATTTACACTTCTTATCGTAGTCGGTGGTATCAAGAGTATTTCAAAAATATCGACTGTTGTAGTACCTTCTATGGCTGTTTTTTATGTAGTAGCAGGCCTCATAGTAATCATCGTAAACTGGAGAAATGTTCCGGCTGGTCTTTATCAGATTTTTGTTATGGCATTTAATCCTAAGGCTGTCGGTGGCGGAATCATCGGAACAATAACTGTTTCAGTCATGAACGCGATGCGGTACGGTGTCGCGAGAGGATGCTTCTCAAATGAGGCAGGACTTGGTTCAGCTGCTATCACTGCATCAGCTGCTACTACAGATGACTGCGTAAGACAGGGATACATCAATATGACTGGTACCTTCTTTGATACTATTATCGTATGCTCTATAACAGGTATCGCTATTGCTTCATCAGGAGTCCTTGGAACTGTCGGAGCTGATGGTAAGCCGCTTCAGGGCGTCGACATCACGATTGCGGCATTTGAGTCGGCACTTGGCCCTGTCGGAAAATATCTCGTTTCTATCGGCATCATTCTGTTTGCTTTCTCGACAATCCTCGGTTGGGAGTATCACGGTGAGAAGGCCTTCGAATACCTGGTAAAGAACAACAGACCTGCGATCATGGCCTACAGAATAATTTTCTCACTTATCGTATACGTAGGCTGCACACAGGCTCTCGACCTCGTATGGAACATCTCAGATATCATGAATGCTCTGATGGCTGTCCCTAACCTTATCTGCCTGCTCGTCATGTCAAAGGAGATCAAGCAGGAGGTCGACCGATTCCAGCCGATACTTGAGAAGGAAAAGAAATTAAGAAAAAAGGCTAAAGCCTGATTCAGGATAAACGAAAAAAACAGGTCCATTTTTCACCTGAGGAAGGGGTGAGGGTGGACCTGCTTTTATTTTTTAAATGAGATAGCTTTCCACAATCGCTGCCGCCAAAACAGATATAAATGCGATAACGACCATGCGCCGGGCAGAGAGCTCGTATCAGTCTCAACCGCTAGTGAGATGAGAAGCATATAGAAAGCTATCGCAATTGCTGCTTTCCAAGGCTTCCTGCTCCTGAAGCAACATCCATTTTAAGCCATGATGAGCAGGACGGACTCTTTATCTGGAAAGAGGATGTGTCATCAGATATTTGATGATTTTTACCTCTGTCTGCATGCCATCTACGGTGCAGTGCTCGAATGGTCCGTGGAATCCGTAGCCGCCTGTACCTAAATTCGGGCATGGCAGGCCTTTGAATGAGAGCTGCGCACCATCTGTTCCGCCTCTGACCGGGCGGCTGATAGGGGTAAGGCCTACGGAGCGGATTGCTTCGCGTGCTATATCTATTACATCAGAGTGGTCTTTCATAATTGAGATCATATTCTGATATTGGTCTGTTATCTGAAGATTTACGGTTCCTTCGCCGTATTTATGGTTTAAGAGAGAAGCTGCATCTTTCATAAATCGCTTTCTGTTCTCAAACGAATCTGCGTCATGGTCACGGATTATGTAGCTTAGCTCTGCGTGCTCGCAGTTCCCACTCATATCGGTCAGATGATAGAAGCCCTCTCTGCCCTCGGTGTGCTCAGGCGTTTCAGCCTCAGGCAGCAGGCTCTGGAACTCGCAGGCAATGGAGGCAGCGTTTTTCATTATATCCTTTGCTTCGCCCGGGTGGACATTTTTTCCTGTAAAAATAAGATGCGCGCCTGCGGCATTGAAGTTCTCATAGACTACCTCACCCTCGTAATCTCCGTCTACTGTAAAACCGTAGTCTGCGCGGCATTTTTCAAAGGAAAATTGATCAGGGCCTTTTCCTATCTCCTCGTCAGGTGTGAAAACTATGTAGATGTCGCCATGTGGTGCTTTTTCTGCAATGATTTCCGATACGGCAGTCATTATCTCCGCGTCGCCTGCCTTGTCATCTGCACCCAGAAGTGAGGTACCGTCAGTCGTGATTAGGGTGCGGCCTTTAAGAGTTTTAAGCTCTGGGAAATCTTTGACTGAAAGAGTGGCTCCGCTTCCCTTAAGTATTACATCGTTTCCGTCGTAGTTTTCTATTATCTGCGGGTGCACGTCTTTGCCGTTGAAGTCTGGAGCTGTGTCCATATGCGAGATGAAGGCGACGGATTTGTGTCCATTAAACTCCTCAGTGGCAGGGAGATGAGCGTAGACATAGCCTGATTCAGTGCTTACATCATCAATTCCTGCTTCGCGGAGTTCGCTTTCCAGAATCTTCGCCAGCTCGAGCTGTCTTGCCGTGCTGGGTACAGTGTCAGAGTCCTCGTCTGAAGTCGTCCAGACGCTTATGTATTTTAAAAATCTGTCAAGTAGTGTCATTTTGGGTTCCTTTCTGGGTACTTTTTGATTTTATGGACTGGGCTCTGACGGTAATTTACGGACTCATTTATAGAATCACTTCTTAGTCCGTAATCCTGGCCCGATTATTACGTACCAAAAAGTGGCGATCTAAAAACGGTACGTAAAGAAGTCTCAGTTCCACTTGTAAAAGCCTTCACCGCTTGCCATGCCGAGCTTTCCCTCGTCGATGTATTTCTGGAGGATGGCCTTCATACCTTTGAAGTTATACGGCAGCATCATCTTGCGGAGGACAGGAGTTAAAAGTCCCGGTACCTTCTGGTACTGTTCGACTATGTTCATCGCGGTGGTGAGACCTACGGTGTCGAGAACCTCGAAAGGTCCTTTCGGTGAGCCGGTGCCGTGCTTCCATGCCAGGTCTATGCTCTTCGGATCGGAGACTCCGTTTGCGTAGAGATCGAGTCCCGAGAGCAGGAAAGGTACAAGCATCGAGTTCAGCAGATAGCCGCTCTTTTCTTTTTCAACAGGGAGTGCGATCATTCGAATGTCGTTCGCAAAGCTTATTACTTTGTCAAAATACTTTCTGCCTGTCTGCCCTGAAGACATGACTTCAGCAGTGTTGTTTTTCCAGATTGAATTCGCAAAATGAAGCGCAAGGTATTTTTCTGGTCTTTCTGTGTACTTCGCGAAAGTGCTTGGAAGCAGGGTCGAAGAGTTCGTGACGAGGATTGTCTTCTCAGGAAGAAGTGGTGCAATTTTCTTGTAAAAATCAATTTTTGCAGTCTCATTCTCTGCCATCGACTCGATGACTATGTCGGCGTCGCTTACGGCTTTTTTCATATCGAGCTCGAGCTTTATGCCGTTGTAAGCGTCCTCAACCTTCTTCAGGCAGGCATCTTTGTCAAAATCGTCCGAATTTGCGATTCCCGCGCACCAGGCTCCGGTGCCGTCAGCCATCCCATCGATAGCGTCAATATAAGCGGCATGTACTTTGTCAAGCTTTGGCTGGGTGCGTCCTATGCTTCCCTGGCTCCTGAGCCATATAGTCACATCAAATCCACAGTATGCACACTGAAAAGCAATCTGACTTCCAAGTACGCCTCCGCCGGCAACAACAATTTTTTTAATGTCCATAAAAGCCTCCTTTTTATTAGGGTCATAAGTTACGCTCATTGTTCCAGTTCATCACGTATATTTTTCAGTTGTCGTCTCTGCCGCCAAATAAAAGCAGCAGCCTGAGAAGCTGAAGGATTGATGAGGCGGCACCTGCTACATATGTCAGGGCAGCGGCAACAAGTACTTTACGGGCCATTTTTAACTCTTCTGGATCAACGATATTGTATGCCTTTAGTGCTACAAGTGCTCTGTGTGAAGCGTTGAATTCAACGGGCAGTGTAACCAGCTGAAACAGCACAGCAAGTGAAAAGCAGATGATTCCGGCCTGGATCATGATATATCCAGTGTGGCTGTTTATGAAAAGTCCGATGATGATAAGCGGCCATGAAATCGTAGAGCCGAAGTTTACTACCGGAACCATGCCTGTTCGAAGTCTTAACGCCGCGTATCCTTCCTTATCCTGCATTGCGTGTCCACACTCATGCGCGGCTACCGCAATTGCAGCTATGCTTCCTGACGTGTGCCGACGCAAGCAGACAGATGGCTGCGCCAATAATTACCAGGATGTAGGTGTAGTCCCAAAAACCATTTAAACCGTAGTACATTTTTCTTCCTCTTTTCTTTATTATTTTGGGTAATTACATACATATTCCAGCAAATCCTGTTTCTGTATGTCAGTCAACTGGAATTCTTACGTACAGCTGCCTCACGCCTTCCTCAGCAGTACGCACCCGTATCCCGGAATCGTGCCGTCGAAGGTTTCATCGGAGAGCAGTTCCTTGTATCCTTTGTATTCCAGAGCGTTTGTCTCGCCGTCGGCAGTGTGGAAAATCAGAACCTCGCCGGAACTTAAGTGGTACTCAAGCAGGCACTTGTCATCGTCAGCATTAACACTCGAGTAGCTGCCGGCGGTAAGAGCGTTTATTGTGTGGCGGAAGAATGTGAGACGCTGGTACCAGTGGTACATATCCATATCCTGCAGGTCCTTATCCCAAAGCATTCCGCGCCTGTTGTCCGGATCATCACCGCCGGTCATAGCAATCTCATCACCGTAGTAGATAAACGGTGTGCCAGGAGTAAGCATCTGGAAAGCAGCAGCAAGAGCAAGTTTTCTCTTGTCGCCACCGGCTCTCCAGAGGAAACGGCTGGTGTCATGACTGTCAATAAGATTCCACATGACAGGAAGGACAGCACTGTGATACTGACCGTTCAGGAAACCCTGCTGAGACAGGAAACCGGATGGAGACAGATTTCCGTCGCAGAGCATGGAGGCGATATTTTTATAGAAAGCGTAGTTCATTACAGAATCCCACTCGTCGCCCTGAAGGAAATCCGGAGAAAAATGCCAGATTTCACCGACGAGAAGAGCGTCATGATTTACGGCTTTTACGGCCCTGCGGAATTTTTTCCAGAAAGAGTGACCGATCTCATCGGCCACATCGAGCCTCCAGCCGTCGATTCCAAAATCCTTTATATAGTGGCAGGCGATATCAATCACATATGAAGCAGTCTCAGGATTCGAGAGATTAAGCTTCGGCATAAAACCGACATACGCAAAGCTCTGGAACGAAGGCTTTGACGTTTCACTTCCGAAAGAGATATCGTCGCTGTCGAGGTAGTACCAGTTATAATACTTTGACGCTTTGCCATTTTTCTGTACATCCTTAAATGCAAAGAAGTCAGGTGATGTGTGGTTGAAAACACCGTCGAGCATTACCCTCATACCTGCGGCGTGAGCCTTGTCGACAAGCTCGTGCAGGTCATCCTGATCACCGAGTGACGGGTCGACAGAGTAGTAGTCGATGGTATCGTACTTGTGCGAGGTATTCGAGCGGAAAATAGGCGTCATGTAGATGACATCCACACCCAGTTCCTTTAAGTAAGGCAGGTGCTCTATGATGCCCTGGAGATTTCCTTTTAAGTCATCATCCCAGTCAATCGGTGCCTTGTACCAGAGCTTGTCAGGAACCTTTTCAGTTGTAGCAAATCTGGTTGGAAAAATCTGATAGACGACAGCATTTTTGGCCCAGTCAGGTACGTGGAAGGTCTGCTCGCGGCGGGAGATAAGCGGGCAGTCGTACATCGCCTCGACATCACCCGGCTCACCTGAGAAAAATCTCGAATCACCGTACCAGATGCGGGCTCCTGCCTCATCAACCATCTCGAAAAAATACCGGAGGCAGAGCATATCAGGATTTTTTTTAAACTGCCCTGCCATTGGAATATCTATATCCGCAGAAAAATAGTCGTGTCCGAAGTCGCTGGCATAGCGGTGCATTTTGTAGCAGGCTCTGGTGTCAGCGCGGTCAAGACCTATGTACTTGTCCTGTGTGTGCAGATATATGGCACTCATATCACCACGGCTGGTGGCGATTCTTATGCGCAGTCTGCCATCCTCGAGGAAAAAAGCATCACGCTGGTCAGCGTAATGCGAAATGCCTGAATATATCATGAAAACCTCCTTAATAATCAGTCGTTTATCGAGTCATTCTCAAGCACCGATCTGTCGATTACGGCGTTGTGGATTAAGAGGATGCCGCCCTTTTTAGTCTTCTTTACTTTGTAGAGGGCGTTGTCGGCACCGTAGGTGTAGTCCCAGACACGGTTGCTGTCTCTTGGGACGGAGTTTCTGATGCCCTGAGAAATTGTAAGGAAATCAGACGTTTCCGAGTTGATGTTCGGGATCTTCATCTGATTGATACGTTCACGGATGTGCTCGGCTTTTTTCAGAATGTCAGCGTCCGTCATGTCATAGTAGATGATCATGAATTCGTCGCCGCCGTACCTCGCTGAAAAAATACGATCACACGAGATGTCCTTCAGAATGCTCGCAACCAGCTGAAGACAGTGGTCACCCTGCTGGTGTCCGTAGGTATCATTTAACTCCTTGAAAAAATCAATGTCAAGCATCTCGACACCCAGTGAGACCTGATTCTGATCAGCCATCGAAAAATAATACTCGGCCTTTTCATTAAGAAGAGCTCTGTTCGGAATCTGTGTCAGAGGATCGATCGAAGCCTCACGCAGAAGCCGGCGGTTCTCCTCCTCGATGCGGGCTGTCTCTTCACGGAGATGGTTCATATCGTTATGGATGCTTATATTTGTTTTATAGATACGCAGGTTCTCACGATTACGCAGGCAGCTGACTCTGAAATATTTCGATTCGAGCTTGTGCACCTCGTCATGATTTTTTATCCGAAGTTGATACTTTATGTCGCGTTCCAAAAACTGCAGCTGGATATGGGGAATCCCGGATTTCATAATGGATTTTCTTGTGATGTTCAATAATCTTCCAACGAAGTTTGTTTTTCCGGAATTCATCAGGGTATCTGTGATCCAGTTGATATTTTCCGCGAAGTCGATATAGGAACCGTCGTAATTGGAAAGGGCATCGGCAAAATCCAAAAAAGCTGCGTCACGTTTTTCGGACTGCTGCATTGTGTCATAGTAGTAAATCAGAACTTCACTCAGATCAGTAAAGGTTTCATCCGGATATCTGCTTTGAAGCTGCTCCTCTATAACTTTTAACTCGGCAATTATACCCCGGGCCATGCCCAGTCTTTTTGACCAGATACTATAGGTGGCTTCCTGTGCAAGCTCAATAAGGAGGGGAAAAGGATTGTCTGATTTTTCCAGATATTTTCTGCCCTGTTTACAGTAATAGAGAGCCTTGTCGATTTCACCGATTTCATAGTAGATGTGGCCGGTGTTTACAAGGGCAGCACCATAGACGGAACTCTCCGAGCTGGCAGCATTTAAGGCTTCCTCGTAGTACTCCAGCGCAATAGGATATTCCCCATGGTTCATTGCGTCGACACCAAGAAGATTATAGCAGATCGAAGCGGAATCCTTGTCCTCATTTATTTCGGTAAGCCTTATACCTGCACGGACATGACTTAAAAATTTCTTCATGTCGCCTTCGACATAGTATATCCTGGCAAAATAGGCATGAGTAAACCCCAAAAGCAGTGAATTACCGCTTTTGCCTGCGTTATCCATCAGCTGCGCCAGCCGTCTCTTCACGTCAGCTCTGTTCGCATTGTATTCTTTTTCGATAATCCTAATCTGCTCCTGAATCTCAGGGGTCTGTAGATTAAAACCTTTCATGAGCTGCCCCTTCCTTATCACTTTGTTATATCTGGATGGCTGATGACCCTGTTTTTCTAAAAAAACATCATTTTCCGGGTGTTTTTAAAGGAATATTTCCGTGCGAACACCCGAAAATAATGAATTTTTTCAAGAATCCGGGTCAGAGTATAATTTTTTAATAAAAAAACACCCGTAAAATAGAAAAAAACTTGGATACACCGGTGACTGGAGATCTGTGGCCAACGGCCAAAAGTCTGGAATGAGACACCGGCAATCAAATATTCACGAGATATTTTTAGTATATCACAGAATATGATGAAAAAATAGTCAAAATAATTCAGCTTACGTCAAAAAACTTTAAAATGGATTTTTTTCAAAACATCAGAAAAGGACTTTACATTCGCAAAAAATAGGTCTAAGATTAGCAACGTAAAAAATATTAAAACGTTGACGAGAAGAGTAGCGATAAACCGCTGTCACAGAGAGGGGCACACGTGGATGGAAGTGTCCTGTCAGATCTGTCGTGAAGACCATCTCCGAGTGACCCTTAATCGGGTACGGCGACTCCGTTACAGTCTAATTAAGTGGCTGGTTTTTATACCGGCAAGCAGGGTGGAACCGCGTATTCATTTACGTCCCTCGCACAGGCTTTTGTTGTTGTGTGAGTGGCGCTTTTTTTATGCCATCACACGGTTTGTGCAGGCGCAGGACCGGTAGTCTTGTGCCAAAGAAAGGAACATTATGGACAAGGAAAAGTATCTGGAAGTGTATCGTCATTCACTGGCACACATTCTCGCAAAGGCAGTCATCGAGCTGTACGGAAAAGACGTACAGTACGCTATCGGACCTCAGATCGCCGATGGCTTCTACTATGACTTCAAGCTTCCTGACGGAGTGAGCGTTCAGGAGTCTGATTTCAAGAAGATCGAAGATAAGATGCGTGAGATCATCAAGCGCCGTGAGGACTGGACTGTTAAGGAAGTCTCAAAGCAGGAGGCACTTGACCTTTTCAAAGATCAGAAGTATAAGACAGAGCTTATCAAGGACCTTCCAGAGGGTGAGAAGATCACGATATACTGGACAGGTGATGACTATGTTGACCTCTGCCGCGGACCTCACGTTGACAATTCTCAGGAGCTTATGAGCGCCGCATTTGAGATCAGAAGCGTTTCAGGTGCTTACTGGAGAGGTGATGAGCACAACGATTCACTTACCCGTATTTATGCATATGCATTCCCTGACAAGAAGCAGCTCAAAGAGCACAAGGCTCTTATAAAAGAAGCCAAAGAGAGGGACCACAAGAAGATCGGACCTCAGCTCGAGCTGTTCATGTTCGATGAGACTGCTCCTGGTATGCCTTACTGGCTTCCGAGAGGCTGGAAGGTCTTCAACGCACTGCTCGATTTCTGGAGAGGAATCCACGAGGAGCACGGATATCATGAGATCTCAGGACCTGTCCTTTCAAAGAAGGAACTCTGGGTTACTTCAGGACACTGGGCTCATTATCAGGACGGAATGTTTGTCCTCGAGGGTGAGACAGATGCCGATACATACGCATTAAAGCCTATGAACTGCCCGAATGCGATCAAGGTCTACATGAACAAATCACGTTCATACAGAGATCTTCCTCTGCGTATCAACCAGGTCGATGTCATCCACAGAAAAGAGAAGTCAGGCGAGCTGAACGGTCTTTTCCGTGTTCAGATGTTCAGACAGGATGATGCTCATATCCTCGTTACTGAGGACCAGATCGGAGAGGAGATCAAGGATATCATGGAGATCGCTACCGAGATCTATGGTACATTCGGACTCACTTACAAGGCTGAGCTCTCCACAAGACCTGATGACTACATGGGAGATATCGAGGTTTGGAACCAGGCCGAGGCTGACTTAAAGGATATCCTCGACAAGACTTACGGCCCTGGAAACTACGAGATCAACGAAGGCGACGGAGCTTTCTATGGCCCGAAGATCGACCTTAAAATGAAGGATGCTCTTGGCCGTGAGTGGCAGATGGGTACTATCCAGCTCGACTTCCAGCTCCCTCTGAACTTCGATATGAAGTACACAGCTGCTGATTCTTCTCAGAAGAGACCTGTCATGATCCACAGAGCTATCTTCGGTTCTATGGAGCGTTTCATCGGAATCCTGATCGAGAACTTCAAGGGAAGCTTCCCGTTCTGGCTCTCTCCGTATCAGGTAGGCATCGTTCCGATCAGAGAAGAGCACAACGACTACGCCAGAGAAGTTGAGAAGCTTTTAAGAAAGAACCATGTTCGTGTTGAGACCGACTACTCTGAGGCCAACATGAAGAACAAGATCAAGAATTTCAAGAACTTCAAGGATCCTTACATCCTCGTTCTTGGAGACAAGGAGAAGGAGAACCGTACAGTTTCCATCAATCTCCGCGGAAGCAACAAGCAGCTCAACAATGTACCTCTCGATACCTTCGTTGCTATGTGCAATAAGATGAACGAAGAGCATTCACTCGATCTGATCGAAGAAGTTCCTTCAGAAGACTGATCGAATAATATATGACTAACTTCGGGCCGGGGCTATATGCCCCGGCTCTTGTTTTTTTGGAAAAATAGGAGAAGTATGCTATAATACGACCCAAACAAAGAAAGGAAAACGGAAACTATGGAAAATAAACCTAAAAGAGGCTCGTTTACCGGTCAGCTCGGATTTGTGCTTGCGGCAGCTGGATCTGCGGTCGGAGTAGGAAATCTCTGGAGGTTCCCGTATCTGGCAGCAAAGGACGGCGGAGGACTTTTTATCATAATCTACCTGATCCTCGTCGTGACCTTTGGTTTTACGCTTCTTACCTCAGATATCACCATAGGAAGAAAGACCGGAAAGAGTGCGATCGGAGCCTACACCGAGATGAATCCGAAGTGGAAGTTTCTCGGAGTGCTGACATTTTTCGTACCGGTCATAATCATGACATACTACGCTGTCATAGGCGGATGGATCGCTAAGTATATGGTGGCGTATCTTACCGGAGAGGGAGGCGCAGCGGCGAAGGACGGATACTTTACCTCATTTATTTCTGACCCTGTACAGTCTTCTGTATATGCGGTTATTTTTATGGTGGTCACAGCGGTCATCATTTACCGTGGAGTGGAAAAGGGAATCGAGAGCTGCTCGAGATTTATGATGCCGATTCTGCTAGTGCTTATCATTTTCGTCGCTGTATATTCACTCTTTATACATCATGGCGACAGAAATGGTCTTCAGGGATTTATGGTCTACATCACTCCGGATGTAAAAGGACTTACTGTAAAGAAATTCATGGCGGTCCTTCTCGATGCGATGAGCCAGCTTTTCTTCTCGCTGTCGGTCTCGATGGGAATCATGATCACCTATGGCTCATACGTAAAGAAGGACGTCGACCTGAACAAATCGATAAGCCAGATAGAGATCTTCGATACCGGGGTCGCTCTGCTTGCGGGTATGGCTATCATCCCGGCTATCTATGTATTCTCAGGACTTTCAGGTATGAACGCCGGACCTGGACTGATGTTTATCTCGCTGCCTAAGGTCTTCGCTTCTATGGGAGTCTTTGGAAATGTAGTCGGAGCTGCATTTTTCATTATGGCTGTCTTCGCGACGCTTACCTCCTGCATCTCGGTGCTCGAGGCCATCACTGCGAACTGCATGGAAGTCTTCCATACCGACAGGCACAAGACGACTCTCGTGCTCGGTATCATTTACACGATCGCATCTGTCATCATCTCACTCGGCTACAGCGTCTTCTACTGTAAGATACCTCTTCCGAACGGAACTGTGGGACAGCTTCTTGACCTGATGGACTATGTGTCGAACTCATTCATGATGCCGTTCATCTCGTTTTTGTCTACTATCCTTATAGGCTGGATAGTCCGTCCGCAGTGGATCATTGGAGAGGTGGAGTCGAGCGGAGTCCGCTTCCACAGAAAGCAGCTCTATATCATAATGGTAAAGTTTGTCTGCCCTGTGATCATGATCATGCTCTTTTTGCAGAGCACCGGTCTGCTCGCAAAGCTATAGTACCTTAAATACAAGCAGGAGAAAGGAGAACAGCTATGGAAAATATTTTTAATGAACACCCATGGTGGGAATCAGCGGTTTTTTACCAGATCTATCCGCTTGGTATGTGCGGTGCGCCGTTTGAAAATGACGGCATCTTAGAGCACAGGATTCTCAAAGTGCTCGACTGGATCCCGCACCTTCAGAAACTGAATGTAAATGCCGTGTATTTTTCACCGCTTTTCGAGAGCGACACCCACGGCTACAACACCCGTGATTACCGCAAAGTCGACACCCGCCTCGGCACGAATGACGATCTGAAGGAAGTTATCTCGGCTCTTCACGATGCCGGCATCAGAGTCATCCTCGACGGTGTCTTCAACCACGTCGGGCGCGGCTTCTTCGGTTTTAAGGATGTTCAGGAGAAAAAATGGGACTCACCTTACAAGGACTGGTTTAATATCAGCTTCGACGGCAATTCGAATTACAACGACGGTTTCTGGTATGAGGGCTGGGAAGGCGCCTATGACCTTGTAAAGCTGAACCTTAAGAACCCTGCTGTGACCGACTACCTGATGGAATCTGTAAAATATTGGATAGATGAATTCGGGATCGATGGCCTGCGCTTAGACGTCGCCTACATGGTCGACCGGGAATTTTTAAAGAGGCTTCGCAGAGAGACCGCGGCATGGAAGAAGGACTTCTTCCTCGCCGGTGAGATGATCGGCGGGAATTACAACGACATCATGAATCCTGAGATGTGCCACTCGGCTACAAACTACGAGTGCCGCAAGGGCATCTATTCTGCAATCAACTCCGGTAATTTATTTGAGATCTGCCATTCGCTTTTAAGACAGTTTGGAAAAGAGCAGTGGTGCCTCTACACTGGAAAGCATCTGCTGTCATTTGTCGACAATCACGATGTGACAAGGATCGCGACGATATTAAACGACAGGAGAAATCTGCCGATTGCATACGCGTTCGTCTTCGCCCAGCCGGGAATACCGGTAGTCTACTATGGCTCTGAGTGGGGGATTGAGGGCGACAAGAACAGTGGTGACCCGGCACTCCGCCCAGCTCTCGATAAGCCTGAGTGGAACGGACTCTGCGATACTGTCTCTGCCATGGCGAAGGCCCACAGGGAGTCGAAGGCTCTCTGCTTCGGAGATTTCTCTATGAGACTTCTTGAAAATATGCACTGCATCTTTGAGAGGAACTGCGACGGTGACAGAGTTATGGTTGCGATCAATCTCGAAGACAACGAGTACCATGCCCATTTCGATGCGCAGGCCGGACGCGCCAGGGACCTGATCACTGGTGAGTGGCACGACTTCGGCGGCGGACTCGTGATGGAGCCGCATTGTGCATATTTTCTGCACGTTGAGGACTGATATAAAAAGCCGGCTTCTGATGTCAGAGGCCGGCTGTTTTTTTGCGGTAGTCCCGCGGGGACATACCCATGACTCGGGAGAAGACTTTTGAAAAATAGTTGGAGTCGCCGATCCCTACGAGGTCGGCGATCTCTGAAATCGAGCTGTCGGTATCGGTAAGATACGGCAGCGATTTTTTTATACGATACTCCTGTAGAAATGAGAAAAGCGTGACGTTCATTCCGGCCTTGAAGGTCCGGGAGCACTCACTTCTGGAGAGACCTACAGACGAGGCAATATCCTCGAGTGAAATATCTTCCTGATAATTTGTTTCTATAAATGAGATGATGCTTCGGATCCGGCTGTAATTTTTGGCATTCAGTTGTTTGTCAGGATTCTGGACAACAGCGCCGTGAAGGCAAAAAAGCCTCCAGAGAGATGAGAGGATAGAGACAATCGAAAGCTCGTATCCGGGTGCCTTTTTATCACCAGTTGAGATCAGAGATCTCGTGAGCTTTGAAAATTCAGCCTCCCAGTCGGACATTTTCTGATGGTCGATGCGAAAGCCAAAGCATGAGAAATTGTCGGAGAGATCCGTGACATATTTTTCATGGATGCGGCTCGCATCGAAGCCGTAGATGAGCTTTGGGTCGAAAGTCACAGCGGTGTAATGGCAGTCGGCCTCGCTTCCCGGAATCCTGTTTCCGGAGTGGAGGGCACCGCAGTTGCAGAAGATCACATCGCCTTTTTTTACAGAAAAGAGTGCGTCATTGATATGGTACTCCATTTCACCGTCTGTGATCAGAGTGATCTCGGCTTCCGGGTGCCAGTGCCAGAGAAAAGTGCCGCCGTCGTAGCCATTTAAGTGCTCGCGGCTTATCAGAAACGGAAAACCGTAGTCGCCGTGCTCCTTCTTCTCTTTTCTGGTCATATCGGTGATTATCTGCTTTGGCATCCGAGGTACCTCCTGAATTTTCCACAATATTTTACTATAATCACACACCGTTTTCAAGGAATCAAAACCTGCCGGTGATATTATATAGTTAAGAAAAAGAGACCAGACCATTTTTTATAAAAGGAGATCAATATGGTTAAGGACGAAGTTTTTGAGAGGGTTTACGGCGAGAATGCGGCCGGGGCGAAGAAGAGATTTGAGCACCTCGAAGAGGGATTTAAAGGCGAGTTCGGAAGCAATGAGGGACTGTCGTATTTTACAGCGCCTGGCAGGACCGAGATCATCGGAAACCACACCGACCACAATGGCGGAAAAGTCATTGCCGCTTCAATAAATCTAGACACCATTGGTGCTGCCTGCGTAAGTGGAGACGAGACAGTTGAGATTTTAAGCGAGGGTTACAGGAAAGTCGTTATCGATATCAATGACATCGAATCCGTTCCTAAGGAAGAGGGAACTTTAAGTCTTGTCGCTGGAATGATCGAGGCAGCAAAGAAGAAGGGTTACGAGGTTCACGGTTTCAAGGCGTATGTTACGACTACTGTAATTCCGGCAGCAGGCGTCAGCTCATCGGCTTCATTTGAGATGCTTTTCTGCGCGATGATAAACCACTTCTTCAACGACGATAAAATTCCTGTCACAGATTACGCGAAGATCGGGCAGTACAGCGAGAACAATTTCTGGAACAAATCGTCCGGGCTTATGGACCAGATGGCCTGTGCCTACGGCGGCCCGATCCTTCTCGATTTCAAGGGCGATATCTCTGTAGAAAAGATCCCGTTCAGCTTCGGTGACTTTGGATACGAGATGGTCATCACGAACACTGGAAAAGGCCACGCAGACCTCTCCGCCGACTACTCGTCGATCCCGCAGGAAATGTTTGCCGTAGCAAAGGCACTTGGAGGCGAAAGGCTCTGCGATGTGACTAAGGCAGACCTGCTCGCTGATCTGAATAAAGTAGAGGAGACTGTTGGAAACGACAGGGCCATTCTCCGTGCCTTCCACTTTTTCAATGAGACGCAGAGAGTTGCTGATACAGCCACTGCAGTAAAGGAGAAGGACTTCGGAAAGATTCTCTCTCTGCTCAAGGCTTCCGGCGATTCTTCCTACAAGCTGAATCAGAACTGCTACACGATTTCGGACTGGAAGGAGCAGAAAATTTCTCTTGCTCTTGCTCTGACAGAAGAGTATCTCGCAAAGACCAGAAAGGGAATCTGCCGTGTCCACGGAGGTGGTTTCGCGGGTGTTATAATGTGCGTGCTTCCAAAGGAGGAGACAGCCGGATATGTCGACTTTATGGCTGAGTATTTCGGAAGAGAAAATGTATATCCGATGAATATAAGGCAGACCGGAGCAGTGTATCTCGGATAAATAAACTTCAAAGATCATAAGAAAAAACCCGTGCATCGTCTGATGCACGGGGATTTTTTTACTCATCTGCCGGCTGGTCTTTTATCGAAAGCGCCGCAAACATGAACGCAAGTGAAAGCAGAGTGTTGTGCGGATTATTGAGCATCGACTGGATAAGCCATCCGATAAAGCCAAACAGGAATGGGGATACATGTTTATTTCTTAGACCTTTTATTATGACTGAAATGACTGAAGCAGACCAGAGCCCTACGGTCACTATGCCGCCGCAGAGCAGATGCTGCAGGAACTCATTGTGGCAGTTTACGACTTCGCGGCCACCGACTGAGAGGACTTTCTGCTTCGTCTTTATACTGCCGAGGCTGGATTTCGATATCTCATACCACTTGTCTGATTTCGAGAGGTCGTTCGTATATGATCCGGTCAGATAACCGAAACAGTCCGCGCCGACGCCAAAAAGCTTCTGGCGCAGTCCGGCTTTTTTGAAAGCGTTTACCGCGAATGGCCAGATCTCTCCACGGCCGCTTCCGAAATGCCTGCTCTTTGGAGTAAGAACTTCTGTGACCGCTACAGCTGCTACGATCATGGCAGAGATAGGAATCCACGGAAAAGTGAAATGCCCGGCCCATTTGTATAGCGCGAGTGTCGCGACAAGGAGCAGCGGGAACAGGATATACGCCAGATGGAATTTACAGATATAATATGAGAAATATTTGCGGGGAGGGAATGCCTCTGCAGAATTAACTGTCTGCAGAAGAGCTGCTATCGCAAAGGAGCCTGAGATAATGGCAGCGAGCCTTCCGAGCTTCCAGAGAGGAGTTCTCTTTTTGCACTCTACAATGTAGAGAACCGCCAGAGAACCGAACATTCCGATGTAGGCACTGTCGCTTCCGACCAGATAGATGCCCGCGCCGCCGACAGCAATATTTACTATGAAAATGATCTTAAGGGCCTTTATGGCAGAGCCTTTAAAATTCCATTCGTCAACGTGATCCAAGGCAGCACAGACTACCGGGAGAAACAGAGAGGTAATCCCGGAATAGACCGTGGTGTTTCCAATCGTTGAAATGTAGTCATACATCTCCTTCTTAACAAGCTTCTGGTGCAGGTTAAAAACATCAAGACCTGCTCCCTGCAGTACTGTAAAAAAATAGAACGGCAGAGAGGCAACGGTCAGAAGGATTACTAGAGCATTAAGATCAGTATCTCCGATCAGGAAAATAAAAAATATCATCAGCCCCAGCAGATACGAGTACGCGCCGACAGACCATCCTGCAGAACCGTCGAGAGCGTGGACATCTCCGATAGAAACCAAAAGATAGCTCAAGACGAAGAAAGCAATTATGTAAGAGGGTGCTGGAAGCCGAAGCAGGCTTTTGACACCGTGATCTCTGATGAAAACATAAAGAAGATAGATTCCGAAAACAGCGGCGGCTGCGCAGCTGAAGAAGAATGCGTTCGTCTTAGCTGCGATAGTGTCGAAGTAGCCGTCCTGCATATAGTAGAGTCCCGGAATCAGGAAGATCAGGAACACGATTCCTGTGATTATTTTATTTGTATTATTTGAATATTGCTCCTTCATGTTTCTTTCTCTTTCGCTTCGGAGGATTTTCCCGGCGGTACCGTATCCATTTACGGATGAAAAATCTGCACGTAAAATAGAATATAGCTGCAACAGCTATGAAAAATCCAATAAATCCCAGAAATGGGATCCCCAGAATCTTCGGATTCAGATCAGTAGAACAGATGATACTTGAACCAACCAGAAGTCCGGTGATACAGAGACCTATGACTAAATTTCTTACGGCCCGATCGATAACTGCGGTCAGCTTATCGTCCGGATTTAAGTCGAGTGTCATCCGGCCCTTGCCACGCAGGTATTCTTTCATGATCTCCGACGTTAGTGAAGGGATCTCAGAACCATTCGAAACCATTCTGAGGAACTTTCTCGTATAGTGGCTGGCCTCCTCATGCAGGTCAAGGTCGTGGAGTGATTCTTCAACCAGCCTTCTGTAGGCGATTTCGAACATATTTATATCGGGACTTATCGCAGCGAGAACACCCTCGACCTGTGTGAGCCCGCGGGCGAGCATTGTCATTCCGTGCGGCATGCTCATGTGGTTCTGCTTCATGATATCCATCAGCGCCTGCATGGCGTCCGCGAGATCGATATCTCCCATGCCTTTCGACTGGTATTCCTGAAGAAAATCCCTCAGATCATTGTACAGTGCATCTCTGTCGGGCTTTGCCCAGAAATCTCCGAGGTCGAGCACAGCATCGGTCACTTTCGAAATATCGTGCAGCGCGATGCTCTTGACGCCGCGGACCATGATCTTGCGGTCGTGCTCAGTCAGGCGGCCCATCATACCCATATCGAGCCAGACGATCCTGCCATCGCGGATCTCGACATTTCCAGGATGTGGGTCGGCGTGGAAAAATCCATCATCCATTACCTGCTTTATAAAACTGTTCGCAAATTTCTGTCCGATCTCCTGGAGGTCATAGCCGTTCTCTTTTAAAGCCTCGGCATCATTTATCGCCCAGCCATCGACGTACTCCATGACCAGGACGTGGTGAGTCGTGTACTCTTCGTAGAGATCCGGCGTCGTGACATACATAATAGAGCGGTTCTTTTCGGCAAACTCCTTCATGTTTGCCGCTTCCTTCGTGAAGTCCATCTCTTCCTGGGCGACTTCCCAGAGCTCGTCGAGGACCATATCGAGGTCTACGATATTTTTCAGAGGAGGAACTTTCGGAAGGACACGAACCGCCTTGTGCAGAAGATCTATATCGCGCCTCATCGTGGTGTAGATACCGCGGCGGCGTACCTTTACGATCACATCGCTTCCGTCATTTAATACGGCACGGTGCACCTGGGCAATAGAAGCAGACCCTATAGGGGTCTCGTCTATTTTTTCAAAAATGTCACGATAATTATAGCCGCGCCTCTCATACGATTCACTGATGACAGACTCGACTTCTGAAAAAGGCATCGGTCTCGCTTCCGAGGTGAGCTTCATCAGCTCGTCGCAGTAAGCCTTCGGAAGGATATCGGAGTGCAGGGACATGATCTGTCCGAGCTTTACATACGTCGGCCCGAGGTCTTCCAGAACAAGACGAAGCTTCTCTGGAGTGATGCCCCGGGTCATGACCTTGTAGCGGTGAAGGACCGAAGTAATCTCGCGAAGTCTTGACTTTTGGTCGCTCATGAATTCTTGTCTTCGCTATCGCTTTCCTTCTTGCCGTCGTCCTTCTTGTCGCCCTTGATGTTCGACTTCACATCGTCGATCCTGTCCTTTAAAGCGTCAAGCTGCTCGGCAGTCATACCTGCGAGGATGGCGTTCAGATCGCGGATCGGGTTATCCGACTTCTTTGCCTGATCCCTGTCAGCCTTGACACGATCCTTTACTGTGTGCTTCAACTCTTTGTTCAGGGATTTGCCCTGTGAAACAGTGCTCTCGCCCTTTTCAACGAGGTCATTGAAGATTTCTTCGCTCTTGTCTGCAGTAGCGGCAACTGCGCCGACTCCCGCGAGAAATACCTTCTTTAATGCTCCTGTAAAAATCTCATCATCATTAGCCATAGTAATGTCCTCCTATCTGAAAAAATCTATGATCTTCGGGATGAAGATAATAAGTCCGATGATCGCAGCAAAAATGGCACTGACAAGGACTGCGCCGGCAGCCGTGTCCTTCGCTTTCTTCGCGAGGGGACGCTTCTCGTCTGTGACCAGATCCACAGTGCTTTCTACCGCCGTATTTACAAGCTCAAGGCTTATGACCAGACCGAAGAGTATCAGTACTGTGATCCACTCTGCGAGCGAAATATGAAGAATGATCCCGCCGGCAACAACGAGTGCCGTCATGAAAAGATGTATGCGGATATTTCTCTCGTCGCGGATGCACTCCCAGATACCCTGGAAGGCGTACCCAAAACTCTTGTAGATCGGCTCGTGCTTTCGCCTGCCGCCTCTCCTCGTACTTGCCATTTGCTGTCTCCTGTTTGATGTCTTAAGTTTACAGCCGCTTTCCAGCTGTTTTAAACTGCTTTCATTTTACCATATTTACATAAACAAAGGTAGAAAAAACTCTGATTTTTTTATGACGAAATGTGTTATAATGTTCTGGTTAAGGAGGCACTAATATGAACTTTGAAGAATTAATGGATAAAAGATACTCAGTCAGGAAATTTTCAGATAAGCCGATAGAGCAGGAGAAGCTCGACAAGGTGCTCGAGGCCGCAATGAAGGCTCCGACAGCAAAGAACCAGCAGCCGGAGAAAATCTATGTCTTAAAGAGCCAGGAGACTCTTGACAAGGTCGACGCTCTGACTCCAGTCAGATACGGTGCAAACACCGTACTTGTTTTTACCTATGACGAAAATGAGGATTGGAAGAATCCGGATGAAGAGGACATACATTCGGGAGTAGAGGACGCAAGCATCGCCGCCACCTATGCGATGTTTGAGGCAGTAGAGCAGGGTCTTGCCACCTGCTGGTGCAATCGATTCCCATACACTCAGCTGCACGACAGCCTTGGCATCCCGTCCAATGAAAAGATCGTCCTCATCATGCCGATCGGCTACGCACCGGAAGGCACCGAGCCTTCACCGAGACACTTTGCATCGAAGGACGTCTCTGAGATGATCAGATACATGTGATATTAAGTCAATTACCAGGAGTTATTTATGTGGCGGATCAGAGCATTTTTTGTCGAACTATACAGAAAAATCCGTTATGGCCGAAAGAACGGCTATAAAATCTATAACTGCCCGAACTGCGGGCAGAAGATCAGAGTCCCGAGGGGACACGGAAAGATCGAGATCACCTGCCCGAAATGCGGGACGAAATTCATAAAGAGGTCATGAAAGCCCATCCAGAGCATGATTGACAAAAAAATCCATCACTTCACATTTCGGTGAAGTGATGGATTTTTTTTTAAAAACATTGGAATATTATGATATAAGGGTTCAAAACTTGGCATGTAGAACAGAAATTCAGATCAGGGCAATGCGGGTACATTTTTTCGAAAAGCAGGGGCAGAGGAGATGGCTATGCTGCCTATAGAATTTTTTGAAATAATGCGGGTACATTTTTTCGAAAAGCAGGGGCAGAGGAGACGACCATGCGACCTTTAGAATTTTTCGTAGTGAGCGAGCGCGCTAGCAGCGGCCCGGATGCCCACCCGCCAGAACCATAAACGCATCAAAACCATACATTGGGCAGAGGGCCGCGAATAGGCGCGCGCGAGCGAGCAGAAAAATTCTAAGGAGCAGGTCGGCCCTCTGCCCCCTGCTTTTGACAAATTTTTCAATTACCCACAAATTTCATACTTGACAAATGTTAACTGTAATAGTATAACTAGTACAGTTAGAACAGAAAGGAGACGCCTATGAATTTCCTGGATTATCAGGACCCGCGCCCGATCTACGAGCAGATCGCAGACATGTATCAGAAGCTGATATTAAAAGGTGCGCTGCAGGCCGATGAGCCGCTGCCGTCCGTCAGGAAGCTCGCGATAGAGCTATCGACGAATCCGAACACGGTCCAGAAGGCCTATACGGAGCTGGAACATAAGGGCTTTATCTATTCGGTCAAGGGCCGGGGAAATTTTGTGAAAATTGACCCGACACTGATCTCAAAGAAAAAGAGCGAGCTGAAAGAGAGGCTTGAAGAGATATTTAAAGAGGCCGAAGAGATCGGGATCAGCAGGAGCGAACTGCTGGAGCCAGACGGAAAAGACGCAGAAGACGGAAAGGATGACGAAAGATGATAGAAACGAATAAAGTCTGCAAATCGTTTGACAGATCGATGGCACTTAACGATGTCAGCATAACGATAGCGGATAACGAGATAACGGGTCTGGTCGGGACGAACGGCGCTGGAAAGAGTACGCTTCTAAGACTTATCGCAGGTGTACTGAAGCCGGACAGCGGAGAAGTTACAGTCGATGGAGAGATGACCTGGGACAATCCGAGGGCGAAATCACAGTTCGTATTCGTATCGGATGATCCATATTTTTTCAGTAACTCTACTCCGCATGATATGTCAGCGTATTACAGGAGCATCTATCCTAAGTTTGACGACGTACACTTTGAAAAACTGCTTTGGGCATTCGGTCTTAACCCGGCCCAGAAAATACAGACCTTTTCAAAGGGGATGAAAAAGCAGCTCGCCATTGTGCTGGCGGTCTGCGCGAACACAAAGTATGTGATCTTAGACGAGACATTTGATGGACTTGACCCCGTGATGAGGGCGGCCGTCAAATCACTTTTTGCAGAGGAGATGTCGAATAGAGATTTTACGTCGCTTATCTCGTCGCACAGTCTGAGGGAGCTTGAGGACATCTGTGACCACGTCGGCCTTCTGCACAAGGGCGGCCTGCTTTTGTCGGAGTCGCTCGACGATATGAAGACAGGACTTTTAAAACTGCAGTGTGTTTTTTCGGATGAGGAATCAGTTAAAAAACTGCCTGAACAGCTTAAAATCCTCTCGGATGAGACGCAGGGCAGACTCCATGTGATGACAGTCAAGGGAACGAGAGAGCAGGTCACGGAGATTTTTTCACATATCGACACGGTATTTTTCGAAATTCTGCCGCTGACTTTAGAGGAACTATTCATTGCTGAAACGGAAGGAGCAGGATATGATGTCAGAAAACTCATCATTCAGTAACTTCATGACTTTACAGAAAAATATTACGAAGCGCCGCGTCTGGCTGGTTGTGCTGGCGTTTGTGACATATATTCTATATGATGTCTGCGTTTTTCTGCTGAGCTTCAACCAGCTCGGTATTAGAACAAAACTGGCCATAAGTCTTCTTGGAAAAAACGGATTTAATCCTCTGATCACTGCTGTAGGATCTGTTCTCCTCGCTATTGAAGGCTTCCGCTGGCTTTCAAACAGGCAGATGATCGATTTTTACGAGAGTCAGCCATTCTCAAAGAATGCACACTTTTTCGGTGTTTTTGTAAACAGCGCGGTGATACTTTTTCTGTCACATCTGGCAGGAACCGGTCTGGGACTCATCTCAGCAGCGGCATTTAAGGCAAGCAGTGCTGCAGTTGTAAAAGATGCATTCTTCTGCTTTGCAATGGATATAACTATTTTTCTGGCGATATTTTCAGTATCGACTCTGGCAGTGATGCTTACCGGAAATCTGACCGTATCAGTATTCGCGGCGATAGTCCTTCTTTTATATGAGCCGGTTTTCAAGTTCGCATTGAATACATGCTTTACTTATATTCCTGCATACGTCGGACCTGGAATCCCATATAACGGTATATTTTCTCCAGTGCTTACGGTGATAAATCATACCGGAGATATTTACAATATAATCTGCGCAGCAGTGTGCCTTACCCTGGCATTTTTCCTCTACAGGATCAGAAAAAATGAGGACGCTGGAAAAGCTGTTCCATATAAGACAGTAAGGATCATCGTGAAGATTGCCATCGTTCTTATCGCATCGATGCTTACGGGACTTATGTTTATCTCCGATGACAGCGACAGCCTTCGCTCCGAAGTCATAGCTGTAATTATTTCAGCCGTAGTCGTAGGAGCTGTTTTGGAGGCCATCTACAATTCTGATGTAAGAAAGGCATTTAAAGGATTTGGCTGCACAGTCCTGGGGGGATTTCTCGCTATCGCAATCATCATGTCATGCCGCCTGGATTTGTTTGGCTACAGCCGCTGGATTCCGGCAAAGGAGGACGTCGCTTCTGCTTCGATCCTCACAACAGATAATGTAAAAGTAAAACTTTCAGACATTGACACAGTAAATGCCCTGCTGAAAGCTGGTGAAGAGAATAAAGATGAAACCGAGAGCATGTTTGAACTGACGATTTCCTATCAGATGAAAAACGGCAGGAAAGAAAGGCGGAAAGTATATATTCCAAAGTCTGCAAAGAACCTGATGAAGCGAATCGTCTCATCCGATGACTTCAAGAAGGGATATTTTAAAGTCTACAATGATGCGGATATTGAGAAAAACTTAAGCAGGGTCTCGATAAGCTACAGGAACTTTGAAGACGGGGCAAAAGAGCGCTTTGCAAACAGCTCCGATATCTATAATGATCTGAAAGCTGCTTATATCAGGGACATTGCAGATTATGATTTTGATACAGCTGCATATAAGATGGAGATTGGTGAGATAAGTATCATCCGCTCTGATGACTCAAAAGAAAGGAATTATTATTATGTGCTCCCTGTGTATAAGTCATTTACAAATACTGTAAAATTCCTGAAGGCGCACGATATGTACGTATCGCCTGGCAAACTGACGGATGAAACGGGTAATTACGGGCCGTTTTATGTCTTTCCAAAGAAAATCAGCTACTAATATATTAGCAATGTTTTCTGTTTTCTGTTAAAATGTGATTATGAGTGAGAAAAATTACAAACTGAAAATAGAATACGATGGAACCCGCTACTATGGCTGGGAGCACCAGCCTGACAGGCCGACTATCCAGGGAAAGATCGAGCGTGTACTCGGATTTATGCTGATGAAAAGAGAGGATATCGAGAGAGAGGGGAGTGACGAGCCTGCTCAGATCCCTGAAGTGATCGGCGCAGGACGCACGGACGCTGGAGTGCACGCGAGAGGGATGGTCGCATCGGTAAGGCTCGATACGCCGCTCGACTGCGACGCGATCCGCGATTACTGTAACAGATATCTGCCTGACGATATTGCGATACGGGAAGTCTCAGTCGCATCAGATCGTTTTCACGCGAGGTACAATGCGGTCGGAAAGACTTACCAGTACACAGCTTTTTATGGCCCGGTGCACCCTGTCTTCAATAGAAAATATTATACGGTTTTAGAGCATGACGTAGATGTTTCTGCCATGCAGCAGGCTGCCGATGTGCTGAAAGGAGAGCACGATTTCAAGAGCTTTTGCGGCAATTCCCATATGAAAAAATCCACTGTCCGAATGGTTGACAGGATAGATGTCAGAAGGTCGAAGGGCTATATTTACTTTACACTGCACGGAACGGGATTCCTTCAGAATATGGTCCGCATAATTGTCGGGACCCTGCTTCTTGTCGGTGAGGGTAAGCTTAAAGTCTCAGATGTAGAGGATATTCTTGAGGCCAGGGACAGGAAATCTGCCGGACCGACTGCTCCGGCTAAGGGACTTACGCTTATCAGCGTAGACTACTGAAAGAGATAAATTTATTAGAAAATTCATTGTATTTTTCTACATGTGTGATATTATATCTCTGACTGGTTAATTTTGTAATGAAATATTTTCACATAAACCTTCAGGAGGAATTGCATGAAAGGAAAAAAACAATCAGAGAAAGTTACTGCAGTAAGTAAGAAAGTGCTTTCGAGGATGCTGCCGATCTTCATACTTGATATCGCAGTCATCGTCACAGTTATTTTCTTTTTTGGCGGAAGAGTAATCAGAAACATGCTCTACACATCACTTGAGAGCGAGGCTTCCGACGACGCAGGTACTGTAAACAGAGAGCTGAATGCCACTTTCTACTATCTGAATGGTATAGCAGATACCATTGAGAATGTGGAATGGAAGGACGATAAGGAGATCACGACTTATCTCGGTACTACGATGAAGAGATACCCGCTGATTCCGACTGGAGCTTATCTGGGACTTTCCGATAAGAAGTATCTGGATCCTTCAGGATGGAATCCGGGCAAAGACTACGATGTTACGACTATGTCGTGGTACAAGCAGGGCATGTCCTATAATAACAAGTACTTCTATTATTCTGGAGAGCCTTACTTTGATGATGACACCAAAAAGCTCTGCACTACAGTTATCAGACATGTCCATCTAAAGGATGGCAGAGAGGGCGTTTTCGCCTGCGATCTGATGATTGAGTCTATCCAGAAGTCTCTTAAGAAGATAACATTCTACAATACCGGGCATGTCATGATGGTGACGAAGAAGGGCATGATTCTGGCAAATCCTACAGACAGCCTGAACGGAAAGACTTTAACCAAGTCGAATGATCCGCTTTTTAAAGCACTTTCCAAGTCATCTAATCATAAGAATGGTCAGGTGACTACCATCTCTACCAGCCGGGGCACATATTATACTGTATCTGAAAATATCAGCGGTACAGACTGGGATGTCGTTATCTATGCTGACCGGGCCAGCGTCTTAAGCGATATTATCTATATGATAATCATTGTTCTTGTTTTAGGAATTATCGCTGTTGTAGTATATATTATTGTTATGATGTATCTTCTGAAGAAGTATATCAGAAAGCCTGTCGAGAGCCTTACTGATAACATCGGACATATTGCCCAGGGCGATTTCACTGTAGATATCGAGACGAAGGGCAACGACGAGATTGCCTATATGAACCGCTCTATGGACGACTTTATAGGCGGTATGAGAGGTTCGATAAGTAACCTAAAGGATGTGGCCGAGAAGCTTATCAGAGATTCGAAGACGACTCAGGATGCTGCAGAGAGCCTTGAGAAGGCTGCTGATGAGCAGTCGATCTCGATGGATCAGATCCGTGAGAACACCAAGAACATGGCAGACGCTGTTACAGATGTCGCACAGAATGCCACGACACTTGCACAGACTGTATCTGATCTCGTTACCAGTGAGAATCAGGTAGAGGAAGTCATGAAGGCCCTCGTTGATAAGGCTAATGATGGCCAGACAGATATGAGCGCTGTCGCTGACAACATGGATAACATCGTCGTATCGATGAACGAGATGGACGACGCTGTTAAGTCAGTTGATCAGGCTGCCGACGAGATCACGAAGATCGTAGACCTTATCGATGAGATTTCTGATCAGACAGAGCTCCTCTCACTGAATGCTTCAATCGAAGCAGCCAGAGCCGGAGAGGCCGGCAAGGGATTCGCAGTCGTTGCTTCCGAGATCGGTGGTCTCGCTACGAATTCAGCAGAGGATACGAAGAAGATTTCAGATATCGTCGCAAAGATGTCAAAGCGTGTTAAGGACCTTTCAGCCAAGGCTCAGGCCAATACACAGCTTATTAACGACAGTGCATCTTCTGTAAGCACTGCCGCTGAGACATTCAAATCGATCACAGAGGAAGTTCACAAGGCAACGAATACCCTCTCTTCTATGACCGATATGATGGGCAAGGTAAACGATGTTGCATCTACTATGGCTTCTGCTTCTGAGGAGCAGTCAGCTACGACTCAGGAGATTGCCGCTACTGTCGAGACAGTCGCTGAGAATGCGAAGGGCGTTGCCGAGTCCAGTAAGGATGTATTCGGAGCTTCGTCATCTGTATCGGATGCCGCCGATTCCATCAACGGCGATCTGAACCGTTTCACGATCCAGAAGTGATTTCTATAATCTGAAATTTACGGTACCGTTTCTATTTATTAGAGACGGTGCCGTTTTTTTATATGTTTTGAAAAAATTTAATATTGCAAAAAATACCTATAAATGCCACAATATACCTCGGAGGTCTCACAATGAAAAAAGCTGCCATCTGCATTTGCAACTACAACAAGCGGGACATGATCGGAGCCTGCCTTCAGGCAGTTTCCGAGCAGAAGTTTTCAGATTTCGATGTTTATGTCTGTGATAACCATTCAACTGACGACTCTGTCACAGTGATAGAGCAGTTTATCAAAAAGCATCCTGAGATGAATACGAGGCTTCTTGTCACGGACGAAAACCTCGGTGGAGCCGGAGGCTTTGATACGGCGCTTCGTGCGGCGCTGGATGCTGATGAAGAATACGAGTATCTGATGTGCGTCGATAACGACTGCCTGCTCGATGAAAACTGTGTTGGAGAGCTGGCGGACCATCTCGATAAAAATCCTTCGAGTGGAATGGCAGCATCCAAGATCTACTTTCTCGATAATCCGGATCTGATCCAGTGCTATGGGCTTGACATCAGCTACAAACTCTGTGGAACGGTCTCTCGGTACTTTGGAAAGCCGGAGGATGGTACGTCACCTGAAGTAGTCTATTCCGATGCGGCGCCGGCCTGTGCCCTTATGATAAGGACTTCTCTTGCAGAAAAGATTGGGCTTCTGCCGGAGGAGAACTACATCTACTGGGACGATACGACCTGGTGTTACCGCGTCAGGAAAGCGGGATATAAAGTTGCAAATGTAGGAGCTGCAATGGCACTGCACGGACTCGGGCAGAGGGCAGAAGTAAAAAATACCTTCGGGACTTATTACGCCTGGAGAAATACGATCAGATATTTTCTTCAGACTACGCCTGACGATATTTTTTCAGAGGTAGCGATAAAAATTCTGACAGACGTCTATCTCGAGGCCTGCGGCGACTACGAAAGCGGGAGGCCAGAGAGGTGCGCGGCTGTAATGGCGGCTTTAGACGACGCAGTCCACGGAGTGTGCGGGAAAGCCAGAGAGGGTATCATCAGAGATGTTTCACCATCTGACCAGGATATCTCATACGAGACTGTCGACTCACTGCCTGAAAAATACCGCGCCGGAGCTGAGATCTTCTTGTACACACACTACGGACTATTTTTACATGGAAGGAGCTTACAGTGAAGAACTGTATCGTAATTCAGTCGGGAGGCCCAACTGCGGCCATCAATGCGTCACTGGCAGGTGTCATCAAAAGGGCATCGGAAGCCGGTTATGATCACATCTACGGAGGCATCAACGGAATTGTCGGTGTACTTTCACAGAAAGTCATGGACCTGACTGAAAAAATGGCCGAAGACCCTGATTTTATAGAGAAGCTCTACAGGACACCTGCGATGTACCTGGGTTCGTGCCGGCTCAGACTCCCGGACCCGAATGTTGAGCCGGCTATCTACGACGCGCTCTACAGTCATTTTAAGAGACTTGACATTGATACGTTTTTTGGCATCGGCGGAAATGACTCGATGGACACGGTCATGAAGCTGGCCAGCTATTTCAAGAAAAAGGGCTCTTCTATAAAGGTTATCGGTGTTCCGAAGACCATCGACAACGATCTTCTCTACACCGACCACACTCCGGGCTTTGGCTCGGCTGCAAAGTATGTGGCAACGACTATTCGTGAGATGGCATACGATACGATGATCTATCCGGTCAAGAGTATAACGATCGCCGAGATCATGGGGCGCGACAGCGGCTGGCTTACGGCTGCATCCGCACTTGCGAGGACTAAGGACTTAAATGCACCTCAGCTTATCTATCTGCCTGAAGTCCTTTTCTCTGTAAAGGAATGCATTGAAGATACCAAAATGCTTTTAAAGAATAGAAATTCAGTACTGATCGCTGTATCAGAGGGCATCAGGGATACTGACGGAGACTACATCTCTGCGTCCGCTCTTGAGAAGGATGACAAATTTGGCCACGCCCAGCTCTCGGGAGCCGGGAAAGCATTAGAGCACATCTTAGGACAGGCTCTTGGCTTTAAGATCAGAAGTGTTGAGCTCAACATTCCGCAGAGATGTGCCACACACCTCGCCTCAAAGACGGATCTCGATGAAGCCTTTGGACTCGGGAGCGCCGCAGTCTGCCTTGCAGAAGAGGGTAAGACCGGTCTTATGACGACTATCCAAAGGGATGACAGTGAAAATTATCATGTTACCTACGGTTCTGTCCCTGTATATGAAGTCGCCAATGGTGTGAAAAAGGTTCCGAGGGACTTTATCAATGAACGCGGTAACGATGTGACTGAAAAGATGATAGATTATCTGAAACCACTGATAAAAGGCGAGGTTGACATGTCTTACAACGACGGCCTGCCGGAATTTCTTCCGGTCGGACACCTGACGAGTACTATTGATTGACGGCATTTACAGCTGTTTTCAGACTGTCAGGAAGCGTGGTAGCTTTATACAGTTTCTGGTACTGGTTTACACTTAAATCAACCACATAATTTTTGACAAAATTCTTCTCTAAGCCGTGTGACAGACAGTAGTCCACGGCTTTGTTGTATGCCACGGCCGCTTCATTTACCGAGCGGTAGAGCCCGATTCTGATATAGCCGTTAATGTGGATCTTCGCTTCGTAGCGGATCATTCCGCTGTTGTCGAGCTGCCTGACGCCGTTGTAGGGATTTATGACTATGACATTTTCGTACCTGAGATCGCATGGGTCGCCGTTCGCAAAGTCGTAGTCAATGCCTTTGACGCCGAAGCTTCTGATCCCGTATCTCGAGAGCACGGAATACTGCGAGCCGTAGTCGTTTACATAGAGATGGCCGCCGTGTGTCAGGATGCGGTGCGTAGAATAGTAGAAGAGATCGTCGTTGTCGAATTTCAGGATATTTTTCTGATCTAAAAAATAGATAAAATAGCCCTGCATAAGGTAGATAGGAGTCTTGATATATACATGGTTGTCCCTGTGGTTTAAGATAGAGACGGCTTTGTTAAATGCGACCTGTGTTATGAAATTCCGGAAATTCCAGATAGTGATCTTCCTGTCGCTGTAGAGGCGTTCGGCCTCGGAGACGGCCGTCTCTGCCGATTTTTCATCGGAGTAGCTGCCGACAGCTATGTGTCTGCTGTCGTGGTAGAAACTGGCCCTAAAACTTGTGGTGCCGTCTTTTAATGCAGTTTTGTATATACCATAGGACATGGTTTAATTTTATCATATATTGACGAAAAAGGGCATTTTATTTATAATAAAACCGTTCGTGTGTTGCGGACAGTTGTTTTTGCACAAAGGAGAAGGAAAAAGATGAGCGTAGAATACGTTAGCACGAGAGATAAGAGTGACAGGGTCACTGCATCCCAGGCCGTACTGCAGGGCCTGGCGCCGGACGGCGGTCTCTACGTCCCGACTGAGATACCGAAGCTCGACAAGTCATTTGAAGAGCTTTCCGAGATGGATTACAAGCAGGTGGCTTACGAGGTCATGAAGCTGATGCTCTCGGATTACACCGAAGAGGAGTTAAAGCACTGCATCGATGCAGCCTATGACTCGAAGTTCGATACCGCTGAGATCGCTCCGTTGACTTTTGCGGACGGGGCTTATTACCTGGAGCTCTTCCACGGTAAGACCATTGCTTTTAAGGATATGGCACTTTCTATCCTGCCGCATCTGATGACAACAGCAGCGAAGAAGAACGATATCAAGAACGAGATCGTTATACTTACCGCTACTTCAGGCGATACAGGAAAGGCTGCGCTCGCTGGATTTGCAGATGTTCCGGGAACGAAGATCATCGTATTCTTCCCGAAGGACGGTGTCTCTGATATCCAGAAGAAGCAGATGGTGACACAGAAGGGCGACAACACCTTCGTAGTCGGGATCAATGGAAACTTTGACGAGGCCCAGACAGGCGTGAAGAAGATGTTCGGAGATGAGGCTCTTGAAAAAGAGCTCGCAGATCACGGTTTCAAGTTCTCATCTGCCAACTCTATAAATATCGGACGCCTGGTTCCACAGATCGTCTACTACGTTTACGCATATACCCGCCTTATTAAAGAGGGCAGGATCTCTTCGGGAGATAAGATCAACGTTACTGTCCCGACCGGAAATTTTGGCAACATCCTGGCGTGCTACTATGGCAAGCAGATGGGGCTTCCTGTCGATAAGCTGATCTGTGCCTCGAATGAGAACAAGGTCCTCTACGATTTCTTCAGCACTGGTACATACGACAGGAACAGGGAGTTTCATGTCACAAGCTCGCCTTCGATGGATATTCTGATCTCATCGAATCTTGAGAGACTTATTTACAGGATCGCCGGGTGTGACGACATCAGGGATTCCGAGTTCATGAAGGAGCTCAGAGAAGACGGCAGATATACGATCACACCTGAGATGAGAGAGAACCTCTCCGACTTCTATGGAAATTTTGCAGACCAGAAGGAGACAAGCGCAGAGATCAAGAGGCTCTACGACGACACTGGGTATGTCATCGATCCGCACACGGCAGTTGCGAGTGCTGTATATCAGAAATATTTAAAGGAGACAGGCGATGACAAGCCGGTAGTGATCGCATCGACTGCAAGCCCGTACAAATTTACAAGGACTGTAATGACAGCCATTGGACAGGATGACAGGAACAAGACCGATCTTGAGCTGACAGATGACCTTTCGAAAGTATCCTCGACTAAGATCCCGCCAGCTATCGAAGAGATAAAGACTGCTCCGATCCGCCACAAGACCACCTGCGAGGTATCTGAGATGCCGACAGAGGTCAAGAAGTTCCTCGGATTCTGAATGAACTGAACTTTATTTAAGCAAAAAAAGCCACCGGGTTTTAAAACCCGGTGGCGATTTTTATTCCTGTGATTCCTCGGAATCCTCGTCGATGCTAGCATCACCTGTTCCGCTGATCGCAAAATAGATCGTGCCAAACGGATAGATGATCGGTACAACAAAGGCATCGTCTGAGAGCTCAAGCGTGTCTTCATCGGTAGGACCAGGAGGATCGAGCTCAGCTTCCTTCGAGTAGGTATTAGACATGTTTACAGAAAAGAGGCCGTTGTGAAGGTTGATGAAATCTTCGAGCGAAGCCTTTACGTATTCGTTGAACTCATCGAACTCCATCTTCGCATATCTGCTGGCGAAGGTGATAGCTGTCTCCGGCTCCATGTCTAAAGCAGTAAGCAGTGGAAGAAAACCTTTGATCTGCTGCGTGATGCAGAAATTCGTATCGTACGAATTTGTAAAAACAGGTGTCAGTGGTGTGAAATCAGAACCTATGAATCTGACAAGATTGTTGAAGAGCAGATTCATATAGATCAGAATGTTCTTAGGGAGAGGGCGGCCTGTCTGCTCGAAAAATTTATCAACGAGCTGCATAGACTCTTCCGGGAGCTCATTCGCTTCCATGTCGCTGTTCAGCTGATTTTCATCACGATAACCGAGCAGAAGTTCCTCGAGCTGGTTATTCGTAATGGCGCCCATATCTACAAGGTTCTGGCCCAAAAGAAGGTAGTCTGGTGACTGGGTGTTCAGAAGCTCGTTCAGCTGATCCTCAAAGAGGTAGTTCCTCTCAAGGGCGATCTGACCGAAATGCTTGTCTTCACGAGTCTGAAGGAAACAAACTTCATTCACTTCTTCAGCTGTCATATACCCCTTGTGCATAGCCAGAGTTCCAAGCTTGATGTGCGCTTCGGACAGGTGGGAAATAGCTTCTGTCAGCTGCTTCGGGGTTACGATATTTTTACTTAAAAGGTAACTTCCAAAAAACTGAGCGTACATTTATTCTCCCCCTAAGTATTTGCTTAAGATCTGCTGAATAATTTCGTCCTTCACCGGCTTCTGGACAAAATCGATGGCACCGGCCTGGACAGCAGCGGTAAGCTGTTTCTGAGTACCTATAGAGGAGACAATGATGATCTTCGCATCCTTGTCTTTCTTCGTGATCTCGAGTGTGGCAATGATGCCGTCGCGGACCGGCATGACAATATCGAGAAACGTCAGGTCCGGCTTCTCTTCTTCGTATTTGGTAACGGCTTCTTTTCCGTTTGCAGCTTCAATAAAAATCGGGTCTGTCACGTAGCGGGAGATTGTATCCTTGAGCTGCTGCCTTGCCAGGATAGAATCATCACCAATTAAAATCTTCGCTTTTTCCTTCATGATCTATCATCCTCATAAACATCAAAGATAGATGTCAGATTTAAAATATTTCTCCTTGGCTTTCTTCAGGAAAAATATGAAATAGAGCCATACGGCGAGAAATATCAATAGCATTACTATACCAAAAATATTACCGCTTTTTTGGGATAAAGGCAATACTTTAAGGTCAGAAAGGAAACATAAAATTCCACAAATCGTGCTGACAACTGCAAAAACAAGTGTCTTCGGAAACATATAGGATGTGAAGCCCTCAGGATCCTCACAGCGGTCGACTTCTTCCTTCGCAAGGAGGATCGGAGGTACTTTCTTTTCCTGTCTCATATGAAATGCAGTGTAGAGCAGGTATGCACCCAGTCCAGCGATGGCCAGGTCGAAAACCAGCATTATATTAAAATCTTTCATGTGTTACCTTTCATCAATTGGGATGTATTTTCTGTGCTTGGCGACTGTCATGTAAGCAGGACGCATGATCTTGTCGTGGTGACTTAACTCTTCAAGCCTGTGTGCCGACCATCCGGCGATACGGGCTATCGCAAAAATAGGTGTGAAGAGCTCCATCGGAAGACCGAGCATCTGATATACAAAGCCGCTGAAAAAATCGACATTAGGGCTGACACCTTTGTAGATCTTTCTCTCTTCGGAAATAATCTGAGGCGCGAGGCGCTCTACCAGTGAATAGAGTGCGTACTCCTTGTCGTATCCCTTCGCCTCGGCCAGCTGCTCTACGTATCCCTGGAAGAGAACGGCACGGGGGTCTGAGATCGAGTAGACGGCGTGTCCGATTCCGTAGATAAGGCCTGCATGATCGAAGGCCTCCTTGTGAAGCAGGGCACGAAGGTATGCGCCGACTTCCTCCTCGTCGGTCCAGTCTTTTACATTCTTCTTAAGGTCTGCAAACATCTTCACGACCTTGATATTCGCACCGCCGTGGCGAGGTCCTTTAAGTGAGCCTAAAGCCGCTGCGATGGCCGAATAAGTATCTGTACCAGATGATGAAACCAGATGCGTGGTAAATGTAGAGTTGTTGCCGCCGCCGTGCTCTGCATGGAGAATAAGAGCCACATCGAGAAGCTTCGCCTCGAGCGGAGTGAAGCTGCTGTCGTCTCTTAAGCAGTGCAGGATATTTTCAGCGGTAGAGTACTCCTTCTTCGGACGGTGAATGATAAGCGAATCGCCCTTGGCGTAGTAGCGATAAGCCTGGTAACCGTACACTGAAAGCAGTGGGAACATGGCTATCAGCTGAAGACACTGCCTTAACACATTTGGCTGTGAAATATCGTCCGGATTGTCATCGTATGAATAGAGGGCCAGAACAGATCTCGCGAGCGAGTTCATCATGTCATTTGAAGGCTTCTTTAAAATAGAGTCTCTTACGAAATTCTTCGGGAGAGATCTGTAGGAAGACAGAAGCTTGATAAAATTGCGGAGCTGCTTCTTCGTCGGAAGTTCTCCAAACAGGAGCAGATAGGTGATCTCCTCAAAACCGAAATGACTGTCAGGCCTGATGTTATTTACGATGTCCTGAATCTTATAGCCTCTATAGTAAAGCTCACCAGGTATCGGGACGTTCTTTCCGTCTATGACACGCTGTGAATTTACTTCAGAGATGTTCGTGATGCCTACCAGGACACCTTTGCCGTTCAGATCACGGAGTCCGCGCTTAACACCGTACTCGGTATAGAGCTCAGGGTTAACATAGGCGGCCTGCTCTGTAAGGCCAGCCAGTTTCTCAATCTCTGGCGTTATCTTACTGTAACTCGATGGCAAAATATCCCTCACTTTCTATATTTTTTCAAAAAGTTTATAATTAGTGTAGACCTTATTTTAGCAGTTTGCGGGATTTTTTACAAGAAGCTTAGTTAAGAATTTGTTAATTAATATTCATGATCTGGTGGTCAAAAGGTTGACCACCGGATAATATTTATTAAATGAGCTGATTTTAATGCAGAGTGCCCAAAAATGAGTTGATTTTTCCCGGCAATAAGGTATAATGAAATTCGGTACTTGTAAAAATACAATTAAAGAATCAGAAAGAGGTTATCAAAAAATGGCTAATATCGATCTGACACAGTATGGGATCACCGGTACGACTGAAATCGTTTACAATCCTTCATATGAGGATCTGTACAAGGAAGAGATGGCACCGGGTCTCACAGGTTATGAGAAGGGTCAGGAGACTGAGCTTGGCGCTGTTAACGTTATGACGGGTATTTTCACTGGACGTTCTCCTAAGGATAAGTACATCGTTATGGACGAGAACTCTAAGGACACTGTATGGTGGAATTCAGAGGAGTATCCGAACGATAACCATCCTGCATCAGAGGATACATGGAAAGCCTGCAAGGACATTGCAAAGAATGAGCTTTCAAACAAGAAGCTCTATGTTGTAGATGGTTTCTGCGGTGCCAATAAGGATACCAGAATGGCTGTCCGTTTCATCATGGAAGTAGCTTGGCAGGCACATTTCGTAAAGAATATGTTCATCCGTCCTACTGAAGAGGAGCAGAAGAATTTCAAGCCTGATTTTATCGTATATAACGCTTCAAAGGCAAAGGTTGAGAACTACAAGGAGCTCGGTCTTCGTTCAGAGACAGCAGTTCTTTTCAATATCACAAGCCATGAGCAGGTTATCATCAATACCTGGTACGGCGGTGAGATGAAGAAGGGTATGTTCTCTATGATGAACTACTACCTTCCACTCAAGGGCATTGCATCAATGCACTGCTCAGCTAACACCGACCTTAACGGCGAGCACACATCTATTTTCTTCGGACTTTCAGGAACAGGAAAGACTACACTTTCTACTGATCCTAAGAGACTTCTTATCGGCGACGATGAGCACGGCTGGGATGACAACGGTGTATTCAACCTCGAGGGAGGCTGCTACGCTAAGGTTATCAACCTTGATAAGGACGCTGAGCCGGATATCTATGGCGCTATCAAGAGAGACGCTCTTCTTGAGAACGTTACTGTAGACGCTAACGGCAAGATTGATTTCGCAGATAAGTCAGTTACAGAGAATACTCGTGTATCTTATCCTATCTACCACATCGAGAAGATCGTTAAGCCTATCTCACACGGCCCGGCTGCTGATAACGTTATCTTCCTTTCAGCAGATGCATTCGGAGTACTTCCTCCTGTATCTATCCTTACACCAGAGCAGACAAAGTACTACTTCCTTTCAGGATTCACTGCAAAGCTCGCTGGTACAGAGAGAGGCATCACAGAGCCTACTCCTACATTCTCAGCCTGCTTCGGACAGGCATTCCTCGAGCTTCATCCTACAAAGTACGCTGAAGAGCTTGTTAAGAGGATGAACAAGAGCGGAGCTAAGGCTTATCTCGTTAACACTGGTTGGAACGGAACTGGAAAGAGAATCTCTATCAAGGATACAAGAGGCATCATCACAGCTATTCAGACAGGCGCCGTAGACAAGGCTCCTACAAAGAAGATTCCTTACTTCGATTTCGAGGTTCCTACAGAGCTTCCTGGCGTTGATCCAGCTATCCTTGATCCACGTGACACTTATGCTAGTGCTTCAGAGTGGGATGAGAAGGCTAAGGATCTCGCTCAGAGATTCATCAAGAACTTCAAGAAGTATGAGGGTAACGACGCTGGTAAGGCACTTGTTCCAGCAGGTCCTCACCTTGACTGATAGTCACTTATTATAAAAATACCGGGAGCCGGCAGAGAAATCTGCCGGCTCTTTTTTTGCGCCCTGAGTTTGATCGGATAACTATTGGATTGATCTTTTGTTTTGCTTATGGTTAAGCTCTTGACTTGATTTTTTGCTTATGGTTAAGCTCTTGACTTGATTTTTTGTTTATGGTTAAGCTATCGACTTGGCTTTTGGTGTATACATGCATTTTTAGAATTTCCGGGTGTTTTTTTCCTGAAAAAATAAGATTTGACCAGGATTTTTGAAGAAATTCAAAATTACAGGGTGTTTTCCGTCGGTAAACTAAAGTAAAACACCCTGTTTTTTGTCTTTTCTTAAAGAAATCCGGGTCAAAATTTGATTTGTTTCCAGAAAAAATACATTGCGGAGCCGGAAATTATTTCTTTACTGTAACATCCCCGTTCTTTGTACTCAGTATCATGACGTTCGATCCTTTTCCTACAGTGATATCTGAGCCATAGGAGAGGGTACCCTTATATAGGCCGTCTCCGATGGAAATGTCTCCATTTCCTCCATTCAGGTTAAAGGTGTAAGAAGACAAATCATCGGATGTAGAAATCCTTATATCGCCATTCGTGCTGGTCACCTCGGATTTCTTAAAGCTGACATTTGACGCGATTATATCACCGCTTTTACTTGTCATTTTTGAGTCATTAAAGTCTGCTCCTGACACCGTCATATCGCCGTTTTCAGTGTATAGAGTGGCAGTATCTGCGGTCATTGAATCAGATGATTTAAAAACAATGTCTCCATTCTTACTATTCAGAGTCAAAGTATCAACGTTCAAATCCTTATCAGCACCAAAGACTATATCCCCATCCTGGCTATTGATGCTTATTGTATTTACAGCAAGTTTTTGCTTTGTACCAAAACAAGTATCTCCAGTGTATGCTGCCACATTAATCTCATTTAATTCCGTAAGGCTGTCTGGAATGGTTACTTTAAGAACACCGGACGGTTTTTTACCAGTGGCGGGATCCTTGACAGTAAGAACACCATTCTCGACCTTATACGTAGGAAGTATAGATTCTTTTCCCACATAAGTAAGAGAATAGTCGTCGCCAGATATAAATGCCACATCGGCATTGTGAAGAGAAATCTGCGCAGTGGAAAAGACGTTTATTTTTTTCAGAGTCTTATGATTGCCCTTGGAGCCAAGGTTATATGAAAAGTAGTTTCCGGAGGCATTAAGTAACGGCTTTCCTATGTGCAGATAGGTGCCATAGCAGATGCCGGCGATTGTGATTATGCCTAGAAGAATCAGATAAATGCTTCTTTTTTTCATGACAGCTCAGTCCTCCCTTTTTGTTCCAAAGATATTATTTATAATAGTGCTGACTATGGCGGCGATTGGCCAGATGATCCAGCTTATAGCCCAGCTGAATGTGAGGAAGCTTATGACCAGGTAAATGCAGGTCACAATCGGCCAGTAAACTGACATGACCTTTTTAAGAGTAGGATTCTCGTAATAGACCTCGTCCTGGCCTTTGGAGTAATGGCCCTCCATTCTCTGGCGGCTGTTGAGTCTTAAGAGACGGACATAGCCCTCGTCTCTGGCACCGGCTGATATCAGAATCAGCACTCCGAATCCAACCAGAAGAAGCAGAATTACAACGCCAACCAGCGAATAGATGGCTCCGTCGCCTATCATGCTTAAAACTATAAGCGGTACATAGCAGACGCAGAGCAGAAGCACAGCTATCGTGCGCTGAAGGATTATTGTGCCATGGAGTCTGTTTCTTGCGTCATTTACCATTCCGGCTGTAGAATAATCTATGCTGCACGGCTCATATTTAAGAAAGCGCCACTTGTCCATCCTGAGATTGCTGTATGTGCAGAGCGCGACGCAGGCGGCTACCGAGCAGAATAAGAAAACAAGTCCAATCACCATGTATATGTCATCTGAGTCAGACGCAGCGCTTGCAAGTATGACTCCCGAGGCAGAAATTATAGATAAAAATACACCGATTCCACGGATAAGTCCGCAGATTGCGGATTCCTGAACAAAAGCTCTTGCTTCATCCTCTGTTACCTGACGGGTATTTATGGCCTCGCCCTGGTCGTGCAGGATATGACTGATGCCTAAGGCATCGCCCAATTCATCGAGATTTCCAAACTCTGAGATGACCTGTCCCACAGCCTCGTTTTTGTTCTTTCCCTCATTTATAAGCTCTGTGTATTTGTCTTCCATCATCTGTCCGAGCTCGCACTTTGCCTTTATGACCTCAGGCGTATTCGGCAGACTCGCAAACATCGATTCCAGATAATTCTTAATAGTTTCCATCATGACTCCTTCCTGATAAAGTGCTCTATCACTTTCTTCGTTAATTCCCACTCGCTGCATTTCTCCTGGTAATACTGCCGTCCCTTATCGGTGATCCGGTAGTATGTCCGCCGTTTCCCGTTGTCTGCGAATCCCGCAAACGACTCGACGTAACCGTTCTTTTCCATTCGGGTAAAGGCGGAATATAATGTAGTTTCTTTGATGATGTAGGCATCGTCAGTCAGATCTCTGATTCTCTTCGAGATCTCGTATCCATATGAGGGAGAATCGAGCAGCAGGCTTAGGATTATCGTGTCATTGTAGCCTCGAATGACATCACTGCTGATTTCCACACTATACCTCCTTTCAATTTTATATCGACTGTCGTATTACGACTGTCGTAGTATCTTTTGACAACAATATACTACGACAGATGAAGTATGTCAATACCTTTCTTTGAAAAAATAAAAGCTGCCCAGGACATTTCCTGTTCCCACAAGCCATGCAATTGGTGTATAATGCAGTGGAAGATTTTTAAATCTGGGAGGTAATTAAAATGGGTTTTAAAGATTCGAAGGTTGTAATTGTCGGCTGCGGAAATGTCGGAAGCACAACGGCTTATACTATCATCAATCAGGGGCTTGCCGAGGAGGTTGTCCTTATCGATGTGAACAAGGATAAGGCCTACGCCGAGGCTCTTGACATGGCGCATTCGATTTATTTTATGAACCGCAATATCAAAATTCATCCGGGAGATTACAGTGACTGCCACGATGCTGATATCGTCATCATCACAGCTTCGGCTCCAATGCCGAAGGATTCGTCAAGCCGTCTGGATATGCTTGCTCCTAGTATGAAGATCATAAAAAGCATTGTAGGTTCGGTTATGGAAAGCGGATTTGACGGTATTTTTCTTGTAATCTCAAATCCTGTCGACATTATGACATATATGGTCTATAAGCTTTCAGGACTTCCGAAGAATCAGGTAATAGGATCCGGTACAAATCTGGACTCTGCGCGTCTCTGCTGTGAGCTTGCAAAAATGTACGACCTCGATTCTAAGAGCGTTTCTGCCTACGTCTGCGGTGAGCATGGTGACAGTGAGATCGTTTCCTGGCATTCGGCAGTCATCGGTGGCAAGCCCGTAGAAAATGTCATGAAGGACAATCCGGACAGGACTCAGAATGTGACACCTGAGGATTTGCAGAAGCAGACAATCAAGGCGGGATGGGATATTTTTAACAGAAAGGGCAATACCTGCTACGGAATTGCTGCATCGGCAGCTGCCATCTGTAAATCAATCCTTTTCAATGAGAACCATATCTACCCTGTAACTGTCGGGCTTTCCGGCGAATACGGCATAGAAAACGCATGGCTCTCAGTCCCTACGATAATCGATAAGACAGGCTCGAAGGAAATCGTGGAGATAAATCTTGATCCGAAGGAGGAGGCTGCTCTTCGCCAGTCAGCAAAGCTGCTTTCGTCCTTCTACGATGAGCTTAATCTGTAAAAACAGATACTTCATTTCAGGCTGTTCGGGAAACTATCACAGTATCCCGGGCAGTTTTTTAACGCCCGTAATTCTTTAGTTTATCCAGATCGTAGATCCGGCATTCGCCTTTTTCAATAGAGACGATTCCAGCTTCGGACATCTGCTTTACTATCCGCGAGATGGTCTCTCTGCTGGAACCTATGAAACCGGCTAAGAGAGTTATACGAAGCTCGAATGGAATCAACACATACCCATCCTTTTTAATCCCGAAGTCTCTCGCAAATTTCCAGATGCGGGAGGCCGTCTGATGGTCTAAGTGAGTGCTCTTGGTAGAGATTTCAAGCATGTGGTAGAGTTTGCGGATTTTTAGAGCCATAGAATTTATCACATATCTGTTAAAGGAAAAATCAGCTTTCATCATGCCAAGTATGTCAGACCGTGGGTAGCCTATCACGGTGAGATCTGAAAGTGCAAGACAAGAAATGGATGCTGAAACCCCGTCCAGGATCACTTCGTTAAGTAGACTTCCCGCTCCCAATAGAAAAATATTGCGGACACCATATTTTTCACTATTGCGGCTTAGAACGGCATATCCGGAAATGATCAGATAGACTACATTCACTTTATCCCTGATATTAAAAAGAAATTCGCCCTTTTTTATATTTAAAATATTTCCGCGGTCAGCCAGTGCGGCTTTCGTCTGCCTTGACGATTTTTTGTAGATATCCAGATCAGTTAACGAATTCATATTACCACCCAGTCATTTGTTTTTTTTATAGAGCTTAATTATATCATATTTACCTTTAAAACGTGATGTACATCACGGCAAATGTAATCCCGGCGTGATAATATATTCTTAATTGAAAAGTAAAATTCCATGGCTTTTAAAAAGGAGGATCTATGGGATATGTAGTGAGTAAAGAGGCATTTGATCAGGTGCTTCAGAAACTGGGAGAAAAATACCGGCTGTATGCGCCGGTGAGAAAAGTAGGAGAAGGGCGTTTCACAGATACCGATGTGGTCAGATACGATTTCGTAAACCGGCTTGAGGATATGGAGCTTGACGCGAAATCCGACTACGCGTTTAAGGAAATCCTGACTCCGCTGTCACAGACTCTGTTTTTCTTTACTGAGGGTGAAACGAAGGAAGCGGACATGGATATTAGCGACGCGATAGTGTTCCTTCGTGCCTGCGATCTTCACGCGGTGAAGAGCCTCGATGATATCTATCTGAGAAACAGATTCGAGGATCCATTTTATAAAAAAATCCGTGAGCACATAAAGTTCGCTCTTATAGGATGTGCGTCTTCATTTGAAAACTGCTTCTGTGTGGACATGGGCACGAATGTAGCGCCGGACGACTATATTTTTTCAATAGATGCAGCTGGAGATCAGGTGAAGAGTGCGGTCTGCTCGGATGAAGTGGCAGAGATTTTTGAGAGCATTTCTGCGAAGAAGGAGGATGTGACGCCCGCTCACGTGACTGAAAATCCTGTCCATGTAGAGATTCCGGATCAGATTCCAAACAGCATATTTAAGTCAGATATCTGGGATGAGTACAGCTCCCGCTGCATAGGCTGCGGCAGATGCAATATCGTCTGTCCTACCTGTACCTGCTTTACGATGCAGGATACCTTCTATTCTGAGAACGGCAAGGTCGGAGAGCGCCGCAGGGTAGCAGCCTCATGTATGATAAACGGCTACACAAACGTAGCTGGCGGCGGCCAGTACAGAAAGAGCCAGGGCGAGCGGATGAGGTTTAAGGTCCTGCACAAGATTTCTGACCATAAGAAGAGATTCGGTCATAACATGTGCGTTGGCTGCGGCAGATGTGACGATGTCTGTCCTGAATACATCAAGTTCTCGAATATCATTAACAAGGTAGATAATGCAGTAGAAGAGGAGGGCAGATGATGAGTCAGGAAAATATTTATGTGCCGTTCAAATCTGAGATTCTCGATGTCATAAAGCATACGGCAAAAGAGTACACTTTTCGCATGAAGTTCGAGGGAGAGTGCAGACCTGGACAATTTTTCGAGGTCTCTGTTCCGAAATTCGGTGAGGCACCTATTTCTATCAGTGGTATCGGTGATGATTTCGTGGATCTTACTATCCGCCGTGTGGGTACAGTGACGAATGAGGTTTTCGAGCATTACAAGGGACAGTATCTCTTGATGAGAGGGCCTTACGGCAATGGCTTTGATACGGGGCTTTTCACTGATGGCGAGACTGTCGTAGTAGCAGGCGGTACCGGCGTCTCACCTGTCAGAGGTGTGATCTCGGCATTAGCAGATTCGGATACTCCAGAGGATAAGCATGTGATCGTCGGCTTCAAGAGCCCTGACGATATGCTTTTTAGAGCAGACTTAAAGGACTGGGACGCGAAGCTGGACCTTATCCTGACAGTCGATGGCGCGCCGGAGGGCTATTCCGGCAAGGTAGGCCTTGTGACGAAGTACATACCTGATCTGCCGCTCAAGGATGCCGGCAGTGCGAAGGCTGTCGTTGTAGGACCTCCTCCTATGATGAGATTTTCTGTGAAGGGACTTCTCGAGAAGGGATTCAAGGAAGAAAATATCTGGGTATCACAGGAGCGCAGGATGTGCTGTGGACTAGGCAAATGCGGTCACTGCCGCATCGGAGACAAATACGTCTGTCTCGATGGACCGGTATTTAACTATAGTGTGAGCAAGGATATGCTGGATTGACAGGAGGCTTTAGGATGAGTGCAGATATAAATGTTAAGAGCTTAAAGAAAAATGCGTTCCGCGTGTCCAAGCATCGCGGTGAGACAGCCTCCCGTGTGCGTATTCCGGGTGGTCTGATAAACGCGAAGTCTATGGTAAGGATCACCGAGATCGCGGAAAAATACGGGAACGGTTCTATTTTTATCACAAACCGTCAGGGTGTAGAGATTCCGGGAATCTCGCTCGAGGACATCGATGCTGTAAATAAGGAGCTGCAGCTTTGCATCGACGAGGCCCATATCAATCAGGAGGAGAGGGACAAGGGCTTCCCAGCTTCCGGTACGAGAAATGTGGTGGCCTGTCCAGGCGCAAGGCTCTGCCCGTTCGGTTGCTACGATACTACAGCCTTCGCGCAGAAGATGGAGGATCAGATTTTCCCGAACAACAGGCATTTCAAGGTCGCTTTTACAGGCTGCTCAAATGACTGTGCCAAGGTCAGGATGGACGATTTCGGCATCATGGGTATGACTGAGCCGCAGTACGACCCTGACAGGTGCATCGGCTGCGGACAGTGCGTGGATTACTGTAAGATCAGATCCGTTGGCGCTTTAAAAATGGTCGGAGGCAAGGTAATTAGAGATACTGACAAGTGTATCGGCTGCGGCGTCTGCGTGACCTACTGTCCTACAAGGGCTTGGACCAGATCAAAGGAGCACTATTTCAGAGTCACACTCTTAGGCCGCACAGGTAAGAAGAATCCAAGGCTCGCAGAGGACTTCATGAAATGGGCAGACGAAGAGACCGTGATGAAGATTGTAAAAAATGCCTATGCCTTTGTTGAAGAATACATCGATCCCAACGCCTATGAATCAAAGGAGCATGTGGGCTACATCGTAGACCGTACCGGCTTTGATGAGTTCTACAAGTGGATCATGAAGGATGTCACTCCGAACGAGAAGTGCGAGGTGAACAACCGTCTCTACTGGGGCGGAAAGCATTACGATGTGAGTAACAATATCAAGCCTGTAGGAGTGAACGATATCAGATAAAACTGCGAATAAAGAGAGTTATATTTCATTACAAGACAGGACCTGGCAGTACCAGGTCCTGTCTTTTCTAAACAGCTGATTTTCAGGCATTTGCCATGCTCTGTTTTATGTTTTTCAACAGTTTTGTTTTGATTTTTTCGGCTATTTCATTTTATATTTTTCGGCAGTTTTGTTTTAGTTTTTTCGACTATTTTATTTTGAATTTTTCGAAACACTTGTTCTAAAATACCAAACGAATGGGGATTAGCGTATATTTTGACATCAGCTGAATGGGGATTAGCGCAGAAATTGGCATATAACGAACGGGGATTAGCGTATAATTTGGCTTTACCTGAACGGGGATTTGCGCTATAATGAGGCTGGAGGTGTTGATTTATGGCCAATCCTGTGTTTAAGAGAAAGATTTATGATGAACTGCTGTCATGGAAACAAAATCAGAGTGACAGATATGCAGTGCTGGTGAAGGGAGCCAGGCGAGTTGGTAAATCAACTATAGTGGAGGAGTTTGCCAGAAATGAATTCAGGTCTTATATACTTATAGACTTTGCACATACCAGTGAAGAGATAAAAGCGCTTTTTGACGATACATATCATCTGGATTTTTTCTTTCTGCAGCTTCAGCAGATGACGCATACCAGGCTGTATGAACATGAATCAGTAATTATATTTGATGAGGTTCAGCTTCTTCCAAAGGCCAGACAGGCCATCAAATATCTCGTGGCAGACGGCAGATACAAGTATATCGAAACAGGTTCACTGCTTACTATAAGGAAGAACATTAAGGATATACTGATTCCCAGCGAGGAATTGAAGATTTCGATGTATCCGATGGATTTCGAGGAATTTCTTTGGGCGATAGGAGACGATGTGACAGCAGACACCATCAGAGAGCTTCTTAAGGCAAAGAGGCCGGCAGGTAATTCACTGCACAGAAGCCTCATGCGCCTGTTCAGGCTGTATATGCTGGTCGGAGGGATGCCACAGGCAGTTGATACCTACATACAGAAGAATAATCTTCAGCTTGTAGATGAGACAAAGAGAAGGATAATTGAGCTATATGAAGATGATTTCTTTAAGATAGATGAGTCTGGTCTGTCCAGTGAGATCTATGATTCGATTCCAGCCAGTCTTACAAGCAATGCTTCACGATATATGTATTCGAATGCGAAAAATGACATCAGAGGTACTCAGATTCAAAAAATACTGCCTGAACTGCTCAGCTCATACACTGTGAATATCGCTTATCATTCAAGTGATCCGGGTGCAGGTATGTCTCTTTCGAAAAATCTCGACAGATATAAGCTTTTTACCTCTGATACAGGGTTGTTTGTCACGCTTGTGTTTAAAGACAAGAAATACACCGAAAACGTCATCTATAATAAGCTTCTTTCTGATAAAATCGAAGCAAATCTTGGCTATATCTACGAAAATATTGTCGCCCAGATGCTTACGGCAAATGGAAATCAGTTGTTTTATTATACGATGAGAAGTGAGACCTCGAATCATCTGTATGAGATTGATTTTCTGATCCCGTCAGGAGATAAAATATGCCCGATTGAGGTCAAATCGGGCAATTACAGGAACCACAGGTCACTTGATGTATTCTGTGACAAATTCAGCCAACGAATCAAGGCTAAGTATGTGGTTCACACCAAGGATTATAAATGGGAGAATGGCATCAATTATATACCAGTATATATGGTACCGTTTTTATAAGGCATTGAGAAAGGATTTCTGTTATTTGAAAATCCCATCTAGTTGACTATAATAGAGAATAAGGAGGCTTCATATGAGCACTTTAGTTCGTTATTATTCAAGATCTGGAAACACGAGGGTTTCATATTTTTATGCAAAAAATAAACCGACCGCAAGCCAGCTTAGTGACGCGAGAGCATTCGCAAAGAAGTTTATTTAAGGCTTACTCAGCCATCTCTCCAATCTCGTCTGACATGTAATCCTCGTCATCATCAGTAATTCCGGAGAGCTTGTCTGTCTTTGTGAGAAGGAAGTGGTCGTAGATAGCTATAACTCTTCCGACACCGATCATAGCGCAGAGAGTTCCTATATTTACACCGACGATGTGACCGGTGCTTAATAAACCAATCAGTACAGTTAGGGTGACACAGCCGATATCGAAGATATTTTTCACGAGGCCAGGATTTTTCTTCGAGCGGTCAGAGATGGCCTGTATAATTCCGTCGCCAGGGTTCGGCACGAGGCGGGCATTCATAGACATAGCGGCGCCGATTCCGGTGCAGACAATACCGACAACTAAACAGAAAATACGCATAGGAACAGTTTGCGCATCGGGCAGGAAGCTTCCGAAGAGATTGAAAAGTCTCGTCAGGAAAAATGAAAGCGGGATCTGAAGCAGGTCGTAAAGCTTGAATTTCCTGCCTTTTACTATGTATTCGACGATCGCGAGCACCGTGTACATGATCATGCTTGCGTTTCCGAAATTGAAATTTATAATCAGTGAAATCGCATATGGGATAGAAATTATCGGTGTGACGCCGAGACCTGATTTTGTGTTGCTGATGATTCCCAAGGCTAAAACAACGAAGCCAAGGATGTAAATACTGAATCTGAAAATCTTTTGCTGTTTCAAAATAATCCTCCAATCAAACTTTACTATTCTAAGTTCAAATCCAAGATTTGTAAAGTAGTTTACGGACTGAAGTAGATAATCAAGGATGAGTCCGTAAAGAGTAGGCCTGAATTACGGACTGTAAGAGAAAACCTGGGTTGAGTCCGTAAAGTGTAGGCCTGAATTACGGACTCAGAATGGATTTTCAAAACGAATCTGTAAAAATGCAGATGGAATTACGTACTGGAAGAGAAAATCAGTGTTGAGTCCGTAAAGTGTAGGCCTGGAATACGGACTCATAAAAGATTTTCAAAACGAATCCGTAAAGAAGCTGATGGAATTACGTACTGGAAGAAAAAATCAGGGATTAGTCCGTAAAATACTTAATGTTGATTTTTTTAGAAAAAATAAATATGATATCAGAGATAGTAACTTTGCTTTGGAAGTAAAAAATCAAAGCAAGTGATAGAAAGGGAAAACAATGGGTCTTACCAGAAAAGTAAAAAGAAATCTCGACAACAGCAGCGGGTTGCCGCCAGAGCTTCGCGACAGCATCAACAGCCTCTTCGATGATTTCTACGGAAAAGAAGATGATGACGACGAAGAAGTTGATGAAGAGTCGGATAATATCTCGTGGAAGTCAGATATGGATGAAGAGTCGGATAATATCTCGTGGAAGTCAGATAAGGATAAAGAATCCGATCTTCCTGTGGAAACAGATGACAATAATGATTAATCGGACAACACTTTGATGCAAAAAGAAGACAATCAGGAAGAAGAGGATGAATAGATGAGTTCAGAAGAATTCGATCAGAGCACTATTGAACTGTATGACGGCAGACCTGATGATCTGAGTGGCAGGGAGGAAAAGGAGATCATGGTTTATGACCTCTTGGATTCTCTCGGAATCAAATACAAGAGGACAGATCACGCGCCGGCCACCACGATGGAGGTCTGCGACGTGATAGACGCGGTGCTCGACTGTCTGATCTGCAAGAACTTATTTCTTTGCAACAGGCAGCAGACGAAATTCTACCTGCTTATGATGCCGGGACACAAGCAGTTCAAGACTAAGGACCTCTCAAAGCAGATCAACTCAGCGAGACTCTCATTTGCCCCTGAGGAAAAAATGGAAGAGTTCCTCGATATAAAGCCGGGCTCAGTCAGCATCATGGGGCTGATGAACGACCACGACAATAACGTCCAGCTGTTAGTGGACAAGGACGTGCTCGCGGAGAAGTACGTCGGCTGCCACCCGTGCGTGAACACCTCATCTCTTAAAATTCTCACGAGCGACGTATTCGGACCATATCTCAAGGCAGTACACCACGACTATATCGAGGTAGAACTTTAACGTTTATTTTTTCAGGAAAAATAAACGCTTTGCCGCGATAGGTCTATATCATCATGACATTAGATGTAAAAATGCCATACATGTGATTTTTTTGAAAAAGTATTGTCATAACACTCTTTGGGAAAAAACAACTGCATGAAATCGGCGCAAAACGAAAGGTAATAACATGATTCAAACCGCATCCACTACAATTAAACTCCCCGAAGTAGGGCTTGGAAGCACTGTCTTCTGGTACGGCAACAGGGAAGCTGAAAAGGCTATGGCGAGGGCTGTAGATGACGGCTTGATAAGCCTTATCGATACTGCAGAGATGTACGGAAGTGGCAGAAGCGAGGAGGCAGTCGGCAGAGTGCTTAAGGAAGTGGGACGCGATAAGGTCTTTCTCGTGGACAAAATTCTCCCTGACAATGCCACACCTGCTGGTTTCAGAAAGAGTCTTGAGAAATCATTAAGGCGACTCGGAACTGACCATATAGATCTTTATCTTCTGCATTGGAAAGAAAAGGCTGACCTTGCTTTTGTGGCGGAAGCCATGACTGAGGCGGTAGAAGAGGGACTGATTCTTAAGTGGGGCGTTTCAAATTTTGATGTTAGCGATATGGAGGACCTCTTTGCAGTAGAGCACGGGAGTGACTGTGTCACAGACCAGGTCCTTTATAACCTCTGCGAGCGCGGTCCGGAATATGACCTATTTCCGTGGCTATTGGAGCATGGAGTCCATCCGATGTCGTACTCATCACTTGGCTCTGACATGACAAAAACGAGAAGGACCTGTGAGTCCTGCCGGACGATACAGGAAATCAGCGCCGAGACCGGACTTACTCCGGCAGCGATAATGCTCGCCTTCAACACCAGAAACCACGACCTCTGCGCGCTGTTCGGCAGCTCGTCCTATGATCACATAAAAACGAACCTCGCAGGCATAGGCAAAGACATAACTCCATTCCTTGAAAAAATAAACGCAGCCTTCCCGGCACCCACAAAAAAGGTACCGCTGGCAAAAATATAAGTTGACAATATCCGGGTTTCTATCATTTGTAGAAATCCGGATATTTATTCCCGGTGCGCAGTATAGTCCATCTTCAGACAGTTACCGTCTCGAAGTCAGGATGCTCACCGCTCCAGCCGGCCTGCGGCATCGTGCGGAGACGGTACATGTCTTCTTCGGAGATTTCGAAATCGAAAACATCGAGGTTTAGGCGCATGCGATCAGGCGAGGAAGATTTAGGCAGCGGGATAATGCCCTGCTGGACGGAATAGCGAAGACAAATCTGGTAGACTGACCGATTGTACTTGTCGGCGAGTTCCTGCAGAAGAGGATGGCTGGTCGCGCGGCCGCGGCTTAATGGACTCCACGCTTCCATCTGGATGCCGTGTTCCTTTGCAAAGGCGACTGCACATTCCTGTCCGTAACCAGGGTGGATTTCCAGCTGGTCGGTCATCGGCGCAATCTCGCAGTTTTTCATCAGTGGAATCAGGTGCTGCGGCAGAAAATTGCTTACGCCGATGGCACGCACATCACCTTTTTTATACAGCTTTTCCATGACATGCCAGGTCTCGAGATCCTTTTCCTGCCAGTCTGGGTCGGACAGGTCCGGACGTGGCCAGTGAATCAGATACAGGTCGAGGTAATCTGTCTGCAGCCGTTTCAGCGAAGCGTAAAAGGAGGCTTCGGTGTCTGCCATCTCTGTTTTCCATATTTTGCTGGTGAGAAAAAGCTCCTTTCGGTCTATGCCGATTTTACGGATTGCTTCTCCGATGCCTTCTTCTGTTTCATAGAAAGACGCGGTGTCAAAATGGCGGTAGCCCGCCTGAACAGCGTTTTTCATCAATTCTGTGATCCTGGCATCTGCCAATTTGTAGCACCCAAAGCCAATGGCCGGGATCTCTACACCGTTGCTGAGCTTCCTCGATGGTATTGTCTGCATTGATTTTCTCCTTTTGTACGAAAGAGGCCGCTGCTTTATGCAGCGGCCTCATAATTTTCTAAAAAACACCCAGGGTGCAGGCCCGCATTCTTGACTCCTAGCACGCAGCCAGGTGGGTTGCCGCAGCAGACCTTCAGCCATCTACTGGAAGTAGGCAAAGCCCGACTTCTCTGCACAAGTGCATACACCGAAGCCCGACATCCGGCCTGTAATAATAGGGATCCCGATTTAAAGTAATTGTAGGTTCAAAAACTACGGGAAAAAACGAGCACCCTGAGCTTGATTCTATTTTAGTCTTTAGAGGCGGAAAAATCAACCTCGATTTGTGCGGCAAAATTTGACAATAGGAGCGTTTTCGATTATTCTATAGGTTGGTCAAATACCAAAAAAGATAAAGGAGTACCTTGTGATGGTAAAAGAAAAGCTCGAAGAGATAAGACAGAAGGCCATGGCTTCGATCGAAGAGGCCAAGGACCAGGAGTCCCTGAATGATGTCAGGGTCAAAGTGTTCGGAAAAAAGGGCGAATTTACTAAGGTCCAGAAGGGCATGAAAGACGTCGCTCCGGAGGACAGGCCAAAGGTCGGCGCTATGATAAACGAGGCCCGGGCTGCCATCGAAGAGAGGATGAATGAGGCCAGGGAGAAGATGCAGCAGAGAGCTCTTGACGAGAGACTCAAGAGAGAGACGATCGATGTCACTCTTCCTGCAAAGAAGAACAAGATCGGCCACAGACATCCGAATACGATCACACTCGAGGAAGTAGAGAAGATCTTTATCGGCATGGGCTTTGATGTAGTAGAGGGCCCGGAGATCGAGAAGGATTACTACAACTTTACAGCCCTGAATATCCCGAAGGGCCATCCGACAAGAGATGAACAGGATACTTTCTATATAAATGACAATATTCTTCTGAGAACGCAGACATCACCAGTACAGGTCCGCCAGATGGAAGCCAAGAAGCCTCCTATCAGAATGATAGCACCCGGACGTGTTTTCCGTTCAGATGAAGTCGATGCGACACATTCACCTTCATTCCACCAGATCGAGGGAATGGTAATCGACAAGGGAATCACATTTGCAGACTTAAAGGGCACTCTCGAGATGTTCGTTCACAAGCTTTTCGGAGATGATGTCAAGGTCAAGTTCCGCCCGCACCATTTCCCATTCACAGAGCCATCGGCTGAGATGGATGTAAGCTGCTTCAAGTGTGGCGGCAAGGGCTGCCGTTTCTGCAAGGGCGAGGGCTGGATCGAGATCTTAGGCTGCGGCATGGTTCACCCGAAGGTACTCGAGATGAGCGGCATAGATCCGAACGTATACTCCGGATTTGCATTCGGAGTTGGTCTCGAGCGTATCGCACTTCTCAAATATGAGATCGATGATATGAGACTTCTCTACGAGAACGATATCAGATTTTTACAGCAGTTCTAAGACAGTTAACCGAAAGGATAAAAATAAATGCGAACATCTCTTAAATGGCTCCAGGCTATGGTGCCGGGACTTACTAATGACCCGAAGGAATTCTGCGATGCTATGACGCTTTCGGGATCGAAGGTAGAGTATTATACAGCTTTAGATCAGGACCTCGACAAGATTGTGATCGGACAGGTCAAAAAGATTGAGAAACACCCTGATGCGGATCACCTCGTTATCTGCCAGGTAGACGTTGGGGACAAGACGATTCAGATCGTAACAGGTGCCCAGAACGTATCAGAAGGTGCCAAGGTTCCTGTAGTTTTAGACGGAGGAAGAGTTGCCGGAAGCCACGACGGTAAGAGGACCGAGGGCGGAATCAAGATTAAGAAGGGCAAGCTCCGTGGAGTTGAATCCGATGGTATGATGTGCTCGATAGAAGAGCTCGGCTCATCACGTGAAGTCTTCCCGGACGCTCCTGTAAACGGACTCTATATCATGCCGGACGACGCACCAGTCGGCGGGGACGCAGTAAAGTACTTAGGACTCGACGACGTAGTAGTAGAGTACGAGATCACAAATAACCGTATCGACTGCTTCTCTCTGATCGGACTTGCGCGCGAGGCTGCAGCTACGTTCAACCTCCCGTTCAACCCACCAGAGATCAAAGAGGTTGGGAACAGCGAGAATGTAAATGACTATATTTCAGTAGAGGTTGAGAACCGCGACCTCTGCAGGAGATACACAGCCAGAGTCGTAAAGAATATCCAACTTGCCCCTTCACCGAGATGGATGCAGGAGAGGCTTAGAAGTCAGGGAATCCGTCCTATCAACAACATCGTAGACATCACAAACTACGTCATGGAAGAGTACGGACAGCCGATGCACGCCTACGATCTCGATACGATCGCAGGTCACAAGATCATTGTAAAAAATGCCACAGAGGGCAGCAAATTCGTCACACTCGACGGCAGGGAACATGTTCTCGATAAGGATATGCTGATGATAAATGATGCCGAGAAGCCGATCGGCTTTGCAGGTATCATGGGTGGACAGGATTCGATGATCACCGACGATGTAAAGACGATGGTATTCGAGTCAGCCACATTTAATGGAACAAATATCCGTCTTTCAGCCAAGAGACTTGGTACCAGGACTGAGGCATCAGGTATGTTCGAGAAAGGCCTTGATCCGAACAATGCGATCGAAGCTATGAACCGTGCCTGCGATCTGATCGAAGAGCTCGGTGCCGGTGAAGTAGTCGGCGGAGTTATCGACTTCTATCCTGAGCCGGTCAAGCCCTGGAGAATAAAGTTTGAGCCAGACCATACCAATGCATTCCTTGGAACTGATATCCCTCGCGAGCAGCAGCTCGGTTATCTAAAGAAGCTCGAGCTTGGGTACGATGAGAAGACAGAAGAGCTTATTATTCCGACATTCAGACAGGACCTCCTGTCATTTGCAGATATTTCCGAGGAGATTGCCAGATACTTTGGCTATGCCAATGTAGCTACGACACTTCCTAAGACTTCGGCCACAGCAGGTGGCAAGTCACTAAAGATGGAGCTTGAGGACATCGCGAAGGATGTCGCAGAGTACTGCGGATTTTCACAGGCATACTGCTATTCATTCGAGAGCAGGAAAGTCTTTGACAAGCTGCTCCTTCCTGCAGACGCTCCTGAGAGAAAGGCTATAGAGATCCAGAATCCTCTCGGCGAGGACTTCTCGATCATGAGGACTCTTCCGCTGAACGGCCTTCTGACTTCACTGTCTACGAATTTTAACAGGAGAAATGAGAACGTAAGTCTCTACGAGCTCGGAAATATTTACATCGCAAAGTCACTGCCGCTTACGACAGAACTTCCTGATGAGAGGATGCAGTGGACGCTCGCAAGCTATGGCGATGGCGAAGATTTTTACAGTATGAAGGGCGTGGTAGAGGAATTCTTAGACAAAGTCGGAATGACAGACAAGGTGACTTACGTTCCGTCAAAGAACCGTCCTTACCTTCATCCGGGCCGCTGCGCAGACATTATCTATGATGGAGTGCTGATCGGATACTTAGGAGAGCTTCATCCGACAGTCGCAGCCAATTATGCGATAAAGACCCGCGTATATATTGCAGATATCGATATGCCATATGTTGTGAAGTTTGCGAACTTCGAGAAGAAGTACACAGGCATTGCAAACTTCCCGGCATCGGTCCGTGACCTGTCACTCGTTATGCCGAAGAATACCCCGGCCGGTGACGTTGAGAAGATCTTCTACGCGGAGGGCGGAGAACATCTTGAGAGCGTCAAGCTTTTCGATGTCTACGAAGGCGCACAGGTGGCAGACGGATACAAGTCGATCTCTTACCGCCTGACATTCAGAGCAAAAGACCGCTCACTTTCAGACACTGATGTAAACGATGCCATGGACGCTATCTTAAAGCGCCTCGAGAGTATGGATATTACACTTAGAAGCTGATATTATGGAAACAGGATACAGTACAAAAGACTATTATTACGACCTGCCGAAAGAGCTTATCGCACAGGACCCGCTCGAGGACCGCAGTTCCTCGAGACTTCTGGTCCTTGGCAAAAAGTCCGGCAGCGTTACACATAAGCATTTCAGGGATATTCTCGATTATCTGAGACCTGGCGACTGCCTCGTCATAAATAACACGAAAGTCATCCCTGCGAGACTTATTGGCACAAAGAAGGATACGGGAGCTCACGTCGAGATCCTCCTTCTCAGAAGAAAAGAAAACGACATCTGGGATACGATCGTCCGTCCTGGAAAGAAGCTGCGTCCGGGAGCTGAGGTCACATTTGGCGACGGATCGCTCACAGCTACGATACTTGACGTTATCGATGGCGGAGACAGACTCGTGCAGTTCCACTATGACGGAATCTTCGAGGAGATCCTCGACAGGCTCGGTGAGATGCCGCTTCCGCCTTACATCAAGCACAAGCTCAAAAACCGCGACAGGTACAACACGGTCTATGCGAAGTACAATGGCTCGGCAGCTGCTCCGACAGCAGGACTCCATTTCACGAAGGAGCTGCTTGAAGAGGTAAAAGCCAAGGGCGTAAATATCGCCCAGGTCACTCTCCATGTGGGCTTAGGTACTTTTCGCCCGGTCAAGGTGGACGACGTAAGAGAGCATCAGATGCACACCGAGTGGTACCGTGTGACTCAGGAGACCGCCGACCTTATCAATAAGACGAAGGAAAATGGCGGCAGAATTATCGCCGTCGGTACGACTTCTGTCAGGACACTTGAGACTGCAGCAGATGAGAACGGCCACATGAAGGCTCAGGAGGGAGATACATCGATCTTCATCTATCCTGGATTCAAGTGGAAGATAGTAGACGGCCTCATCACGAATTTCCATCTGCCTGAGTCGACGCTTATCATGCTTGTCTCTTCGCTTGCAGGCCGTGAGCACGTGCTCAACGCATACAAAGAGGCTGTTAAGGAGCGCTACAGATTCTACTCGTTTGGTGACGCCATGTTCGTAAATCCGGACGACTGATATTTTTACAATGATAAAAAAAAGATACGACGTCACAGGTTTTGCGTTAAAGCTCATAGCGATCGTTACGATGGCGATAGATCACATCGGCGCGGTTTTTCTCTGGGACCTTGTAAATAAATACGGCACAGATACGCTTGCCGATACTTACGAAGTTTTTCGTGATATCGGGCGGCTGGCCTTCCCGCTTTTCTGTTTTTTCATAGTCGAGGGATTTCACTATACCGGGAACAGGAAAAAATACGCTCTGCGTCTTGCTGTCTTTGCAGTTATCGCAGAAGTGCCGTTTGACCTCGCCTTTGATAACACCTTTTTTGCTCCGCGTGACAACAGCGTTATGATAACGCTTTTCCTCGGACTTGTCTCAATCTGGGTGCTCGATACGCTCTTCGACAGATCCGCAGAAAAATTTGCACTGAGCGCTGGTGTAAAGGAAGCATGCGATATTTTTTCGCTTGTCGCAGTCGTTATAGCCGCAGGGCTTATTGAAAAAATTGCGAAAAGCGATTATGGAACTTCGGGCGTCGTAACTATTATAATCATCTATCTTTTCCGCCGGAATTTTTACTTGAGACCTGAGACTGGAAAGCTTCTCGGGTTTGCCGCAGCCGTGACCTGGCTCGGGTTCACCTGCGATCTGAGTGAATTTTTCGCTCTGTTTGATCTGATACCGCTGTGCTTCTATCACGGCAGGCAGGGGCGGAAGATGAAATATTTTTTCTATGTGTTCTATCCGGCGCATCTTCTGGTCATCGCTGTTATCGCGAGGGTTACCGGGCTTTACGCATATATGTAGCGGCAGAGATGAGCCGCCTTTTGATTAAAATGAGGAATTAATATGTACGAGGACAGCATTGCCTTCCCGCATCTTCATATACTTTTAAAGCATGTCGGGCGAAGGCTTATGATAGGAAATTTCAGTATAGCTTTTTACGGGATGGTCATTGCTCTCGGCATGGTGCTGGCTTTTGTCTTCATCATGCTTGAGGCGAAGAGGCTCGGCTACAAGCAGGACGACTTCATGGATATGTTTATTTTCGGCATCATCTTCGGAGTCATCGGGGCCAGGATATACTACGTGATCTTCTCGTGGGACCTCTATAAGGATAATCCGCTTCAGATTTTTAATATCAGAGGTGGCGGTCTCGCTATCTACGGCGGGATCATCGGTGGCACGATCACGGTTATCGTGATCTGCGTTCTGAAGAAGCTCAACTTCTGGAAGGCTGCAGATGTGATCATCTTCGGAGTGCTGATCGGACAGATCTTCGGCCGCTGGGGCAATTTTTTCAACAGGGAGGCATTTGGAAAATACACCGACAGCCTCTTTGCAATGAGGATTCCGATCGATGCCGTAAACCGAACGCAGGATATCACAGCAGAGATGAAGGCACATATCGTGACCGTAAGCGGGATCGACTGCATTCAGGTCCATCCGACTTTTCTCTACGAGTCGCTTTTTAATCTTTGTCTCTTCTTATGCCTGCTTCTCTACAGGAAGCACAAGAAGTTCGACGGAGAGCTTTTCTTCCTCTATATCGGTTTCTATGGCCTGGGAAGGTCGATAATCGAGGGACTGCGTACAGACCAGCTGCAGTTCGCCGGGACTTCGATCGCTGTTTCGCAGGTGCTTGGCATAAGCCTTTTCGCAGCGAGCGCACTCTATCTATGGTTCGCTCACTACCGGAAGATGGTAAAGGAATGGGCCGCTGGGAAGAAGAGCTGATCAGTAAAATATTGAGATAATAAAAGTACTGGGATATCAGGCGATATCTCAGTACTTTTTTCTTTTGTCGGAAATATTTGTGTAGAGGTCGTAGAGGAAGGAACCGGTCCTGCCGCGGGCAGGGTGCTCTTCGTCGGAGACCTCGAGGTAATATTTGTCGTAACAGTTGATGATCTTCGTCCCGCTTTCGTGGCTTTGTTCGCGGATGAATTCGTGACTGTACTCCCTGTGGATATGGCCGTGGAGCAGGTATTTGGGCTTGTAGCGCATGCACAGATAGTTAAAGCAGGCAAACCCGCGATGCGGCAGGTCGTCTAAATCACCGTACCCGGCAGCTGGCGCGTGAGTCACAAGGATATCAAAACCATTGTGCAGTGCGATGGTGCCTTTAAGCCTTCGAATCCTTGAGAGCATCTCACCTTCGGAGTACATATCACCTCCGCCGTGGTAGCGCATTGAGCCGCCGAGGCCTAGGATGCGAAGCCCCTTGTAGTCGTATATCCTGTCGTCAATATCGATGCAGCCGAGAGGTGGATTTCTGTCATAGCCCCTGTCGTGATTTCCCCTGACATATAGCAGAGGCACATTGGTCATTGTGACGATGTACTGCAGGTAGTTGGAGTTTAAGTCACCGCAGGAGATGACCAGGTCGACGCCTTCGGTCATTTTTTTATCGTAAAAATCCCAGAGAGCCTTGTCTTCAACATCAGCTAAGGCTAAAATCTTCATTTGATATCCTCCTGCTGGTCCAGGGTCCCGCTTACTTTTACAGCGGCCACTGCCTCGTGATTAAGTTCCGACTCGATAGGCAGGCAGCCGAAGATGTTGTCGTTAAGCCAGGTCATCGTAAGAATCTCCTCGTTTGAAAGCTTTGGCGTACCAAAACCCTTGATCCTCTTGTGGCCCTGTTTCCATATCTCACCGTAAAAAGGGTTCAGTTCATTTCTCTGCATTGACTGCTTGATCACGTCGATCAGCTTGTAGCTCTGGTACGGAAGGTGTGGCGAGAGTATCACATCTATGACGCCGGCGGAAATTCCCCACCAGTAATTGAGTGCTTTCGTGCCTTCGACAGGGTCGTCGTCCCAGGTGCCGTCTAGGATCTGGTCTATTATAAGCTCGTAGTACCTGCCCCAGTCCCAGAGTGGAAAAGCGAGATTTTCTATCGAGCCGTCGTCTTTAATCCTGTAGAGGCCGTACTCCCGCGAAGCCTCGTTCGGTTTTATAAAGTCGACACCTGAGATCAGATCGACATCCATCTCTTTAAAATACTGTCTCCAGTCCAGATCCCTGACTGAAGACCACGCAAGGTAGATTTCAGAATCCGGATCTGCCATCGAAGCGCCGATCGCGAACGCATTTATCTCGGAGACGGTCCCGAAAATAGGGTAGCTGGCCAGGTAACCGATCCTGTGTCCCCGATTTCTTGTGCCGGCCAGAAATCCCATCAGAAATTTCGCCTCGTACATTCTGCCGTAATAGGTCCTTACGGCGCTCTGGGAGAGGTTTACCGAGCAGTTGAAAAATTTGACATCAGGGAAGTGTACGGCACTTTTTAAAGTCTCATTCATCTGTATAGGAGACACCGTAAAAATAAGCTCTGTGCCGTCACTTACAGCTTCATCTATGTGCTTCCTGAGAATAGTGTCGTTTGCGCAGTCGTCGTATTTTCTGGTGATGACACGGCCGGCGTACTTCTGAGCGATGTAATTTCTGCCGAGCTCGTGGCCGTAGATCCATCCGGAAGTATCGGCGGGGCGCTCGTACATGAAGGCGACTTTAAGAGGATTTTTGGCGGAATAAGATGGCTTTCGGGAGAGCAGGCTCGTGAGCACATTTGCAGTCTTTTCGACTTCCTCGGGATGCTCGACTATCTCGACTGAATCGTCGCCGGCACTTACGACAAACTCGTCCCAGAGTTTTTTGATACGGTCGCGCAGCAGGCTCTCGTCTGTCGCCATCAGGTTAGTGCCGTAGAATCTCAGGTACACGAGGAAGGCGTCACCGGTCGTCAGATCGAGCCTGTCGCCTCCGCCGTTTTTAAATGCCTTTCTGAAAATATTGTAATCGGATCTCAGATCTTCGATCTTCTCGCGCGGCCATGCTGTCTTTAAGTCAAGTCCGTAAATACCTGCGAGCTTTGCGTATCCGCCTTCCTTTGAAAAAGCGATGTCGTAGAGTGGAGCAACCCTGTAAAAATCGAGAAACTCGAAGTAGATCCTGTTCTCGGGATCATTTGTCTTCTTCGGGATAAGTCTCGTGACATCGGCGAGCACCGTATCAACGCCCAGAAATGAAGAGACGGAAACACGTTTGTTGCCTTCCTGCACATAGAAGGATCTCATGTATTCGAAAGCCTTAATAGGCTCGCGGATTCCCTCTTCGAGGGCTGAGTCGTAGAGCTTTGACCATTTCGCCGCGAACTCACTGTCAGGAGAGAGTATCGGCATGAAGTCGCTCGAAAATGCCTGAGTGCGGCCTTTCGTCTTCGTACCGCGGATATTTTCTATAGGAACTTCGACGAGTCCGACGTGCTCCTCCGAGACATCGGACTGGCTTACGATCTCATCCAAAACAGGAAGATAAGGGTATCTGCCGCGGCCGGTGTCTTTTCTGAATGTCTTTTCACCGCGTTTTAAGGCTTTATTATAATCGTCGAGCATATTTTTCACCTCCACACCATAGCATATTTGTTATGCCCCATTATACACGAACGGAAACCGTTAATGAACATTAATCAAAAAAATTTTATATGGAAAAAATACTCTCTGAATGATAGCATAGTATGAGTAAGATCATGAAATTTTATTTTCAGGAGGACAAAATGGCAAACTTACAGCCGGAATTTAAAAGAGGCGCAGGCATCCTTCTTCCGATAAGCTCTCTGCCGTCACCTTACGGTATCGGAACACTCGGAAAGGCAGCCTATGATTTCGTTGATGAACTTGTACGCGCCGGGCAGTCATACTGGCAGGTACTCCCTGTAGGCCCGACGAGTTTTGGAGACAGCCCGTACCAGTCATTTTCCACATTTGCAGGAAACCCGTATTTTATAGATCTCGATACGCTGGCTTGCGATGGACTTTTGGATAAAAAGGAACTTGAGTCGATCGACTGGGGAACGGATGAGGACGATGTGGACTATGCGAAGATCTACAACAACCGTTTCAGAATCCTTCGCAAGGCTTACCTCGCATTTTTGACATCGAATAACCGCGTAGTAGTTGAACGCCGAAGCAGCTTCAGGCAGTTCCGCGAAGAAAATTCCGGATGGCTGAACGACTATGCGCTCTTCATGGCCTTAAAGGACAGAAACGGCGGACGCAGCTGGCAGGAGTGGGACGACGATATCAAGCGCAGAGAGCCTGAGATCGTCTCATACTACAAGGACCTTTTGAAGGAGCAGATCGATTTCTACTGCTTCATACAGTTTGAGTTCTACAGAGAGTGGAAACTCCTGAAAAAATATGCAAACAGCCACGACATCGAGATCATCGGTGACATTCCTATATATGTCGCTCTCGATTCGGCGGACGTATGGTGCAATCCGTCTCAGTACGACCTCGATGAAAATCTGGCGCCGATCGGTGTTGCAGGATGCCCTCCTGATGCTTTTTCAGATTATGGCCAGAAGTGGGGCAATCCGCTCTACGACTGGAAGAAGATGAAGGCAGACGGTTTCAGCTGGTGGAAAAAGAGAATCGCTTCGGCAGCAAATCTCTACGATGTCATAAGAATCGACCACTTCCTCGGCGTCGTAAAATATTACAACATTCCGGCTGACAAGGACCCGGTGGACGGCCATTACGAGGAAGGTCCGGGGCAGGATCTTACAGATGCTATCGCAGAGGTTATCGGTGATTCGAAGATCATAGCAGAGGACCTCGGAGTAGTAGTTCCAGGAGTCAAGGAACTTCTCAGGAAGACAGGTTATCCTGGAATGAAGATCCTCGAGTTCGCATTTGATGGCAACAGGGAAAATGAATACCTGCCTCATATGTATGACAGGAACTGCGTCGTCTACAGCGGAACTCATGACAATGAGATGTTAAAGGGCTATTTCAAGAGCCTCTCTCCTATGGGCTATCAGTATCTTTTAGACTATACCGGAGCAGATGACGGAGAGGACGAAGACAGGCTGATCTGGAGAATTTTCAGAATGGCTTATATGAGCATCGCGAACACAGTGATCCTTCAGATGCAGGATATTCTCGGAAAAGACAACTCGGCCCGTATGAATCTTCCATCCACTATTGGCACGAACTGGAGATGGAGGCTTAAGAAGGGAGAATTCTCCGAAAAGAAACAGAAGGCGCTTCGCAAACTTGCCGACACATATTCGAGAAACGAGAACAGAAAGGTGAACAAAGGACAGATGGTTGCAGAGACAGTAAAGAAACTTTACAACAAGAACATCAAAGACTGCTCAGACGAGGAGATATATGTGGCACTCCTTCACCTCGTGCGCGATATCGCTGAGGACAGAAGATCCGACGCAGGAAAGAAGAAGGTCTACTATATTTCGGCAGAGTTCCTTATCGGAAAACTTTTGTCGAACAATATGTTAAACCTCGGCATCTTCGAAGATGTAAAGAAAGAACTCGCTGATAACGGAAAGGATATCTACCGCATCGAAGAGATCGAGAACGAGCCGTCACTTGGAAACGGTGGCCTGGGAAGACTTGCAGCCTGCTTCCTCGACTCGATGGCATCTCTTGGAATCCACGGAGACGGAATTGGAATCTGCTATCACCTCGGACTTTTCAAACAGGTATTTAAGGACAATCTCCAGAAGGAGACCCCGAACCCTTGGATAACAGAGAACTCCTGGCTGATTGACAGGAAAAAGGAATATACTGTAGAGTTCAGATACCACACAGTACACGCACACCTCTACGATATACCTGTTACAGGATATGAGAACAGGACAAATGAGCTGCATCTCTTCGATATAGATTCAGTTGATGAGCACATTACGCAGGGCGATGGGATTGACTTCAACAAGGATGACATCGAGAAGAACCTGACACTTTTCCTGTATCCGGATGACTCGGATGACAAGGGCAGAATGCTCCGTATCTATCAGGAGTACTTCATGGTAAGTGCCGGAGCCCAGCTTATCTTAGACGAGTGCGTCGCAAGAGGATCGAACCTTCACGACCTCGCGGACTATGCGGCAATCCAGATAAACGATACGCATCCTTCGATGGTGATCCCGGAGCTTATAAGACTTCTGACAGCCAGAGGAATCGACATCAACGAGGCAATCGATATCGTCTCTAAGATCTGCGCTTACACGAACCACACGATCCTCGCGGAGGCACTTGAGACCTGGAACTATGACTTCATGAACCAGGTAGTTCCACAGCTTATGCCTATAATCACGATCCTCGACGCAAAGGTAAAGAACAAATACAAGGACGCTTCGACTTACATCATTGACGACAATCATAACGTTCACATGGCTTTCATGGACATCCACTACAGCCACAGTGTAAATGGAGTTGCATACCTTCACACCGAGATCTTAAAGAACACAGAGCTTCACAACTTCTACGAGCTCTATCCGCAGAAGTTTAACAACAAGACAAACGGCATCACCTTCAGAAGATGGCTCCTCGACTGCAACCCTGAGCTTACGGCACTGATCGAGTCAAAGATCGGCGACGGATTCAAGAAGGATTCGAACGAGCTCAAAAAACTTATGGACTATGTAGATGACAGAGATACCCTCGAGGCACTCCGATCGATCAAGGTTCACAACAAGAAGAGATTTGCAGATTTCATGAAGAAGAACCAGGGAGTCGATCTCGACTGCCATTCGATCTTCGATGTACAGGTAAAGAGACTTCACGAGTACAAGAGACAGCAGTTGAACCTCCTGTTCCTTATTCACATGTATCTGGAGATCAAGAGAGGAAAGAAACCGGTTCGCCCGATCACTGCAGTATTTGGAGCAAAGGCAGCACCAGCATACACTATCGCAAAGGATATCATTCACCTTATCCTCTGCATGCAGGAGATCACTGCAAATGATCCTGAGGTCGCACCTTACCTCAAGGTAGTCATGATCGAAAACTACAATGTCACAGCAGCATCGATCGTAATTCCGGCAGCAGATATTTCCGAGCAGATCTCGCTCGCATCGAAAGAGGCCAGCGGTACTTCGAATATGAAGTTCATGCTTAACGGAGCTGTCACCCTCGGTACTATGGATGGAGCCAATGTCGAGATCGCAGACCTCGTAGGAAAGGACAATATATACACCTTCGGCGAGGACGCGCAGACGGTCATCGACAGATACGCCAGAGGCGACTACAACTCGAGAAGTTACTATGAGAAGGATCCTGTCCTCAAAGAGGCAGTCGACTTTATCGTAAGCGATACAGTCAGAAAAGTTGGAAATTCAGAGAACCTCGAGAGACTCTACAACGAGCTTCTGAATAAAGACTGGTTTATGACCTTCCCGGATTTCGAGGACTACCTTAAGACCCGCCAGCAGGTATTTACTGATTTTGAAGACCGCGACGCCTGGGCAAAGAAGTGCCTTGTAAATATCGCGAACGCAGGCTTTTTCTCATCAGACCGTACTATCGATCAGTACGACAAGGAGATCTGGCACACAAGAGAAGCCTGAAACTTTACTATATCTAAACATTTGTGTTACAATAAAAGCAGTGTCACGAAAAGGCACTGCTTTTTATTGTACCCGAAAACAAAAAGACACAGATTTTGGTTATTATGGAAATTCTTATCGTAGACGACGAGGCCATTGAGAGAAAAGGCCTCACAATGCTTTTAAAGAGAGAAAAGATCGACGCAAGGATAAGGGAGGCAGAGAACGGAAAGCAGGCACTCGAGAAGCTTGAGGAGAAGCCGGCAGACCTTATGCTTACGGATATCAAGATGCCGTTTATGGACGGACTCGAGCTTACTGATATCTGCTCGAAGAAGTATCCGGATATGAAGATGGTGATCTTCTCGGGATACGGCGAGTTCGAGTATGCCAGGAAGGCCATGAGAAGCGGCGTCACGAACTATATTTTAAAGCCTGTGGATCCGGTCGAATTCCACAGGACCATCGAGAAGGTCATGAAGGATATGAACGAGGCCGCGATCGAGAATGAGAACCGGGACAGGAGAAGTGACTTTATATTAGAGCATGTGATGCTCGAGCTCATTAACGGCAGAGATCTGGAGAGCCTCGACCCGTCTGTCAGAAAACTTGTCCCGGACGGCTACGCAGAGGACATCACGGTGATGGCGCTGCTTTCTTTTGACCACGATTTCTTTGGCATCAAAGCCGTGAATTTTTCCGATGAGGTAAAAAAGAAAACCGGCCTTGACTTCTGGTGTGTAAATATCGATCCATCGAGCTCTATCTTTATTTTCTCAGAAGAGATCGAAGACAGGAAGGCACTGGGCGAGAAGCTCGTGGATGCTGTAAAGGAACTCTACGACGAGACAGCTTATGTCTCGGTTTCGCTGCCGCTTCCGGGAGGTCACTCGAACTTGAAGGCTCTTGGCCGCACCTACGACGCGCTCGAGGCACTGATGGAGAACAGATTCTATCTGAACAGTGACCATGTCTTCCTCGAGGGAGATGAGAGCGGACAGGCCGATATTAACGACATCGATTCAGATGTCCTGATGAAGCAGATCAAGCAGGATATCAATGTAAAGGACATGGTCGGTCTCCGTGACCACTATGAGAAGCTCTGCGACAAATACAAAAATAACACCGGTTTTTCACAGGTATATGTGAAGTTCGTCTTCTCGAACCTGATGAAGGAGATCTACGACAATCTCCCGAAGGAGGACCAGGGATCACTGTCTGACGATGTGGACAAGCTCTACCGCACGACAGATTTTACTGAGGTCATGAATATTTTAGACCGCGGTATCTCGCTTCTCGAGAAGAATTTTGATCTGAACCCGCAGACTTCACACCGTGAGATCGAGACTGTGAAGAAGTATATCTACGAGCACTACAACGAGGAACTTTCGACAGAGCTTCTCGCTGAGAAAGTCTATATGGCACCGAGTTATCTGTCCCATGTCTTTAAGAAGGAGACAGGGCAGAATCTGTCCAAATTCATAAAGGCTCTCCGCATGGAAAAGGCAAAGCAGATGCTTGAGGAGACCCACAACAAGATCGTAAATATCAGCTACGCCGTGGGCTATCCGAATGTGTCCTATTTCTGCCGCAGTTTCAGAGCTTATTTCGGCGAGAGCCCGGAGCAGTACAGAACTGAGAAAGGCAAGTCATGAAAAAAAGGCTCCGCCGCTGGTTCGACAACGCATTCCGCAATTCCCGCCTGATCAATAAGATAATGATCATCTATGTCATGCTCTCAGCGATTCCAATCCTTCTGCTCGGAGCTTTTCTTGTCGTGCAGCAAAGGCAGATGATGCAGCGCCAGAGGGCCGACTCGGTCAGAAGTGCACTGATGCAGGCGTCGGCCGCCGTGACATCGGATGTAAGAGTCTACAACAATCTCTCGGATTATGTGGCTTACAACAGGACAGTAAGTGATGCCCTGACCAGCTCTTACAACAGCAGGTATGAGCTGTTCGAGCAGTATGAGAAGACGATCGACCCGATTCTTCAGTCCCCGTCGTATTTTTCTCCCGATATAGAAAAATTAAAAATCTACCTGAGTAACAATGCTATGCCGTCTCACGGTGTAACGATTGGCCATTTATCAGAGATATCAGACAGCGCATGGTACAAGTCTGTAAAAAAATCCTTGAATCAGTCCGTGACCTGGATCATTGATAATAAGGCACGAAAGATCAGATCTGTCCGCGAGATGCCGCTGATGGAGATGAACGGAGAAAAGGGCATACTCTACATCGAGGTAAACTACAACTCTCTTTTCGACAGTTTCGATAAGATCTGCCAGGAGGGACAGGGTGTTTCAATTCTCGATAAAAACGGAGACCTGATATACGAGAAAAACAACGGCCTGAAGCACAATGTCTTAAAGCCGGGTGAACTTATGTCGGGGAAGAGCAGGATAGGTGGCTACTATGTGCAGAGCGATAAGATAGCAGGGCTTCCTCTTACTGCTTACATGTACGGGAAAAATAATTTCAGCATAATGTTTAATCTGCAGCTCCTGTTCGTACTGGCGATATATCTCGCCATAGTAGTGGCCACGCTTTTTATCGCATCAAAGCTCTTTCAGCGCTACGTTGTAAGCGACATCACGAAGCTCGAGGAAAATATGCACGAAGTGGCGAAGGGCAACCGCACTCTTATGGTAGTTTCTGACTCTAAGGATGAAATCGGTGGCCTTATCAGGGACTTCGGTTCCATGCTTGCCGAGATAAACAGGCTTATCAAAGAAAACTATGAGAACAAGCTGGCACTCAGGAAAGCCGAGATGAAGGCGCTTCAGGCCCAGATAAACCCGCATTTTTTGTACAATTCACTCTCCCTTATCAACTGGAAGGCGATTGAAAAGGGTGCGGACGATATCTCGGATGTGACTCTCGCACTGTCGAGATTTTACCGCACATCTCTTAACCGCGGCAAAAATGTCCTGACGGTGGAGCAGGAGATCGAAAATGTAAAGAGCTACATCAAGATACAGTCCTATATGCACGACAACAGTTTTGACACAGTGATAGATGTGGACGAGGATATCCTGCCGTATGAGACCTTAAACCTCCTGCTGCAGCCTCTTGTCGAGAACGCGATAGACCACGGCATAGACATGAAAGAGGATGGCAGAGGATTTATAAAGATAATCGGACGGCAGACGGATGGCACTATAACGCTTACCGTAGAGGACAACGGTGTCGGAATGGATGAAGAGACCGCCGAATCGATACTCAATTTCAAGAGCAAAGGCTATGGAGTGGCGAATGTCAACCAGAGAATTGAGCTCTTCTATGGCAGACCTTACGGCTTGAAAATCAAGAGCATTCCGGGCAAGGGAACCGTTTGCACAGTTACAATACCGAAGAAAATGCCGTCATAGCACATTTTCATTTTTTTGACAAAATAAAGACAAAAAATCAACATATTTCAAAAAATAGTTATATTTACGATTTCCTCTTCTCTTACTATAATAACAATTGTAAACAGGAAATGCTTAAAGGCCCCTGGGAAATAAATACGGGGTCAAGAAGGAGGAAATATAAGCATGAAGAAGAGAATCGTTAGTTTACTTCTTGCAGCATCAATGGTTGCAACGCTTGGTGCCTGCGGAAACAGTTCAAACGCTTCAAAGAGCAGCTCAAGCTCAAGCGCTAAGGCATCATCAAACGCCTCAAAGGCTGATCCGGTACAGAACCTGATCAAGAACACAAAGGGAAGCGTAGATCTTACTCTTTGGGTATCAGAGACATCTCAGTACCAGAAGGTTATGAAGGAGATCGTTAACAACTTCAAGAATAAGTACAAGAATGTCAAGCTCAACATCACGATCGGTTCTGAGTCAGAGGCTAACACAAAGGATGACCTGTTAAAGGATCCTGAGGCTGGTGCAGATGTATTCGCATTCGCAGACGATCAGATCAATGACCTCGTAAAGAAGGGCGTACTTCAGGAAGTTTCAACGACTTATACATACGATCCGAAGAGTGTTGATACAGACACAGCTGTTACAGCATCTACTTTAAACAACAAGCTCTATGCTTATCCTATGACAGCATCAAACGGATACTTCCTTTACTACAATAAGGACGTAGTTCCAGATGCAGATGCTGGTTCACTTGACAAGATCCTTGCAGACTGCGAGAAGGCAAACAAGACTTTCGGTATGGAGCTTTCAAACGCATGGTACCTCTACAGCTTCTTCAAAGGCGCTGGACTTAAGGCTACTTTAAAGGATGACGGTACTACAGAGTGCGACTGGAACTCAAAGACAAGCAATCCTACAGGTGCCAAGGTAGCAGAGGCTATCACAAAGGCAGCAAAGAGCAAGGCATTCAAGAACCTTGGAAACGATGACCAGATGTCAGCTGTAAAGGATGGAAAGATGGCAGCCTGCGTTAACGGTACATGGTCATCAGATGCAGTACAGAAGGCTTGGGGCGACAAGATGGGCGCTGCTAAACTTCCTACATACACAGTTGATGGCAAGCAGGTTCAGATGGGTTCATTCTCAGGATGCAAGCTCATCGGTGTAAATGCTTATTCAAAGCAGACAGGTTGGGCAATGCTCCTCGCTGAGTACATCACAAACCCTGAGAACCAGATGAAGATCTTCAAGGCTACTGGTGAGGCTCCAGCAACAAAGGAAGGTCAGGCATCAAGCGATGTTAAGTCATCAAAGGCTCTTAACGCAATCATCGCTCAGTCAAAGTTCTCTGCTCCACAGCGTGTAGGTGCTAACTTCTGGAACTCAGCTAACTCACTTGGACAGTCACTTGCAGAGGGCAAGTACTCAGACGCTCAGAAGCTTCTGGATGATGCTGTAAAGGGTATCACAGCAGCGGTTAAATAATAAGATACCAGGGAATAGTCTTAAAGCACAGTTTTAATAATCATCAGCTGCGGCCGGTATAAAAGCCGACCGCAGTTTTTTTCGGAACAGTTACACAAAAAAGCATGAAAGAGAGAAATTATGGAAGAAGATAAAGTAAGCCTTGCCGGATATTTCAAAGATTTTGGCAGGGCTGTAAAGAACGGGAATATCTGGACCCGCCTCTCCCTTATCATAATGGGCCTTGGCCATCTGGCTAACGGCCAGTATATCAAGGGCTGCATCGTTACAGCGGTCGAAGTGCTCTTTGCCTGGGTCATCGCACTGATCGGAGGCACGTATTGGCCAAAGCTTTCTACTCTTGGCACGGTACAGCGTAAGGAATCATTCGATCCCGTTACAATGACAAAGAAGGTCAATAATTTCGACAACTCACTTCTGATCCTTCTTTTCAGTATTGTCGGTATAGTTATCTGCTTTTTCTTTGCACTTTACTATATTTACAACCTCAAGCAGATCTACAAAGTTCAGCAGGCAAAGGAAGCCGGAGGACATGTAAACACATTCAGGGAAGACTGCCGTGAGATGGTAAACGGAAAGTTCTATGTCACCTTACTTGGACTTCCTACAATGGGCGTAGTTCTTATAAATGTAATCCCTATAGTCTTTATGACCTGTATCGGATTTACGAACTACGACATCGATCACCAGCCGCCTACATACCTTTTTACCTGGGTAGGTCTTAAGAACTTCCAGACACTGTTTACTTCAAGTGTTTCGGATTCATTCGGATATGTTTTTATCCGTATCCTGATCTGGACTATCATCTGGGCAGTAGTTGCCACATTCTCTACATTCTTCGGAGGAATCTTCCTCGCAAAGTTCATCAACGACAAGAGAACGAAGCTTCCTGCTATGTGGCGTACATTCTTCGTTATCACGATTGCCATCCCACAGTTCGTTACCCTTCTTCTCGTTGGTAAGATGTTCGGAAACAACGGCATCGTAAACGGTATCTGCTCGCAGATTGGATTGACGGACTTCCTCGAAAACATCGGTCTCGTTTCAAAAGGTCTCGGGTACATCCCGTTCCTGTCGAAACCAGGATGGGCTCACGTGATGATTATCCTGATAAATATCTGGGTCGGTGTTCCTTATCAGATGCTTTCCGCAACAGGACTTCTGATGAACATTCCTACAGATCAGCTCGAGGCAGCCAAGATCGATGGTGCCAGTGAGAGACAGATCTTCTGGAAGATTACAATGCCTTACATAATGTTTGTCATGGGACCTTCACTTGTTACATCTATCATCGCAAACATCAATAACTTCAACGTTATTTACCTGCTGACGACAGACTACACTACAACCAACATGAGATTCGCAACATCACATGGTAAAGAAGTAGATCTTCTTATCACATGGCTGTTCAACCTGACGAATAACTACTCGAACTTCAAGATGGCATCTGTAATCGGTATCATCACATTCGTCATCTGTGTTGCACTTACTCTGCTGAGCTTCTCAAGACTTGTACGCGGTGACAGAGAGGAGGAATTCCAGTAATGGCTAAGAATGATTTATCTAAAATTACCTCAGCTGAAAATCCGGTCGTTGTAAAGGCGCCGTTCAGCAAGAGAGTAGTAAGACCTGTTTTAAGACATCTCTGGCTGGCATTTCTGTCATTTATATGGCTGATACCAATTGTCTGGCTGTTCGTAACTTCGCTTTCAGGTTATCCGGGCATCAACACTAACCACTTCTTCCCGCAGACCTGGTCGCTTGCGAACTACAAAAAACTTCTTTTCCAGCCGGATACAGTTGTAAACTTCCCGGCATGGTTTAAGAACTCAATGATAATTGGTATCTTTACCTGCTTGATCTCGAGTCTCTTCGTTATGATGACTGCCTATGCTTTCTCATGTATGAGATTTAAAGGCAGAAAACAGCTGATGAGTTTCTCGGTAACACTCGGAATGTTCCCTGGTGTTCTCTCGATGATCGCCATCTACTTCGTAATGAAGATGATCGGACTGACAAACTCGATCGTAGGACTTATCGTTATCTATTCGGCAGGATCCGGACTTGGATTCCTGATCCTGAAAGGATTCTTCGATACGATCTCTGTATCACTTCGTGAATCCGCAAAACTCGATGGCGCTTCAGAGCTTACGATCTTCTTAAAGATCGTACTTCCGCTTTCAAAGCCTATGATCGTTTACACTATTATCAGCTCCTTCCTTAATCCATGGATGGATTTCGTAATGGCACAGCTGATGATTCGTTCAAAAAACCCTAAAAACTGGACAGTGGCAATGGGACTCTATAACCTCGTTCAGAAGACCCTCGTTGGAAAGTACTTCTCAGTATTCTGTGCGGGAGGTGTAATGGTCGCAATTCCGATCTCCATTCTCTTCGTTCTGATGCAGAAGTTCTACGTACAGGGAATCACTGCCGGTGGTGTAAAGGGTTGATTTTCCTCCCTCCTTTTATTAATATAAGGGCTGCAGCTTATTGAGTTGCGGCTCTTTTTTCGTTATAATAAGAGGCGTTATGTGGAAAAAAGTACTTTCTATTTTTTTAATAATCGCAATGACAGCCGGGTGCGTCAGGCAGGCGTCTATCCAGCAGAATGACAGATCAGAGGATGAAGGGTACGATGCGAACAGGGAGTGGTACTCAGCAAGGCATAACGCGCTTAGCCCCTACCCGAAGACCATTACCTACACTTTAGGCAAGCTCTCAGGTAACTCAAATTCAAATATGCCTGAAGGCGATACCTATGAGAACAACGCCTATACCAGGTATCTGAAGAAAAAGATCAACGTCCAGAACAAGGATGTGTTTGAACTGAGCGGTGACAACAGCTACAATGAGCACGTATCGATCGCGGTCGCCTCGGGGAACCTGCCGGATGTATTTCTGGTAAACAGCGAAGACGAGGTGAAGAGACTCGCCGATGCAGGGCTTATAGAGGACCTTACCGACGCCTATGACAACTGCATTTCAGTCCATATTAAAAATATCTACGCTTCCTACGGTGACACGATCCTCGACAAGGCAAAGGTGAATGGAAAACTTTACGCGCTCCCCGAGACAAATATCGACGACGGCCCTTCGCTCCTCTGGCTGAGATACGACTGGCTTAAAAAACTAGGTCTCTCGACACCGAAGACCGTCAGCGATGTAAGAAAAATTGTAAAAGCATTCAGGAAATATGATCCGGGTGAAAATGGAAAGGGAAAGACCACAGGTCTTGTGACGCTTCCGAAGCTCTATGGTGACAGCGGCTACTCGCAGGAGTATCAGACCGATATTATCTTTGCGGCGTTTAATGCATATCCAGGTCACTGGATTACAAAAAATGGAAAGCTCGTATATGGCTCGGTGCAGCCTGAGATGAAAAAAGCCCTCTCTTACCTGCATGATATGTATCTGGATGGCTCTCTCGACAGGGATTTTATGTTCAGGGACTCTGACAATCTCGTGGACCTTATCGTATATGGAAAATGCGGGGCGTTTTTCGGCCCGTGGTGGGCGCCTAACAACCCGCTTATGGAGGCGATGAACAAGAACCCGAAGGCGGACTGGAGACCGTACCTTATAGCTACAGATGATCTGGGCAACACTTCATTTGCCTCGCAGAATTCGAGCGGCAAATTCGTTGTTGTCCGGAAAGGCTTCAAGTACCCGGAGGTCGTCATGAAGATCATCTCGGCACTTTTTGACTACATGCCTTATGGAGACGACAGCACTAAGGAGCTCGAGGATTACTATATTGGAAACGTAGACCCTACCGCAAGGCCTCTCTCGATAAACGTCGACTTCAAGAGCGCGCTGTCTTCCTGCTACAAACATTTAAGCAGCGTGCTTTCACTTGGCAGAGACAAGTCTGAACTGAATCTCCTCGAGGGCTCGTATCTAACGGCCTGCCAGAATTATTTAAAAGAGGAGAACAGCGGGGGAGAGATCAAAACGAAGGACTGGGCCGCCTATACGTCGCGTATCACGGCGAGCCACAAGATTTCCGACAAGAGGATAAGAGAAGTTCCGGCAGTATATTTTACAGAGACAGATACAATGAAAAAGAACTGGTACAGGCTGAACCAGCTCGAACAGAAGACGCTTATTTCTATCGTTACAGGAGATGAACCGCTGTCGGCCTTTGACGACTTCGTAGACAGCTGGATGAAAAATGGTGGTAAAAAGATCACTCAGGAAGTGAGGCAGAAAAATGGCTGATACTTTGAAAAATGGAGATTATAAGATACCTGTGAGCCTGAAAGGCGGAACGGGCCGTGCTGGGATTGAATCCCCGGCAGATGTTCATGTGAAAAATAATGAGACCACAGCTGAGATTATCTGGTCATCCTCTCACTATGACTACATGGTCGTGGACGGAAAAAAATACACGAGGGCAAATAAGAGCGGTAACTCCAGATTTGACATAAAGGTAGGCGACATCTCAAAGCCCGTAAAGGTAAAGGCCGATACTGTCGCTATGAGCACGCCGCATCTTATAGACTACACTATCACATTCGATACCTCTAAGGCTGAGAGGACCGGCGGCTCGGACCTCTCGACTGCAAAATATGTGGCAATCCCGGTTATGATAGCCTGCTTTGTGATAGGTCTTGTCATAGGTATCAAAGCTTCAAGAAGAAGGAAGAAGGTAAAAGATAAAAATGCGTAAGAGATTAGCTGCAATTATGGCTGCAGCAGCGCTGCTTCTGTCAGGCTGCGCAGCAGCACAGGGATCGTCAGGAACGCGGAAGGCCTCGGAAACTGCATCGTCAGGAACGCGGAAGGCCTCGGAAACTGCATCGTCAGGTACGAAGACCTCCGGAAAGAAGAAATTTGTTTACAGCAATTCTCACTCAGAACACTCTTCAGAGAGCCAGCTCGATGAGAAGAAGTTTATGAAGGACTTTAATGCCCAGGGCTTTAAACTCGTAAAGACTGAGAAAAATACAGCTGCAAAGCAGTTTGAGATAAGCGAGTACAAAAAAGACGGAAAGACTGTTTATCTACTCGTGATCGACGGCAACAACAACTATCTCATCTGCCCGAAGGATTTTTCTTCAGACAGTGTAAAAAATGCTCTGGGTGACAGGCTCACGGTGATCACTCAGGGAATAGATAACATCTATCTGGCAGCAAGCGCCGCCGCAGCCAATTTCCGTGCGATAAACGCTATTGACTCCATTGGATTTTCTGGGATTGCAGAGAACGAGTGGTACATTCCGGAGATAAAGTCTGCGATGAAGAAGGGCACTATTAAATACGCAGGAAAGTTCTCTGCTCCGGACTACGAGCTTCTGACTTCAAAGAAGGTTCCTCTCGCAATCGAGTCTACGATGATAACTCACGCACCGGCTGTTAAGGAGAAGCTTGCAAAGCTTGGAATTCCGATTCTTGTGGACTATTCGAGCTACGAGACGACGTCTGAAGCCAGAATGGAGTGGGTCAGAGTCTATGGCCTTATCACCGGCCACGAGAAGGAGGCTTCCGGGTTCTTCGACAAGGAGATGGCCACGATAAAAAAGGTCGCCAACTTAAAGAGCACTGGAAAGACCTGCGCATATTTTTCTATTGATACCAGTGGTAGCATCACCGTAAAGAGAGGCTCAGACTATATGGCCCGGATGATAAAGACAGCCGGCGGCAGCTATGTTTTCTCTTACATTGAGGCTCCGAGCAAAAAGAGCCACATGGCAAACGTGAGTGTCACCTTCGAGGACTTCTACAAGAAGGCGAAGGACGCTGACGTGCTTATGATCGATACAGCTACAGACAACAGCATCAAGTCATTAAATGATCTTGAGAGCCGCAACAAACTCTTCAAGGATTTTAAGGCTGTCAAGTCTGGAAATATATATACGACTGCCGACGGCCTCTTCCAGTTCGTCGACAAGAGTGCTGAGATCACCACAGATATGCACCGCATCTTTACCGATGGTAATCCTAAGCAATATTTTACTAAACTCAAGTGATGTCACAGAAAAAAGACTTAAAAATTTTTATACGCACGATTGCCGGAATCCTTATCCTGCTTTTAGTGTTTTTTATTCTTGCTCTAACTACCGGCTCGGTAAAGATACCGCTGTCTGAGGTCTTTTCCCCGGGCAACTCGATAGTTTATGAGATAAGGCTTCCGAGAGCGCTTTTGTCTATGATCATAGGCGGAGCGCTGTCGGTGTCCGGCTTCCTGCTCCAGACATATTTTAAAAATCCGATCGCGGGACCTTTTGTTCTCGGCATCTCGTCTGGCGCAAAGATGCTCGTTGCGATACTGCTTCTTACCTCGGTGGTCTATGACTTTTCGATCACTTCGCTTGGAATGATAGGCGCTGCCTTTATCGGGTCGATGCTTGTCATATTTTTCCTTGTGATAATAGCCAAGCACATAGATGGGATGGGAGCGCTGCTCGTAGCAGGCGTTATGACAGGCTACATCTGCAATGCCGTCTGCGATGTGCTCGTGACGTTCTTTTCGGATAATGATGTCGTAAACTTAAGGAACTGGTCGAAGGGAAGCTTCTCCGGTGCCGATATAAGCAGCGTGCGTATCAGCTTCGTCATTGTTTTCGTATGCTTCCTGGTGGTTCTCTGCCTCTCGAAACCGATCGAGGCGATAATGCTCTCCGAGTCGTACGCATTTACAATGGGTGTAAATGTAAAGAGGCTCAGGCTTTTTATCGTCGTAATAAGCGGCATACTTAGTGCCACGGCTGCGGCCTTTGCAGGGCCGATCTCATTCGTCGGAGTGGCGGTGCCGTTTTTATCGACCAAGCTCTTGAAAAATACCAAGCCACTCTATGTGATCCCGACCTGTTTTGCGCTGGGAGCCCTGGTGTGCCTGGTCTGCGACCTCGTGGCAAGGACCGTATTTGCGCCGACTGAACTTAATATCAGTACTGTCACAGCAATACTCGGAGCGCCGGTCGTCATCTTTATGATCGTTACTAACAGGAGACGGTGAAAATTTTGGCTTGACAAAAAATGCCAAATAGTTTATATTTTTAGGCAACACAGACAAGGGCGTCTGGTGAGATTATTCCCACCAGGCGTCTTTTTTTGCGCTTGTAGTCGGAAAAAGAAAGGAAAATTGTTATGAAAATCGAAGTTACTACAGTTATCTGGGTGCTCGTCTGTACAGCACTCGTCTATTTCATGCAGGCAGGTTTCGCGCTCTGTGAAGCCGGCCTCACGAGAGCCAAGAACACAGGAAATATCCTGATGAAGAACCTGATGGATTTCTGCATTGGTACACCGTGTTACTGGTTTGTTGGTTTCGGATTGATGTTTTTTGGCACCGGAAAATTTATCGGAGGATTTGATCCGCTGATCAAAGGCAGCTACACTGCTGCGAATTCTGTAGTCCCACAGACTATGCCGCTGTGGTGCTACGTAATCTTTGAGACCTGTTTCTGTGCGACAGCCGCTACGATCGTTTCAGGGTCGATGGCAGAGCGTACCAATTTCAAAGCTTACTGCATCTATTCAGCCTGCGTTTCACTTTTCGTTTATCCTGTCACTGGCCACTGGGGCTGGGGCGGAGGCTGGCTCGCTCAGCTCGGCTTCCACGATTTCGCTGGTTCTACGATGGTGCATATGGTCGGCGGAACGATCGCCTGCCTCGGTGCCTGGATGCTTGGACCCCGTATTGGAAAATATGACAAGAACGGCAAGGCCAGAGCTATCCCGGGCCACAACCTGACAGCGATGGCACTTGGAGTATTTATCCTCTGGTTCTGCTGGTTCGGTTTCAATGGTGGCTCGACAGCTGCTATGTCCACTGGAAAGAATGCTTTCGAGGCTTCACTTGCATTTATGAACACGAACCTCGCTGCAGCAGTTGCCACTGTCGTTACAATGATCTTTACATGGATCCGCTATGGCAAGCCGGATGTCTCGATGACATTTAACGCTTCACTTGCTGGTCTCGTTGCTATCACAGCTGGCTGTGACTGCGTGACACCTGTCGGAGCATTTTTCATAGGTCTTGTATCAGGTATCATCGTAGTTCTCTCAGTTGAGTTCTTTGATAATGTTGCAAAGATCGATGATCCAGTCGGCGCTGTTTCCGTCCACATGGTAAACGGTGTCTGGGGCACGATAGCAGTTGGTCTTTTCTCGGCCGGATACGACGGAGTAGGAAAGGGCCTCTTCTATGGCGGTGGTTTCCACCAGCTTGGAATTCAGGTTCTTGCCTTCATCACAGTCCAGCTCTATGCACTTGTCGTGATGTTTATCGCATTCAAGATCATCGACAAGACTGTCGGTCTTCGTGTTCCGGAGGAGGTCGAGATCGATGGCCTCGATTATGCAGAGCATGGCTTAACAAGCGCTTACTCTGGATTTGCTATCACAGATGTTACCGACATGGAGGTCGATGCGAACGAGAACACTGACCTCGGTGAGGACGATTTCGAGCAGGCCTCCCAGGCTCAGATTAATGCCGCTGTCAAGGTTCGCGAGGAGACTCCGCTTCCTGCAGATCTCGACTCTGGTATGCATAAAGTCACGATCATCTGCCGTCTTTCAAAGTTCGATGCCTTAAAGAAGGCATTAAACAAACTCGGCGTTACAGGCATGACAATGTCTCAGGTAATGGGTTCCGGAATCGAGCGTGGCTCAACTTCAAAGTACCGTGGCGCCGTGGTAGATTCCACCCTTATCCCTAAGGTAAAAGTCGAAGTCATCATCGGAAAGATCCCGGTTGACTCGGTTATCGAAGTAGCGAAGCAGACTCTCTACACCGGACACATCGGCGATGGAAAGATCTTCGTCTACAATGTAGCTAAGGTTGTTAAGGTCCGCACTGGTGAGGAAGATATCAAAGCCCTTGCTGATGTAGAGTAAACAACATATATATCTTTTCTTTCCTTTTTCAGAGGCGGTCGGTTCTCGACCGTCTCTAATTTTTTGGGACAGTAGGGACGGTTCTTTTTGTCCCACTTTTGAAGACTTAGACAGTTGATATTTTTTTGCCCGAAGCAGCGCCGCAGATGGCCGGTCTCGCTCCGTAGGATTTTTCTGTTCGCGTGCGCGCGCCTAATTGCGGCCCTCTTGCCAATGTATGGTTTACATACGTTTATGGTCCAGGCGGGTGGCAACCCGGGCCGCAGCTAGCGCGCCCGCTCACGACGAAAAATCCTAAGGTCGCGAGCCCGCCTCTATCTGCGGCGCTGCTTCCTGACTCAAAGCCATATATGCCAGCGCTGACAAGATGGCAGAGGACAAAGAAGCTCCGCATGGGAGGGCAATGGGGTAACGATACTGAATTCGTCAGAAATGTCATGAAGCTCCGCGGAGCAGGAAATTATTACTATAAGGCTTTTGGATGCCCGATCGCTCCAAACCGCAATGATATCAAGCTCCGCGGAGCAGGAAATTATTAATATAGCGTATCGAAAAGGTGATCTGTCTCCTTCGGTTATCACCATAGCCCATTGAGAAAGCTTTTTGTGACAAACAAATTTTGAGGTTTTTTCTATTTGGTAAATATTGCTTATTTTGTTACAAATTCAGTCTTCTGATTTTCAATATACTGTATGAATTCAGAGCTTTGCTACAATGCTGTGTTGCAACTTGATTTGCAAAATGCCTATAGTGATAATGTACTATTTTTATAATGTACGAGCTTTTAAGACATTTGCTACAAATAAGCTTTGTTACGTTCCATAGTGAAAATGTCGGTAAAATCTTTTGAAAATGCCGCTACAAATCTTTACAATTCAGATTTTGGGACAAAAAGAGCGGTTCGCCGTTTCCGTTCTGACTTCGTCCTTCGGACTCGTCAATCGCGGACGGCTATCGCATAGGTGGTTTATAATGCTCTCGCTTCGTCCTGCGGACTCGCGACAGCATAACAACCGCTCTAACCGTCCCTGGTGTCCCAGTTGCGGAGGGTGTTGAGCACCCTCTTTTTGTTTGCGCTCCACTTCGGTTCGACCAGAAGCGACTTCGGACCGTCGCCTGTGAGGCGGTGGATTATTATGTCGTCTGGCAGAATTTCGAGAGCTTCGTACACGAGACTGCAGTACTCTTCGAGAGTAAGTATATGAAAATGTGCATCTAAATATTCCTGATAAAGAGGGGTGCCCCTCAGGACATGAAGGAGCTGGATTTTGATGCCGTCGCCCGGCTTTAAAAGAGACGATAAAAAACAAATCGTATTCATCATGTCGTCCCTGTTTTCGCCTGGAAGTCCGAAGATCACATGCACGATCACGGTCACGCCGATTTCTTTAAGTCTTCTATAGGCATCGGTAAAAACTTCCAGATCATAGCCTCTGTTAATATGTGCAGCGGTTGCATTGTTTACAGTCTGAAGCCCCAGCTCAATCCAGACAGGTTTTATCATGTTGAGATTGCGGATCATTTCAATTTTATCTGGCTTGAGGCAATCCGGCCTCGTGCCAAGCGATAAAATCACGATCTCCGGACGATTGATCGTCTCGGTGTAAAGCTTTGAGAGCCTTTTCGTATCGCCGTATGTATTCGTATAAGATTGAAAATATGCTATGTAGCGGCGGTCCTCTGGCTTTATCCGCGCAGGAATCTTGGCGTCGACCCTTTTTCGGGCAAGAAGAATCTGCTTATCGATATCTTCAAAAGGCGCGGCAAAATCTCCGCTCCCGCCGGCGGAGCAGAATGTGCAGCCACCGGTGGAAATATTACCGTCGCGGTTCGGACAGGTACAGCCGGAACTAAGAGAGAGCTTGTAAATTTTCTGGCCATACTCACTTTTCAGGATTTCGGAGATCATTTTATGCATGGGAAATATAATACTCCAGCTTTCAAATTGAAAAATTTCCGATTAATTATAGACCTAAAGATACAAATATACAATTCGCTGCGACAGGTATTTTTACATTTACAGAGATATATTTCTCGAAAAATGGTAAAATAAGATGTATTTAGTTTTAATTCTAATAATATAACACATGGAGGGAACTAAGATGAGTGAAAAAAAGAAAACATGTCTTATCAAAATTCTGGGACTGGTTTTGATCGCAGTTGTATCAATTTTTATTCTCGCGCAAACAATACCAAAATCTTTTATCGTTCGAAATTCTTTCAAGAGCCTGGATAAAAGTAAAAACACGGTCATGGCGATGACGGGTGTTACGCTCGGCGTGTCGTCTGTAGTGGCTTTTCAGATCTGGCGTGTGGAGAATATCTTAAGTATGTTGATACAACAATTTCGAGCTCTAAGGACAACACAAGCAAAATAAAAAATAATATCAATGATTCATCTGACGATAAGAATGTTCTTGAAAAAATCGGGTCAGCACTACAGACAGCAGCAAATGGTGTTGCCAATGTAATGGAAAAAATCAATAATATGGTCAGGAAATTTATTAATTCTGTAGCCATTTTATTAGTCTCAACCTTCTTGGTTCCTCTGATCATTGCGATATTTTTCGTATGGTTATTGAAACAGGTATTTAACATTGATCTCCAAAAAGAAGGGACAAAGGTAAAAGACAAGCTCGAAAAGGATCTGGCGGCAGAAAAAGAGCTGATTCGTAAAGAGAAAAAATCAGCTGAAAAAGAGAAAAAAATTGTCGACAAGGAATGACTCAGGGGATGACTTCATGGAAATTTTATCGTCGATCTCCAGGATCTTACGAAAAATGACATTATTGAAGATCCGGACACGAAGACGCTTACCATTCAAATCGATCATGCAAAGCTCGATGATATCAGCATTGACTTCAATAAAGTTATCATCGATGAAGTAAATGCCTCATTTATTAACAGAAGCGATATAAAAATGTCGGCAAAGGAATACAACACTATCGAGAAGGCTCTTACCGCTAAGCTTGAAAATAAATTCAATACTGAAGAGAACTTAAAGAAGGCTGATGACATCGCATTAAAGCAGGTCTGGAAAATTTACGAGCCGCTGGTAAATGCGGTGGACTCCGGGTATACGTTGAAAGTAGTTTTTAAAAATTAAATCCGCCATTTTTGGAAGAAGAAAGGTAGAAACAATGGACAGAACGCAGATCCGGGAGGAACTCATTAGACATTCAGATGAAAAATACAAGAAATTTTCAGCCGGACTGCTTCCCGGCGTGAACTCGATCCTTGGTGTGCGGCTCCCTGAACTTCGAAAAATAGCGAAGCGGCTTGCAGGTGAAGGCTGGCGAGAAAATTTACAGCAGCTTTCAGATGACACATTCGAAGAAATAATGCTTCAGGGCATGGTTATCGGATATGCGAAATGCCCGGCAGATGAGAGACTTCAAATTATCAAAGAGTTTGTGCCGAAGATAGACAACTGGTCAGTCTGCGACAGCTTCTGCACTGGACTAAAATTTGTAAGATCGGAACAGGAACTCGTCTTTAATTTTTTAAAGCCGTATATTGAATCAGAAAAAGAATTCGAACAGCGATTTGCTGCAGTGATCCTGCTCGACTATTTTATTGATGAAACCTGGCTTTCCCTCACCGTGAACGCACTTATGCAGATAAATGCAAAGGCATATTATGCGAAGATGGCAGTGGCATGGGCGATGGCAGAATGCTATCTGCATTTTCCAGAACAGATCATGCCAATTTTAAAAAATAACAATCTCGACACGGAAGTCCAGCAGAAGACTCTCCAGAAGATCATCGAATCGAGAACGATCTCGTCTGAGACGCGCGAAGAGATTCGCGCAATGAAGAGAGCGGCTTTGAAAGCTAAGTGAATTTTTAGATTCATCAACAGGACCCGCTGCAGATTTTGCGGCAGGCCCTGTTTTTGCGCGGGAAAAATTGCATCGCTACGAAATATTCGTGACCGTTCCAATTGACACATAGTTGTCAAAGAGTGCTTTTAAGTCTGTACCTTCGGCTGCGGTATTTCTTCTGGTGCCATTGACGTGGCAGACATATCTGCCGGTGGTGTCGGGCTTCATTGTGTAGCGGTCTTCGAATAATACGTCAGATGATACAGTGCGGTCGCGGAGAATCCCGCGGCACTCGTTCAGGTGGCACATTGGAAAATTGACATTCCAGATCTGGTTTGCAGGAAGTCGTTTATCTATAAGCTCTGCGATGATGTCGCGAAGATAGCGGTCGGTCACCTCGTGGATGCTGTTCGCGCGGTTTGCAAAGTCAGCGCCTTCTGAAAAGGCGATCGCGGTGATACCCTGAAAGGCGGCTTCAAGCGCAGCGCCGATCGTCGCTGAGTACTGGGTATCGGTGGCTGCATTGTAGCCGAAATTGATGCCTGAAAATACGACATCAGGTTTTTCTGGTACGATGTTTAGAATGCCGATTCTGGCACAGTCCGCGGGCGTTCCGCTGCAGGCGAAAGCATGGATTTTGTGCGACTCGTCATCAGTTTTAACAGGAAAATCTGCTGGCCATACGTAAAAATCCCGGTTTAGTGTCACTCTGTGTGACATTGAGCTTCGCTCGCCCTCGGGCGCAACGACCCAGACGTCGCCAAATTCGAGAGCAGCCTGTGCAAGGCGGATTATGCCGCCGGATTTTATTCCATCATCATTTGTAATCAGTATTTTTCTCATATTTTTAGTATTTGTACTTCTTCTGGTATTTGACCAGCATGAAAATCGTAAGTATCAGGCAGACGCCGTCCGATGCTATGATGGCGCCCCAGAGCCCGTCCGGACCGATCAGGAGAGGCAGCAGGTAAATGCAGAGAAGCTGCATGACAAGCGACCTGGCAACTGAAAGGATGGCTGAGATCAGGCCGTTGTTTAAGGCTGTAAAAAAGCTCGAGCCGTAAATATTAAAGCCCATGAAAAGGAAGGCGATAACATAGATCCGGAAAGCGTGGACTGTCAGCTGGGAAAGCTGCGGATCGTACCCGACGAAGATGTTCACGAGGAATTTTGAAAGAAGTTCCGCGATGACCGTAAGGGCAATGGCAGCGCCAGCGATCATTTTCATAGAAGTTCGGAAGACGTTTCTCAACTCCTTATGGTTCTGGGCGCCGTAGTTGTATCCGGTGACCGGGGCCATGCCCATCGAATATCCAAAGTAAATGCCGACGAAAATGAAGTTTACATACATTATAACGCCGTAGGCTGCGACTCCGTTCTGACCGAAATATTTCATAAGCTGCAGATTGTAGAGCATGCCGACGATAGAGGATGCGCAGTCTGACAGAAATTCCGATGAACCGTTGGTGCAGGTTTTGAGAAGTGCGTGACCGTTCATGTGAGTTCTTCCAAGGCGCAGAAGCGACTTGTTTTTTGGACTGAAAAAATAGATGAGTGGGATGGTGCCTCCAATGATCTCACAAGTTACGGTGGCCCAGGCTGCACCGGCGAGTCCAAACCCAAATACGCCGACGAACAGCCAGTCGAGGAACATGTTCGTGCATCCTGCCATAATGGTCACAGCCAGACCGAGCTTGGGTTTTTCAGCTGTAACTGTAAAACTCTGGAACATGTTTTGCAGCAGGAAAAATGGGAGACTTACCATATTTATCCTGATGTAGAGGACAGAATACGGAAGCATCTTTGGCGTTGCGCCGAGAAGTTTTGACATTGCCGGGGCGACAGTGATTCCAAAAATTGAAAACACGACGCCGCAGACGATAAGAGTATAAGTCAGCAGCGAAAAAATCTCGTTGGCTTTTTTCCTGTTGCCTATTCCCAAAGTCATAGATACGAGAGCTGTGCCTCCGGTTCCGAACATGAAACCGACTGCAGAAAGTATCATTATAAACGGCATTACCAGATTTAATGACGCAAATGGAGTCGCGCCGGCGTAGTTTGATACGAAATATCCATCTACCATTCCGTAGATCGAAGAGAAGATCATCATACCAATCGAAGGCAGAGAAAACCGTATCATCCTGCCGGGAGTGAAGTGGTCTGAAAGTTTAATTTTTGAATTAGTTTTCCTCATATTTCATCTATTATATTAATATTTGACATATATATCAAGTGTGGTGAAATTTTATAAGGTTGTGGGGGCAGAAATACCAGAATAGTCATATTGTTTATTTTAGAAAAAAGCAGTAGAATGAGTTTGTGAATCAGCACTTTACCAAAAAGGAAAGAAAAATATGGTATATCAGTTCAGTGATGAAGTCAGATAAAACATATGAGAAAGAGGTGCGAAAATGATTAAGAAAAAAATAGCTTCGGTTTTGGTTTTGAGTGGTTTGCTTATTGGCTTAGTGAATTTTTCGCTGCCGCAAAGCATGGTGAGGGCACAGGCGGCGAAAAAAGCCAAAACTGTAAAAATAACGATTTCTGCCGCTGGTGACTGCACGCTTGGCGTAGACAGCAGATTCAATAATCGTTTTAATGAGAAGTACAATGCCAAGGGCAGCTCATATTTCCTTAATAAAGTAAAAAGTGTATTTTCGAAGGACGATCTGACTATCGTAAATCTTGAAGGAACACTTACAAACAGCACGAACAGGGCGAGAAAGAAGTTTACTTTTAAAGGGAAGAATGAATATACGCAGATTCTTAAGAAGGGAAGCGTTGAGGCAGTGACTGTCGCCAACAACCATTCGATGGATTTTGGAACACAGGGATTTAATGATACGAAAAGGGCTGTAAGAGGCGCCGGCATCAGATGCTTCGGTTACGATGCGATATCCTACAAGACGATAAAGGGTGAAAAAATAGCCATGATCGGTGTAAATGCTCTTTCGTCCCAGGGCAATAAGAACGCCTACGTAAAATCTCTTATAAATAAAGCAAAGAAACAGAAACCAAATCTTATTATCATCTACTTTCATTGGGGAATTGAGGGAAGCTCCAGACCGAACAGCACCCAGGTGCAGCTGGCACACAATTCAATAAACTGGGGCGCCGACCTTGTACTCGGCTCACATCCGCATGTACTTCAGGGAATAGAGAAGTACAAGGGCAAATACATAGTCTACAGTATGGGCAACTTCTGTTTCGGAGGAAACTCAAATCCAAGAGACAAGGATACGATGATCTTCCAGCAAACCTTCACTTTCAAAAACAAAAAACTTACTTCTAAAAAAGCAGCAAAAGTCTTACCATGCTCGCTCTCAGGCGTATGGAATACAAATGATTTCCAGCCACACCTGCTTACCGGTTCAGAGAAGACCCGCGTCAGAAACAAAATCAACGCCAGGAGCAGTGGGATGAATACGAAGATCAGGCAGAATGGGTCGCTTACCTGATCCTTTACAGACTAGTTGGACGAGATTTCAAAAATCTGTTCTACCTGTAAATCTCGATAAAGATAAAAAGCAGATGGAACGCAACAAGGAAGCCGAGAAAGTGATTAATAATGCTGCAGATGTGGCATGACAGTTTGTTTTGGAGAATCTTCAAAAGGGCATAGACTATATGAAAGTCCCTGAACACAGAGCAGAATTAGGATCGATTATGAATAGAAGAATGCTTTTTGTTGATATTTGTCAAGAAAACAGAGAGATAGTTAAAAATAATGAATATACTTATAACGAGTCTGATGGTGTAAAAGTCCATTTTGATCATTCTTTACAGGATCATCAAAGAGTAGAGGTCTATTCTCCTGAGAAACTGAAAGAACTTGTTGAGAAATATCAGAATCCTAAGCAGTCAATAGCTTCTGAAAAAATACAAGTTATTGACGGAGACAGCTTTGCTACTCCAACGGACTGCGTTTTGAATTTTGCCAATTCACGCCATCCTGGCGGCGGATATTTGAGCGGAGCATCAGCCCAGGAGGAAGCTCTTTGCCGGCAGTCTACACTTTATGCCTCAATAGATTCTGAGAATGCCGGAACTATGTACAATAGTAACATGCATGTGAAAGATCTCGACACTGATTATCTGCTGCTTTCGCCATGTGTAGAGGTGTTCCGGGATTGCCATATGAATTTACTGGAGCACCCGCATACTACTGCTGTAATTTCTGTGGCAGCACCAAATCTTTTTGGAAGAGCTCGTGGCGTGGATATATCCGGACTTCGTGAGTATTATAGACAAAGAATTCGACATATCCTTTGCGTTGCAGTTGAAAATGGTTACCATTCCGTCACTCTTGGCGCCTGGGGATGCGGCGCCTTCGGAAATGATCCTTTTGAGGTTGCTGATGCATTTAAGGATGTTTTGGTAAATGAGGGATTTGGCGTTTATTTTGATAAAGTAGTTTTTGCTATACCAGATGGAAGAAACGGAAATTATAGGGCTTTTTGCGATGTGTTGAGTAATATTTTAATTCAATACGTCAATGCGTAATAATTTTAAAAGTTATTGTGATAAGGCGACTGACGAGGGAGAAACAATTGTTGTAACCAGAAAACAAGACAAGAATGTCGTGATTCTCAGTCTTGACCGCTATAATGAAATGGAAAAAGAGATAGAAAACGCCAAGTATTTAGAAAGATTAGATAAGTCTTTTGAGCAGTTACAGGCAGGAAAGGGCAAAAGACATCGAACGCAATGGCAACAGTAGGATGGCATCTTGAAGCTTAGCAGTGCTTTTGAATCATGTGCTGAACCTATGATTGAATTCAAGGTTCGTATGCTTAACATCAACCGTGGTAACAACGGTGAGCTGTTAGAGAAGTGCAAGCCGCTTAGGGATTATTCGAATTTTGTATATTACACCAGAAGAGCTAACACAGAAGGGAAGAGTATCGAGGAGTCTGTAGATTACGCGCTTGATGCACTTGATGATGGCTGGGTGAAGAGTTACATACGGAGAAACAGATCAGAGGTGATGGATATGGTACTTACAGATTATGACGAAGAGAGAACGATGAGGCTGTTGAAGGATGAGTACCGAGAAGAAGGTCGAGAAGAAGAAAAAACAAATATGGTAATAAATATTATGAATCTTCATGATTTAACATTCGATTCGGCTGCTGATTTCTTGGGTATGCAAGGATCTGATAGGGAAAAATGCAAGAAAGCTGTAGAAGCTAGAAAGCATCAAAACCAGAAAAACAAGTCTTGAATCGGTATCATTACCATTGGACCAGATGTCTTTATTGATTAGGAAGCTTGCCACCAGACGGGCTTCCTTTTTAATAGTATCGAAGAATATACTTATAAGAAGATTATGTCAGTTCTGAGCCGAGCGAAGAAAAGCCAGAACTGATTGGGGAACTACTATTTCTTTTTCGCATTAAGGAGTTAAAATGATAACACTTTTTTGTATTCTTTTGATAATAGCCTTTCTAGTAGGCATCGTTAAGGTATTTGGCTGGCTGTTGTCGGCGGCTTTTCATCTGATTCCGTTTTTGCTTGGAATCTTCATGGCGATAGGGGTGATTGCGATCGCTGCTTACCTGTTGGGAACTGTCGGAGTTGTAATAGCCATCATAGTGATTATAGGGCTGTGTGCGGGAAGACACCATGCGGGATGACTGCTGGAAGATACCATGCAGGCTGACTGCATAGAACGCAGGCAAGCAAGTTAAAATCAGGCTATGGATATAAATTCCTGCTGGGTTGCTATGACTTACAAGAAAGGCGAGGCTAAGGGCGAGATCGCACCAGGAGAGAAGCGCTATGTCGTTATCGCTTTAGGATATGGAAAAAATCAGGGCGTCAGGCATAAGAGCAAGACGATTGCAGATGTAAGCGATTACACAAATGGTGATCCGGATTGGTATAAAGCAGGACTTGAGGCCGCACTTCTTGCGCCGACTGCGATGAATCAGCAGAAATTCAAATTTAAAAAAGCAGGCGACAAGATAGAAGCCAAGGCCGGACTGGGTTTCTACACGAAGATGGATTTAGGAATCGCAAAATGCCACTTCGAGATTGGTTCTGGCAAAGACCATACGATCTGGGCCTGAAAAATTTCCATATATGTATAGCGGCCTTCCCACAGCGATGTGGGGAGGTCTTTTTTGGTCTGGCAGATTTTTTATTTTATATCGAAATGTGAAAAATTAGAGTATAATAGAAAAAAGGAGTGACAGCTATGGAATTTTCACATGAAGAGATAAAGAGATTACGAAACGCTATCCAGACAAGGCACGCTGTAAGAAGATTCACAGATCAGCCGCTTGTCGACGATGCAGTTGAGGAACTGAAAGAAGCGGTAGAGGCTGCGAACAGAGAAGGTGTACTGCATATTCAGCTTATGTTAAATGAGCCGGAAGCGTTCCAGGCGCAGAAGCCTGAATATGGCAATTTTCAAGGGTGCCGAAACTATCTGGCAATGATCGGGCCGAGGGGAAGCGATGAGAAGATCGGATACTATGGAGAGTGGATCGTACTTCTGGCCCAGTCGCTTGGGGTAAATTCCTGCTGGGTCGCTGCGACATACGACAGGAGCAAAACGAAGGGAAAAGTCGGCCCTGGCGAAAAGCGCTATATGCTGATAGCCTTAGGTTATGGAAAGACAGAGGGCACAGCGCACAAATCCAAGAGTATCGAAGATGTAAGTGACTATAAGGAGGACGATCCGGATTGGTATCGGGCTGGGATTGAGGCGGCGCTTCTGGCACCGACCTGTATCGACCAGCAGAAGTTTACATTCAAGAGAGACGGCGATAAAGTTATCGCAAAGTCCGGATTTGGTCTTTTTACGAGCCTCGACCTGGGAATCGTAAAATGCAACTTTGAGATCGGCTCTGGCAGAGACCACAGCGTCTGGGAATAAAAGTGAGATAGTGTAATATCAGCATGAGTGCAAAAAATCTGATGATACAGGGTACGATGTCCGGTGTCGGGAAAAGCCTGATAACTGCGGGTATCTGCCGGATTTATACGAGGAGAGGGCTTAGGGTCGCTCCATTCAAATCGCAGAATATGGCCCTGAATTCGTTTGTTACAGCAGACGGCGGGGAGATCGGGACAGCCACCGCTCTGCAGGCGCAGGCCTGTCTTAAAGAGCCGGCGGTCGAGATGAATCCGGTGCTTCTTAAACCGTCGACCGACACAGCGAGTCAGGTCATTGTGGATGGCCGCGCGAGGGAGAATCTTTCGGCAAGAGATTATTTTAAAAAGAAAAAGTCCCTGATGCCAGCCATCCTCGCGGACTACCAGAAGCTCTCGAATGAAAATGATCTGATAGTTATTGAGGGTGCCGGCTCGTGCTGCGAGCTGAATTTAAGAAAAGATGATATTGTAAATATGGGACTGGCCACTGCCGTAAATGCTCCGGTGCTTTTAGTCGGAGATATAGACAGGGGCGGAATTTTTGCGCAGCTTTATGGGAGCGTAGCCCTGCTTCCGGAGAACGAACGGAAGCTTATCAGGGGACTTATCGTAAATAAATTCCGCGGCGATCCAGAACTCTTCGAGGACGGAGTAAAAATCCTCGAAGAGAAAACGAAGAAACCTGTCGTAGGTGTTCTGCCTTTTACGAGACTTGACCTTCCGGAGGAAGATTCGCTCTCTGAGAGATTAAAAGACCACAGGGCAAAGGATATCGACATAGTCGTGATCAGGTTTCCGAAGATTTCAAATTATACGGACTTTCTTCCGCTTGAGAGACTTTCGGATATGTCAGTCAGGTATGTATCAGATGCCGCATCGATCGGAAATCCTGACCTTATAATACTTCCTGGCACGAAAAATACGATCGCAGATTTAAGGTGGCTGAAACGCTCTGGGATTGCAGGACTGCTGCAGGAGAGCTTTGGAAAAATACCTGTACTTGGAGTCTGCGGCGGTTACCAGATGCTTGGAAAAAATATCGCAGATCCTTATGGAATAGAAGAGGGCGGCTTTGAGGATGGCCTTGGACTTATACCGATGACCACAATTATGGACAAAGACAAGACGACCCGTCAGGATGAGGGAAGCTTTGCAGACGGCGGGGCTGTAAGAGGCTATGAGATACACTGTGGAGTGAGCAGATTTTCTGGGGAAGTGCAGCCGCTTATCCCAGATGTAAAGAACGGAAAGGCAGAGGGATTTATTGATGAGAAAAATCTTATAGCGGGAACTTACTGGCACGGATTTTTCGATGAGACAGCTCCGGTACAGAGACTTCTGGATTTTATCTACAGGAGAAAGGGACTTGCCCCGAAGAAGGTAAGTGAGATCAGTCAGCGTGAGTCTACGAACGCGGAGCTCGACAGACTCGCAGATATTCTGGAGAAGAATCTGGATATGGATTTTCTCAACAGACTGATCGGGATGAAAAAAACTAATCTCTGATCCCGAATAATTTGTGAATATATTTTTCATCGTCGAGCGCCTCGGGCATGTCAATCGCCGCCTGGTGCTCTTCGTTTATCGCGATAATCTTGTCTGAACATTCCCTTGCGAGAGAAAGTTCGTGAATCGACATTATGATGGCGATGCCGGATTCCCTGAGCTTTAACAGGATTTTTTTCAGCTCATACTGGTATCTGATATCGAGAAATGCGGTCGGCTCGTCGAGAATCAGGACTTCGGGATCCTGGCAGATCGAACGGGCGAGAAGGACACGCTGTTTCTGGCCGTCGCTTAGCGCGTCGAACTGCCGTCCAGCGAGTTCTGCTGTATTCGTAAGTTCCATAGACTGTCGGATCATGTCATTGTCGTGTTCTGAGAGCTTCCCGAAAAAACCGGTGTAAGGATACCTTCCGGCAGCGACTATGTCCGAGCAGCGAAGGCCGTTGCCCTTGATCCTGTCGGTAAAAAGTGCAGAGATATTTTTTGCGGCAGTCTCACGGCCGATGGATTTAAGGCTTTCTCTTCTGCCATTTTTGGTATCGAGAAAAATATCTCCCGAGACAGCAGGAAGGGAGCAGGTTATAGTCTTAAGCAGCGTTGATTTCCCGCAGCCATTCGGGCCGGCGACGCTTAAAATCTCACCGCCTTCTACAGTCATATCCGGTATATTCACAAGTGGAGTGTTGTTGTATCCGATCACAAGATTTTTAAATTCTAACATGCATGAAGTATATCACTTATTGAGAAATTTTTCATTGTGAGCTATGATGTTTTTGTATGTATTTTTAAAAGGAGCACGAAATGGAGAAAAAGTTTGATATAAACAAAGATGGTTATTCGGTAAGATGCCTCTGCTACTATGACAAGGATCCGAAGGACGTTACGGATATCGTGATCGCGACCTACGGATTCGGCGGGGTAAAAGAGAACAGCGCGATAAAAAAATTCAGCGAGAAGCTGACTTCGAAGCACAAAAATTTTGAGGTGGTCACTTTTGACTGGCCGTGCCACGGGGCCGATGCGAGAAACAGGATGATACTCTCTGAATTTTTGAAATACTACCAGATGGTCGTAGAATATGCGAAAGAAGAAAGAGGAGCAGAGCGAATCTATGCCTATGGTACGAGCCTCGGCGGATACATGACGCTTCTATATCTAAACAAACTTGGAAATCCGTTTACAAAGATCGCACTCAGAGTTCCGGCGATCCATATGTACGAGAACTTTGCCGGACGGCTCACGGACGACGATTGGGCAAAGATAAAGAAGAAAAAAGATGTAAATGTCGGCTTCAAGAGAAAGATCAATCTGTCGCAGGATTTTCTCGATGAGCTGGAAGAGAACAATGTCTCTGACAAGGATTATCTGGACTTCGCCGACGATATGATGATTATAGCCGGCGGGAAGGACCAGTACACGAGCGTAGAGGACATTACAAAGTTCTGCGAGGACAATGTGATCGAGTACGAAGTCGTTGAGAATGCTGACCACCCGTTTACGGATCCGAACCTGATGGACTATGCGATATCGAAGATCATCAAATTCTTCGGTGCATGACCTGGAGACCTTCTATGAAAAAACGCTTAAGAATCATCCTGCTCCGCCACGGGCAGACGCAGGGAAATATTTTAAAGAGGTACACCGGACGAAGGAGCCAGGAACCGCTGACGCCTGAGGCTGTCGATTCTTTTAAGAAAAATGCGAGGGAATATCCAAACGCCATGTACCTCTTCACGAGCCCGGCACTTCGCTGCCAGAACACCGCGAAGTTTATCTACCCGAGGCTCTATCCGAAGAGAAAGATCGTTGATGAGTTAAACGAGATGGACTTCGGTATTTTTGAGGGAAAAAATTATCAGGATATGAAAGATCTCCCTGAGTACCGCGAGTGGGTCGACAGCGGCTGTGTGGGACAGATTCCTGGAGGAGAGAGCAGGGAAGAGTTTATCAGGCGGACTCTTAAAGGTTTTGGGATCGTAGTAGATGATATTGAAAAACAGCACGTTTCTCAGGACAGGTTAAGTATAAAAGAAGTAAAAAAATTCACCGCGGGACTGGAGTTAAATGAGATGTTCGACGCTTCAATAGTCGCACACGGGGGCACTATAATGGCACTTCTTTCGGCATTTACGGGAGAGGATTACTTCTCATTTTCTGCGGCGCCGGGAGAGGGGTACTTTTTTACAGTAGAAGTGAACTGATGGAAATTATTAGACTTCATCTGGCTGGCTTTCTGGCCGGATTTATTCTGGATTTAATAGTTGGTGACCCTCACTGGTTTAAGCTGCATCAGGTGCGTATGATCGGGGCTTTGTATTCAGCGCTCGATAAGGCGTTTCTCGGACCTGAAGTCAACAGCGGGCACAAAGCAGAGGGCGCAGGAAACATAAACTTAAAGGAGTATTCAAGAGGGCTTTTTACAGTGGCACTTGCGGTTCTTCTTTCGATTTTATCAAATGCGGCTGTCTTATATATCTGCTTTGAGATAAACAGGTATCTCTTTATCGCGGCAGAGGCTTTTTTGAGCTGTACCTGCATTTCAACTGCTTCCCTTGTCAGGGAGACTTCACCTGTAAAAAAAGCTCTTGGAAATAACGACCTTTATGCAGCGAGAGAGAAACTCTCATACGTTGTCGGAAGGGACACTGACAGATTGAAAGAAAAGGAAATAATTAATGCGGTTATCGAGACTCTCGCGGAGAATTTAAGTGACGGGATTATTTCACCGATATTTTATCTGGCGCTCTTCGGTCCCTGCGGCGGGATGGCCTTTAAGGCTGTAAGCACCGGGGACTCGATGATAGGATATAAAAATAAACGGTATTTTTCGTTTGGAAGAGCCGCGGCGAAGCTCGATGATATTTTAAATTTTATCCCGGCAAGAATCACAGCAGCTCTTATTATTTTCTTAAGCATTTTTTCGAAGAGGCTTAGTGCAGCAGGCGCGTACAGGGCTTTTAGAAGAGATCACAGAAAGACAGAAAGCCCGAATGCGGGCTGCCCGGAATCGGCAGTGGCCGGCGCTTTGGGAATTGAACTCGGTGGAAGCGCCCTTTACGGCGGAGTCCTTATCGACAGGCCGCAGCTTGGAGAAAATAAGAGAGAGGCCACACTTTCTGATATCTCTATCACACAGCGGCTTGTCATATCGGCATCTGTTGTTATGGAAATAATCTGTGTTTTTGTGTTATACTTGATTTAATGTTTTTGATAATTTAAAGCCTCAGGGCTTTTATATTTTTTAAGGAGTTATAGAGATATGCAGTTCCATGGAGGAGATGTTTACAGGCATAAGGACATCAGGCTCGATTTTTCGATAAATACGAACCCGCTCGGTGTGCCGCCGAAAGTTCTGGACGCGGCGAGAGCGGCAGCGGATCTTGCGGGACAGTACCCTGATCCACAGCAGGAGGAACTTAAGAGAAAGATCGCTGATACCCTTGTCTGTGAGCCGGAGGAAGTGCTTGTAGGAAACGGAGCTTCAGAGCTGTTTCTGGATATAGTCTTTACATTTAAGCCAAAGAAGATCGGTGTCGTGACACCTTCGTTCGGAGGCTACAAGTACGCGGCGCAGGCCGTCGGGGCGCAGCTTGAAGAATATCCGCTTAAAGAGAAGCTTGGCTATGAAGTCGATGACGACATCGCGGAGATGCTTGACAGTGGGATCGACATGCTCTTTCTTGCGACGCCCAACAACCCGACAGGGCGGACGGTTCCGATACCGCTGCTTGACAATATTTTAAAGCACTGCCAGAGAAAAGATATACTTGTAGTCATAGATGAGAGCTTCATGCACCTCTGCGATAAGGTAAACGACTACGAGGACTTTTTATTCAAGAGCACTTTTGACAATGTCATAAGAGTTTCAGCCTTTACGAAATCCTTTGCGATGGCTGGAGTAAGACTCGGATACCTGAGGGCTCCAAAGAAGCTGACTTCGCAGATCGCTACCCACCAGAGCGAGTGGAATGTATCTATCTTCGCTGAAAAATGCGGACTCGCGGCGCTCGATGAGAGTGATTATCTCGAGAGGAGCCGTTCGTTCCTTAGGGCAGAGAGAGGGTTTGTGCAGAGTGGTTTTCTAGGGATGGGATTTATGGTTTTCCCGGGAGAGGCCGATTTTCTTATGATAAAGACGGACATCCCGCTCTACGATGAGCTTTTGAAGAGGGAGATTCTGATCCGCGACCTTAAGGATTTTGATGGATTGAATGGAAATTACTACCGCATAGCTATTAAGGACAGACCGAAAAATATGCAGTTACTCGCTGCAGTACAGGAGATAGTCAATGGCAGATGACGAGTATATTTTTGTAAAACCTGAAGAAATTGAAAAAGAAAGCTTCCGCATAATTGGTGAGGAACTTGACAGGGAAGGCATTAAGCTGAAACCTGAAGAGGAGCCCTATATCAAGAGATGCATCCACACTAGTGCCGATTTTTCCTATGCGAAAACGCTGACATTTACAGAGAATGCGACAGCTGTCCTCGAAGATCTGATAAGGGACGGCGCATCCGTGATCTGCGATACCCAGATGGCGCTCGCCGGGATCAATAAGAGCGGTCTGAAAAAATATGGCTGCGAAGCTCACTGCTTCATGTCTGACCAGAGGATCAGAGAGATCGCAAAGAAAGAGGGTATCACAAGAGCTGCGGCTTCGATGGAAGCTGCCGCCCACCTTGAAGGCAAAAAAATATTTGCGATCGGAAATGCTCCGACCGCACTTTTGAAGCTCGATCTGCTGCACTGCGAACAGGGCTTCAATCCGGACTTTATCATCGGAGTGCCTGTCGGTTTTGTAAATGCAGCCTATTCGAAGGATCTGATACTTAAGACCAAAATTCCATGCATCGTAAACAGGGGCCGAAAGGGTGGAAGCAATATTGCCGCCTGCCTCGTAAATGCGGCCTTAAAGCATATAGGACAGTCGAAATGAAAAAGCTGCGGTATGGCTTTACTACTGGTTCGGCAGCGGCTTTTGCGGCAAAAGCCGCTGCCTGTGACCTGCTTCTCGGCTTCGTCCCGAAGGACATCTCTATAATGACACCGAAGCAGATAAAGTACAGTCCGTCTTATAAGCTTAAAGACAGAGGAGTCTGTGAAGTTTTAAAAGATGCGGGCGACGATCCGGACGTGACAGACAAGATGACGATCAGAGCGATAGCAGAAGCGTCAGAAGGCGGCACGAATGAGATCATTATAAAAGGCGGAAGAGGCGTCGGAACGGTCACAAAACCCGGACTCGATCAGCCTGTCGGAGAGGCGGCGATAAACCACGTTCCCCGTGAGATGATTCGGGACAATGTGCTCTCGGTCTGCCGGGCAGCAGACTTTACAGGAAAAGTCACCGTTACGATCGAGGCTGACGGTGGCGAAGAGACCGCGAAGAAGACCTTCAATCCGCGCCTTGGAATCGTCGGGGGTATCTCAATCTTAGGGACTACCGGGATCGTAGAGCCGATGAGCGATGCGGCACTTGTCGATACGATCAGGGTTGAAATCCACCAGCGAAAAGTTTTAGGTGACAGGAGCCTTCTTCTGGCCTTTGGAAATTACGGACAGGAATTTCTCCTGAAGGACTATTGTATAGATCTCGACGCAGCTGTAAAGTGTTCGAACTTTATCCGTGATGCATTGGAGATCGCTGAGGACGAAGGTTTTCGGGATATCACCTTAGTTGGACATCTGGGAAAGATAGTAAAAGTTGCCGGCGGTTTTTCAAATACTCATTCGAAGTACGGCGACTGCAGGATGGAGATTCTTACAGCAGCGCTTCTTCGAGCAGTGCCATGCTGCACTGCAGATGAGGCACGAAAGCTCCTTGCGTCCAATACGACTGAGGAAGCGGCGGACTATCTGGCATCGCTTGGATATCTAGATGAAGTAATGAATCTGATCTTAAAAGAGATCTCGAATACGATAAGCCACTGGATTCCCGATGTGAACGTCCATCTGATGGTTTATACATTAAATCAAAGGCTTATAGGGAGAAGATAATGGTACATTTCGTAGGAGCAGGGCCCGGAGCTGTAGACCTTATTACGGTGCGTGGGCTTTCTTTTTTAAAAAATGCAGATGTCCTGATCTATGCGGGCTCGCTTGTCAGTGCTGAGTTCGCTGATTTTTTAAAGAAGGATGCGCTGGTTTATAACAGCGCGAAAATGACGCTCGAGGAGGTCGAAGAGGTCATTTTAATGGCCGAGGCAGAGAAAAAAACAACTGTCCGCCTTCACACCGGAGACCCGTCGCTCTACGGCGCGATCGCCGAGCAGATCGCTTTTTTAAAAGAAAAAAATATTCCGTACGATGTGACACCGGGGGTCACCGCGGCATTTGCGGCAGCATCTGAGATGGGAATGGAGTACACTCTCCCGGGAATAAGCCAGACTCTGATCCTCACACGGACCGCAGGCAGGACGCCGGTCCCGCCGGAAGAATCTGTCGAAAATCTGGCCAGAACTCACTCTTCGATGGCAATTTATCTCAGTGTAAACAGGTGCAGAGAGCTGAAACAGAAGCTTTTAGCCGGTGGATACAGCGAGGATACGCCGGCGGCGATCGCTTTTCGCGTAAGCTGGCCTGACCAGAAGATAATAAGGACCACAGTCGGAAAACTTGACAGTTGTCAGGAAAATGAAGGCATAGTTAAAACAGCTTTAGTTATCGTCGGGGACGCGCTGTCGCAGTCTGATTTTGACAGGAGCTGCCTCTACGACCCAGATTTCACGACGGAGTACCGGAAATGATAAAAGTCATATTTTTTACCGCAAACGGCAGAAAGCTGGCCGAAAAGATCCCGGATGAAAAGCAGCTTATAGATGGCACAGCCGGAGTCACTGAAAAAAATATCGCAGAAGCTTTTTTAAATCAGATTCCGCTGGTTTTTATCGGAGCAGCAGGAATTGCTGTCCGGCTCATAGCGCCGTATATAAAGGATAAGACGACTGATCCGGCTGTTATATGCATGGACGAGGCCGGAAGGTTTGTAATCCCGATTCTCTCGGGACACATCGGAGGAGCAAACGAGCTGGCAGAGAAGCTGTCGGCAGAGCTTTCAGCGACAGCAGTGATCACTACTGCCACAGATGTAAATCACACCTTCGCCGTGGATATTTTTGCAAAGAAAAACGGCCTCGGCATTCTGAATCCTTCGGCGATAAAAACCATCTCCTCAAGAGTCCTGAGCGGAGATATCATCTCAGTGAAAAGTGAATCTCTCCATCGGCTCTATCAGAGCGATTACAGAAAATATCTGCGGCCGGTTCAGGGAAAAGAAGAGCGGCCTGACATAGTCATAGTTGGAAACGACGGGCTTATCTCTATTTTAAAATCGGCGGGGCTTGACCCGTTTCTGCCTCTGCCGGAAAGACAGGTCAGAGAAGAATTCCTCTTAAATGCCGGGATAGACGCCAGCTGTCTATACCTTTTTGAAAAAAATCTCTGTGCCGGCATAGGCTGCCGGAAATTCACCGGGTTCGACGAAATTTTTTCATTTTTAAAAGATGTGGTAAGCAATATGAATCTCTGCATGGCATGCATTGATTCTGTTTCTTCTATCGATATCAAGAGAAGTGAGACAGGACTTATAAACTTAAGTCACGCGCTTGGCGTGCCTTTTATTACATATTCGGCCGAGGAGCTTAAAAAGGCGGAGGGGTACTTCAAGTCTTCGCCGTTCGTACAGGCGACAGTCGGAGTAGACAACGTCTGCGAGCGGGCGGCATCGCTTTCCGCCGGACACGGCGCAAAGAAGATCGTCGGAAAGATGAAGACAGAGCGCGTTACGATAAGCATTTACGGAAAGGGCAGCAGATGAAAAACATCGTGATTTTTTCCGGGACGACAGAGGGCAGGCTTTTAGCGGAGTCGTTTGCCTGCGCGGGGATAGCTTCTACAGTCTGCGTTGCAACCGATTACGGCGAAGAAGTGATGAAGCCTGATCCGCTTATCGAGGTTCATATCGGGCGACTCGATGAGACTGAGATGGAGAGCTTTTTTAAAGAGAAAAATACTGATCTGGTTTTCGATGCGACCCACCCATATGCAGTCGAGGCAAGCCGTAACATAAAGATGGCGGCATCTTCTCTTGGCATAGACTACAGGAGGATCGAGAGGGAGAGAACTTCGCATGAGCCGGATTTCAACGTCTCCTATGTGAAAGATACCGCTGAAGCTGTTAAACTTCTTGAATCATCTGAGAGCAGGATTTTACTCACAACTGGTTCAAAAGAACTTAAATATTTCGCCGGATTTCGCGACAGGCTCTATGTCAGAGTGCTTCCTTCGATTCGGGCTATAGAGCTCTGCGAGCAGGCTGGGATCGAAAAAAGCCACATCATTGCGGAGCAGGGACCGTTTACTTACGAAGAAAACCTCGCGCTTTTGAAGAGATATGATATAGGTCTTCTCGTCACAAAGGCGTCCGGTAAGGCCGGAGGCTACGACCAGAAGATCAGGGCAGCGCAGGCAGCAGGCGTATCTGTGATTACGATCGAGAGGCGGCAGGATCAGGCAGTCAGTGTTCCTGAAAAAAGCATCACGGTAATCGGCGCAGGCTGTGGGGAAAGAACTCTTACGCTCGAGGCAGCCAATGCGATAAGGAATGCTGATATTATCATAGCATCAGAGCGCCTTCTGAATTATCCACTGGTAAAGAGCAATCCCTGTGTGAAGGTGAAGGCATTTATGCCGGACGATATTGCGGATGCTATAGCGAAAAGCGGCTGCTCGCGGGCTGTCGTGCTTTTTTCGGGTGACAGCGGTTTTTACAGTGGAGCAAAGGGACTTCTCAGCTTAGAAGAAAAAAATGGAATAAAGATAAGAGTACTTCCTGGAATCTCTTCGGTTCAGATGCTCTCGTCCGCGACTCACCTGCCTTATGATGGCGCCGCGATAAGATCCTACCATGGAAAAACACTGAAATTAAATGAGATAAAGGAGACAGTCGAAAACAACAGGCTTTCGTATTTCCTCTTCTCGGGAAAAAGCGATGCTTCTGCTGTGTCTGATTTCCTTAAGGATATGAAAGTGCAGATATTTACCGGGAAAGATTTAGGCAGCGCCGGCCAGAGGATTTTTGAAGGAAAGCTGCCTGAAGATCTGCCGGAGAGAGCACTCTATATTACAGTGGTGAAAAATTTATGCGTGGAATAATGATAGCTGCCGCAAAGAGCGGTTCAGGTAAGACGACAGTGACACGTGCCCTGATGCTTCTTCTGAAAAAAGAGGGATTTTCTGTTGTTCCGTTCAAGTCAGGACCGGATTTTATCGATCCGATGTATCACGAGCAGATAACCGAGATCAGAGGGCATAACCTCGATACATTTTTTACAGATGATAAGACGACGAGGCGCCTTTTCGCAAGAGACTGCAGTGACGTGCCTTGTAACACGCCAGAGGATAAAAGGATAGCTGTAGCGGAAGGAGTCATGGGGCTTTACGATGGGCTCGGCGGTTTTTCGCCGGAGGGCTCGTCATACGACCTCGCAGAGACTCTCGGAATGCCGATCATCCTCTGCCTCGATGCCCGCGGTGCGGCTCAGACGCTTCTTTCTGTGATAGCGGGAATCATCAGCTTCGATAAGAAAAAATTGATACGCGGCATTTTTTTAAATAAGGTCTCGGATTCATTCTTTCCTGTTATCGCTCAAAAGATTGAGGAGTTCACAAAAATTCCTGTCATAGGACATCTGCCGAACGATGGAAAACTTCAGGTTAAGAGCCGACACCTCGGGCTGTTTCTTCCTCAGGACAGTGACAGTGTGGGACAGAACAGGATTCTCCTGGAAGAAATCTCAAAGCGCTGCGATATTTTAAAGCTTGTTAAAATCGCCGAAATGGACGATATAGATATTAGAGCGGATCGGAATTCAGATGCCGCGGAAGAAACCAGAAAACGTCCCGAAAACCGCGCAAAGATCGCCGTTGCAAGAGACAGTGCTTTTGGATTTCTATACAGAGAAAATGAATTTGCCTTAGAGGATGCGGGGGCTGGTATTGAGTATTTCTCACCTCTTATCGACGAAAAACTTCCTGACGGGACCTCGGGCCTGATACTGCCAGGCGGATACCCGGAAAATTATATCGATGAGCTTTCAGAAAATAAACCGATGCTTGATTCGATCAGAGAGGCATGGAATCTGGGAATGCCTGTCATTGCGGAGTGCGGCGGTTTTATGTATCTGCACGATACGATTGGAGGCAGGGGAGAGCTTACGGGGATTTTGCACGGGGACTGCTTCTACACTGGAAGAAGCGTGAGATTCGGGTATCTCGAGGCGTGTGACAAGGTACATTTTTTTGTAAAAGAAGGTTCAAAGATAAGAGGCCACGAGTTCCACTACTATGATGTCAGGGATACGGGAAATGGAGCCCGCGTGAGAAAAGCTTCTTCGGAGAAGGCATGGGACGAGGGATTTGCGGACGAGAAACATTTCCTCGGGTTTATGCATTTTTACTATCCGTCCTGTCTGTCATTTCCAGCACATTTTGTCGACGAGGCTGTAAATTATGGAAGAAAGATACAGGAACAGTTTTAAATATTTTGAAAATCATCAGTGCAGGTACTATCCCTGTCACGACATGGAGCATATCAACTGCCTTTTCTGCTACTGCCCGCTGTACTTTCTTAGCAGCTGTCCCGGGAATTTTACCTGGGTTACATCGAAGGACGGGAGGAAGATAAAGTCATGTATGGACTGCAGCTGGCCACATAAAGCAGAGAGCTACGGTGAAATTGTAAAAATATTAACAAAAGGTTCTGAATAGTTTCCCAATCGACGGGACTTTTTAGAAAAAAGCTTGTTTTTATACTTTTATAGTGCGATAATATCAATATAAATTCTTTGTAATTTTTACAAATTTTCTTTGAAGGGACATTGCAAATGGAAAAAGAAAAACATCAAAACAAGGTCGCTTTTCTCAGATCGATGACGGGGCGTGTCATTGTAGCTACCGTCGCTGTAATTGCAGTAGTCGTGGTACTTTTGAATACGATCATGATCTCGGAATTCAGAAGTTCAGTTGAAAACACAACCAAGAACTACATGAAGGATGTGGCAAAAGCCTACGGCGTTTCACTCGAGAAAGGTGGAGGAAACCTGGACGGAAACAATCTGAAGAGTATTTTCGCTGGCGTTGGTGTACAGGGGTTGTCATCGAGCTACGCTTATGTTGTAAATAAAGATGGCACGATGCTCTATCACCCTACGGCATCTAAGATCGGAAAACCGGTTGAGAACTCAGTAGTCCTGGGTCTCGTTAAGCAGCTCAAAGGGGGAACGATTCCTTCTCCTAGAAATATCACTACTGAGTATTTGTTCAACGGTGTGAAGAAGTACGCTTCATATTACATAGCTTCTGACGGAAAGTTTATCATAGTTATTTCTGCAGATTATTCTGAAGTCATGAGCAGCGTTGACCGCACACTGATAGCTGGTTCGCTCTTTGGAAGTATCATCGGTGTTGCCGGACTTATCCTTCTGGTATATATTCTGATCAGAAGTCTCCGTCCGTTGAAGCAGATGACAGATTTTATCAACAAGATGTCAGACCTCGATTTCAGATCCGATGCGAACAGTGAAAAGCTTACCAGCAGAACCGATGAATTCGGTGTTATGGCCAGAGCCATCGTAAATCTTCAGCACAAGCTGATCGACGTAATTTCGAATATCAGAGGACAGTCTGAAAAGCTCTATCACTCGTCGACCGGAATGCACAAGAGCATCAGGGAGATGAATGAGACTACGAACCAGGTCGATGTAGCAGTAAACGAGATCGCTCAGGGTGCTACATCTCAGGCCGGACATACGCAGACAGCTTCTGAGAACGTCATCGAGATCGGAAACATGATCGAGGAGACGAACAAGCAGGTAGACGGACTTGATGAAGCCAACTCGAAGATGCAGGAGTCCCAGAAGACAGCTATTTCAATCATTGGCGAGCTTGGAGATACGAATGACCGAACAAAGCAGACTATCGAGCAGATAGCCGAGCAGACCAAGACTACGAACGAGTCCGCTGGAAAGATTCGCGAAGCTACCGCCATTATTTCAAATATCGCAGATGAGACCAACCTTCTCTCACTCAATGCTTCTATCGAGGCTGCAAGAGCAGGAGAGGCAGGCAGAGGTTTCGCTGTCGTAGCATCCCAGATTCAGCAGCTGGCTGACCAGTCATCTAACTCAGCAAAGCAGATTGAGCAGATAGTAGATAAGCTTATAAAGGATTCAGATCAGGCCGTTAAGACGATGGATTCTGTAAACGAGATCATCGAGCAGCAGTCTGACAACGTAGAGCGCACGAAGAGCGCATTCGATGAAGTTTCTACAGGAATCGATGCTTCTATCGACGCTGTATCATCCATTTCTTCTCAGATGAAGCAGATGGACGAGGCCAGAAAGAAAGTCGTAGAGACCGTATCTTCTCTTTCTGCAATCGCCCAGGAGAACGCAGCAAGCACAGAGGAGTCTTCGGCTTCAGTATCTTCGATCACATCCATAGCAGACGAGATCGAGCATTCATCCGGAGACCTGCAGGATATTGCTACAGAGCTTGATGACGATATGAAGAAGTTCAAGTACTAATGAATGATTTCTTTTCTTGACACTTTTTCACTAATACTGTAAACTAGATTAGTAAAAATTATATACCTATTAAGGAGGTGCTCCTGTGCCAGGAATTATAATCGCGGTAGTGGTGACGCTCGTGATTGCGGTTCCGGTGAGCATTTTCGTTACAAATTCCTACCATAAGAAAGTCACGGAACAGAAGGTGGGAGGAGCTGAACAGCAGGCCAGATCTATTATTGACGAAGCTGTGAAGACTGCGGAAACGAAAAAGCGGGAGATCCTTATCGAAGCAAAAGAGGAGTCTATGCGTTCGAAGAATGAGCTCGAGAAAGAGATCAAGGAACGCAGAGCTGAAGTTTCGAAGAGTGAGTCACGAGTACAGCAGAAAGAGGAAAACCTCGACAAGAAGCTGGAAAGTGCCGATCGTAAGGAACAGTCTCTTATCAGCCGAGAGGAGAATCTCGAGAAGGAACGGCAGAAGGTAGCGAAGCTGAACGAGCAAAGGGTACAGGAACTCGAACGAATCTCAGGTCTTACCTCCCAACAGGCAAAAGATTTCTTACTGAATACTGTAAAAGACGATGTAAAGGCAGATGCAGCCAAGTATATTAAGGAGTCGATGGCCCAGGCCAGGGACGAAGCCGACAAGCAGGCTAAGGAAGTACTGGTTACAGCCATTCAGAGATGTGCGGCAGACCATGTCGCAGAATCTACGATCTCCGTTGTACAGCTGCCGAATGATGAGATGAAGGGCCGTATCATTGGCCGAGAGGGAAGGAATATTCGTACCCTCGAGACTTTGACAGGCGTTGAACTTATCGTAGATGATACTCCAGAGGCAGTAGTCCTTTCAGCATTTGATCCGGTTCGTCGTGAGGTCGCCCGTATTGCTCTTGAGAAGCTTATTGTTGACGGACGTATTCATCCGGCCAGAATTGAGGAAATGGTTGATAAAGCGAAGAAGGAGGTCGACAACACCATCCGTGAGGAAGGTGAGCAGGCCGCACTTGACGCTGGAGTACATGGACTCAACACTGAGGAAATTAAGCTTTTAGGAAGATTGAAGTATCGTACGAGCTTCGGCCAGAATGTTTTAAAGCATTCTGTAGAAGTTTCGCAGCTGACCGGTCTCCTCGCCGCAGAGGTGGGAGTTGATACGCGTATTGCCAAGCGCGCCGGTCTTTTACACGACATTGGTAAAGCTGTAGACCACGAGCAGGATCAGACCGAGTCACAGTCACATGTGGCATTAGGTGTAGATATCTGCAAGAAGTACAAGGAATCACCGGTCATCATCAATGCAGTAGCCGCTCATCACGGCGATTGTGAGCCGGAGTCTCTTATCGCGCTTCTGGTCCAGGCAGCCGATACTATCTCAGCAGCACGCCCTGGTGCGCGCCGCGAGACTTTAGAGAATTACACCAACAGAATTCAGCAGTTAGAAGACGTCGCGAACAGCTTCGAAGGCGTCGAGAAATCTTATGCCATCCAGGCAGGCAGAGAGGTTCGTGTCATGGTAGTTCCTGAGAAAATATCTGATGCGGATATGGTTCTTCTGGCCAGAGATATTACTAAGAAGATCGAGAATGACCTTCAGTATCCTGGACAGATAAAAGTCAACGTGATCCGTGAATCACGTGTTATAGATTACGCGAAGTAATTATCGGGCCGGCTAATTGCCGGCCCTTTTGTTCGCATAAAAATACATCATATTTAACGAATTGTTCATTGTAATGGATACCCCCTATATGTATAATTGTTTTTGGTTGTAAATCCAATATAAAATTTCGAATTATAGTGATAGTATATCATCAGATCAAGAGAAACAGAGAATGGAGGCAGATAAAATGTCAGATATCCTTCAAGTAAAGGATCTTAAAGTCAAGCTTGCAGAAGAGGATACAGAGATCCTTCACGGAATAAATTTAAACGTAGGTGCCGGTGAAGTACATGTCCTTATGGGACCTAACGGAGCAGGAAAATCTACTCTCGGTTCTTCCCTGATGGGCGACCCTAGATACAAGGTTACCGATGGACAGGTTATTTTTGATGGCCAGGACATCACACACGAGTCCACGGATAAGATCGCCAGGGCAGGTATTTTCATGTCATTCCAGAACCCAATCGAGGTTCCTGGAATTACAGTTGCCAATTTCATTCGTACAGCTATTGAGAATAAGACCGGAGAGCATCTCAAGGCCTGGGACTTCATGAAGGATCTGAAGAAGACAATGAAGGTTCTCGACATGGACCCTTCATATGCAGAGCGTGACTTAAACGTTGGTTTCTCAGGCGGTGAGAAAAAGAAGGCTGAGATCCTTCAGCTCCTGATGCTTAAACCAAAGCTTGCCATTCTCGATGAGACAGATTCAGGCCTCGACGTAGACGCTGTCCGCACAGTTAGTGCCGGAATCGAGGAGTACAAGAAGACAGTCGGCGGCGCTCTTCTTATCATCACACACGCCACAAGGATCCTCGAGTCCTTGAAGGTCGACAGAACCCACATCTTAGCCGACGGCAGGATCATTGCTGAGGGCGACGCTTCTATGGTTGACGACATCAATGAGAACGGATTTGAAAAATACCTCAAGGAAGGTGCTGATAAGTAATGAAGGAAAAAACACAGGTAGCAGATATTGACCGCTCCATGTATGATTTCCGGTATTCCGAGGATGACGCTTACAAAGTCGACGAGGGACTCACACCGGCCATTGTGGAGCAGATCTCAAAAGAAAAAAATGACCCGGAGTGGATGCACGACTTCCGCCTGAAGTCACTAGAGATCTACAATCAGATTCCGGTTCCGAACTGGGGCCCGTCTATCGAAGGTCTCGACATGGATAACATCGTGACCTATGTCCGCCCTAAGGACAATAAGATGCAGAACGACTGGAACAACGTTCCGACAGATATCAAGGATACCTTCGAGAAACTCGGTATCCCTCAGGCTGAGAGAAAATCTCTCGCAGGTGTCGGCGCCCAGTACGATTCGGAGCTCGTTTACCACAACGTAAAGGATTCAGTTGCTGAGAAGGGCGTTGTCTATACAGACATCGAGAGCGCTCTGCACGGCCCGTACGCTGACATGATAAAGGATCACTTCATGAAGCTGGTCCCTCCGACTGATCACAAATTTGCAGCTCTTCACGGAGCAGTCTGGTCAGGCGGTTCGTTCGTATACGTACCAAAGGGCGTACACTTAGACTTCCCGCTTCAGTCTTATTTCAGACTGAATGCCAAGGGAGCAGGTCAGTTTGAGCATACTCTGATCATTGTGGATGACGACGCATACCTCCACTTCATAGAAGGCTGCTCGGCACCTAAGTACAATGTGGCAAACCTTCACGCAGGCTGCGTTGAGCTCTATGTAGGAAAGAATGCGACACTCCGTTATTCGACAATCGAGAACTGGTCGAAGAACATGTACAACCTGAACACGAAGCGTGCGAAGGTTGAAGAGGGCGGCAAAGTCGAGTGGATCTCGGGTTCATTCGGTTCACATGTCTCATACCTGTATCCTGAGAGCGTCCTCGCAGGAAAGGGCTCACGCTCAGAATTTACAAGCGTCACTTTCGCAGGAAAGGGACAGAACCTCGATACAGGCTGCAAGGTAGTCCATGCGGCACCTGACACCTCATCATATGTAAATACAAGAAGTATCAGTAAGGACGGCGGAATCTCCACATTCAGAAGCGCCGTTGTCATCAGCGAAAAGGCTGCTGGCTCGAAGTCATCAGTTTCCTGCCAGTCACTGATGCTCGACGATATTTCAAGGTCAGATACTATTCCGGCTATGGATATCAGAACTTCAGACGCAGATGTAGGACACGAGGCAAAGATCGGCCGTATCTCAGACGAAGTTGTCTTCTATCTGATGAGCCGCGGCATGAGCGAAGAGGACGCCAGAGCCCTTATCGTATCAGGATTTGCTGATAACGTCGGAAAAGAGCTTCCTCTCGAGTACGCAGTCGAGATGAACAACCTGATCCAGCTTGAAATGAAGGGAGCGATTGGGTGACCGAAAGCTTCGAGATGAGAGCAAGCCGAAGGCGCAGCTCGAATCCGAAGCGAGGTCGTTCTTCGAGATTAGCGAACGCAAGCCGAAGGCGCCGCGTGAGCTTAACGAGAAGAACTTCCTTGTAAAGCCTCCTTGTAAATCTTCCTTGTAATAATCAGGAGAATAATATGAGTGATTTAAAATTAAACGTCCTGCCTTCTCCTACCTGGAACTGGCTCAGGATGAATGATACAAATTACCAGATGAAGAGCGCTGACGGTTATGCGAGCCCTTCTTCAATAGTTACTGCATCGGGAGTTTCCGAAAACGACGGTATTTTTCCGGCGGACTTTGATGGTGGAGTAGGACACGATTTTTCGAAGGCACTCGATCAGACGAACAAATCTGCAGAGGTTTTTGATATAAATGCAGATACGACCGATCCGCTGAAGATCGCGTTCAAATACGACGATGACAGTACTCTTGCCAACCGCTTTGTGATAAATCTCGCTGAGAATAAGAAGGCGACTGTGATCATGAATTTCGAGGCTGAAAAAAGTGCCGGTCAGTACAGCTCGCAGGTAGCTGCAAACATCGCAAAGGGCGCTGAGCTTACTGTAGTTCAGATCATGAGATTTTCACATGAAGCCACATTTTTAAATGATATAGGAACCGAGATTGACGACAAAGGAAAGTTCAACCTCGTTCAGATCGTACTCGGTGGAAAGAACGTCTTCCTCGGTGTAAAGAACCACATGAGCGGAGCCGGAAGTGCGATCGACATGAAGCTCGGCTACTACATGACAGGCGACGACAACCTCGACGTAAACTACGTCGCAAGCCACACCGGGAAGAGGACACTTTCAGACATCTATGTCAACGGCGTTTTAAGAGACAGAGCGCAGAAGACCTTCCGCGGCACTATTGACCTGATAAAGGGCTGCAAGGGCGCCAAAGGCAATGAGTTGGAAGATGTCCTTCTGATGGACAAGCCTGTCAGGAACAAGACGATCCCTGTCATCCTCTGTGCAGAAGAGGACGTCGAGGGAAATCACGGCGCTACTATCGGAAAGCTCGCAAAGGACCTTCTGTTCTATCTCGAGAGCCGCGGCATGAGCCGTGAAGCTGTCTATGAGATGATGGCCAGAGCCAGGATCGATGCGATCGCTTCCAATATTTCTGATGAAGATACGAAAAAGAGAGTCGGGGAATATTTGGACGAATTCAGAAGGTGAGGTTTTCTGATGGATATTAAAAAAGAGTTTCCTCTACTGGAAAACAGAGATATTGTCTACCTCGACAATGCAGCTACGACTCAGAAGCCGCCCTGCGTAATCGAGGCCGCAAGCAATTACTACAATGAGAACAACGCGAACCCCTTAAGAGGCCTTTACCAGCTCTCAATCGATGCGACAGACGAGTACGAGAACTCGAGGCAGGAGGTTGCCGATTTCATAGGCGCAGATGACAAGTCTGAGATCATTTTTACAAGAAATGCTACTGAGGGATTAAACCTCGTGGCTTACGCATACGGCAGGACATTCCTGAAGGAGGGCGACGAGGTCATAACGACTATCGCCGAGCATCATTCGAACATGATCCCGTGGCAGCAGGCCTGCAAGGCCACAGGCGCCAAGCTCACTTATCTCTACTGTGAGAAAGATGGCACCCTGACTCCTGATATGCTCGAGAAGATCATCTCTGACAAGACGAAGATCGTAGCGGTCACTCAGGTTTCAAACGTCTTCGGGCGCCTCAATGATATCAAGGGTTTCGCAGAGGTTGCCCACAGGCACGGCGCAATTCTAGTAGCCGATGGAGCTCAGTCAGTTCCACACGTTCCTGTAAACGTAAAGGATCTCGACTGCGACTTCCTCTCGTTCTCAGGCCACAAGATGTACGCACCGATGGGTATCGGAGTTCTCTACGGTAAGAAAGAGCTCCTTGAAAAAATGCCACCGTTCCTCTTTGGCGGTGAGATGATCGAGTACGTTACGACCGAGGGCGCTACCTGGGCTGAGCTTCCGCACAAGTTCGAGGCCGGTACTGTAAACGTCGGCGGAGCAGTAGGACTCCGCGAGGCCATCAGATTCATGAAGCGTTTCGGATGGGAGACTATCGAGAAGCGTGAGGAAGAGCTGACCACCTACGCCATGGAAAAAATGGCCGAATACCCTCATGTACATATCATCGGTTCAAAGGATCCTAAGGATCACCATGGCATCATCACATTTACAGTAGACGATGTACATCCACACGACTGTGCCGCAATTTTTGACGAACACAAAGTTGCTATTAGAGCCGGCCACCACTGCGCCCAGCCTCTTCTCAAGTATCTCGGGAAGATGTCCACAGTCAGGGCTTCGATGGCTTTTTACAATGATAAAAAAGATATCGACAGATTTTACGATGCGCTTATCAGCATAAGAAAGGAAATGGGATATGAGGACTAACACTAACAGTACTTTTTACAAAGAACTCGTTACTGACCACAATCTTCATCCGGCCCACAAGCATCACATCGACGGTGCAACTCTTACGCTCGAGGGCGTTAACCCTTCCTGCGGCGACGACATTGTCGTAAGCCTGAAGGTCGGCGACGACGATACTATCGTTGACGGTGGTTTCGAGGGCGATGGCTGCGCCATCTCCCAGGCTTCTGCCGACATGATGATGGACCTGATCATCGGAAAAAAGAAGGACGAGGCGCTTCATCTCGCTGATATCTTCCTCCGCATGATCAAAGGAAAAGTCACCGACGAAGAGGTCGATGAGCTCGAAGAGGCCGGCGTCCTCCAGGATGTAAGCCATATGCCTGCACGTGTAAAGTGCGCTGTGCTTGGATGGCACACTGTCCAGGAGATGTTCGGGGACGAGAACGAAAAGGCAAAGAACGAAGCTGATAGTCAATAGAGACGGTATGCCAGAGCGGCCTGTGAGTATGTCTCACCGGCTGCTCTTTTTTTATGCAGTCGCCGCAAGCGTGGATAGGATAACTTCTTTGCCAGAGCGGCCACGACGGGCGCCGCGCTCAGTAGGATTTTCCTGCTCCTCGCGCGCGCTTATTCGCGTCCGCTTCTGTCAATGTATGGTTTACAGCGTTTATGGTTCAGGCGGGTGGCTCGCGGACGCTGGCTTGCGCGCGAGGTCGCGACGGAAAATCCTAAATGTCGCACGACGCCCGTCGTGGCCGCTCTGGCTGAATGCCACAATCTCGCGTGACTGTCGGCTCCTGCATATAGAGTGATTGTCGGTTCGCCGTTCTATTGCCTGCTCTGGCTGTTTTCATCAATTGTCCACAAATGAGTCAGATACCCGAAATGGCGGGCGTTGGGATTCTCTGGTCGGCAGTGTTTGAGATTCGGAACACTTTTGTCTTTTCAGTGTGGGATATTTTCAATATAGAGCCTTTGACGGGTGGAAATTTATTAAAGCGGAACTCTCAGGATGGTGGAGGTTGGTGGATTATCACTATACGATGAAGGCGGTGAGGTTTGCGACAAAAATGCTGGCCGAATTCTGTCTGAAATGGTCGAATTATCAACATACGCAGTGAGAAGTGTAATCTGCTCCAAAAATTTTTGAAGTGAGAGAAGTTTTTATCAACATACGCCGCTATCACTAAGGTTTGCTCCAAAATTTGATTGACAAGGCTGCAGAATTATCAATATAGGGTGTCAGAGAGGAAGACTGCTCCAATGCCTTTGGAGCAGTTTGTTCCTCGGAAGTGCTGTAGTGATAAAACAATATTATTACGAGCTACTTTAATCGACACATGCCAAACTCATTATGTACTTTTTGGAGCATTTTAAAGTGATGAGACGTCATAGTGAAAGCACATCTAATTTCCATAAATATCTTGAAGCAGGTAATTTAACTATGACTTCAGATGATCCTTCTATTTTCAAACTGGAAGAACATAAAAGAAAAGTTCAGTTCTATGAAAAGTTCTTTACGATTTTCAGGCGGTAGTCCAGAAATGTGGACTGCCGTCTTTTTTTTATGAAAAACAGCTTTACACACTTGAAAACGGGTGGTATAATACAAACAGTAGTTCGATAAAAGACCGAACAGAACACGATTGATACATCACAGTCTGACAGGCCGTGATTGATTTAGCACTGTCGAGCAGGACACCAGGGGAGGTTCATATGAAGCTTCAGATCATCGCCGGTCCATCCGGTACAGGAAAATCCACTTACATTTACAGGAAGATATTAGAGCAGGCTCACGAGAATCCGAAGAAGCACTATCTGATCTTAGTACCGCTTCAGTACTCGATGCAGACTCAGCGTATTCTCGTCTTTTTGTCTCCGCAGAAGAGCATTATAAATGTCGACGTACTTTCATTTGAGAGGCTCGCCTACAGAGTTTTCGACGAGCTTGGTTCGAAGAAGAATGTCTGCCTCGATGAGACCGGGAAGGTTCTGTTATTGAGGCGGGCTGCGTCTCTTATAGGAGACGATCTCGGACTTTTGAAGAAGAATATTGGCCGCAGAGGCTATATTGACGAGGTGAAGTCTCTTATTTCGGAGCTGATGCAGTATGGCTATTCTCCTGAGGATGTGGGGGATATGGCGGCAGGCCCGGCTCTTCCTGATACTTTTCGAAGGAAGGCAGGTGATATTGAGAAGCTTTACAGTGAGTTTTTATCGCTTATTGACGAGAGCACGTTTACGCAGGAGCAAGTGCTTTCTCTCTTGTGTGATGTCGCTGATCAGTCCGAGCTTCTCCGGGATTCAGTCATGGTGCTTGACGGTTACACCGGATTTACTCCTGTCCAGAAGGAGTTTCTGCAGAGAATAGTGCCTATAGTAGATACTGTCTATGCATGTGTGACCTGCGACTGTGACTTGGACCTCTACACAGCGGGGGAAGAGGACGACCTCTTCTACATGTCGAGGGAGGAGAGCGCATTCCTGAATCATCTCGAGGGAGTTGAAGTCTTAGATCCTGTGATCATTGACAGGGGCAATGGCAGATATGCATCGGGTGGCCCGCTGGCATTTCTAGAGGAGAATCTCTTCAGAGAGAAGAGGGCGAGTCTTCCTGATTCCGGAGGTCATATTGAGCTTCGATGCCTGTCTGACCAGAAGACTGAGATACTTTTTGCAGCTCAGAAGATCCACCAGATGATCAGAGAGGACGACGGCCTCCGCTACAGGGATTTTGCGATAGTATGTCCTGACACCGAAGATTTCAGGTACTCTGTGAAGAGGACTTTCGATGCCTCGGGCATACCTGTATTTATAGATGAGAGGGATGAGGCGTTCTTCAATCCTCTGACAGAATTCTGTGATGCAGCCCTCGATATGGTGAAGCGCCGCCTCTCGTACGAGAGTGTCATGAGATTTCTGCGCAGCGGGCTTGTTCCGCTTTCGACTGAAGAGCTTGACATATTAGATAACTACCTCTACGAGGCTTCATTCAGGAACACGAAGTTCCTGTCCAGCCCATTTAAGAGGCATACTCAGGATTTCGGATCTGAAGAGGATTTTGAGGCTCTGAATGCTATCCGCGAGAAGATCGCAGAGCCGGTCATGGCATTCTACGATTCGGAGAAGTCGAAGAATGTTTCGGTAAAAGACAGACTTACAGCGCTGTTTGATCTTATTATGACTTTTGATGTAGAGTCTCATTTGAATGAACGGGCCGACCAGAAGAAGGACGAAGAAGATGCTGTTGCCGAGGACCTTTACAGGAGGCTTTACGGTTTCCTCTGTGATCTCGCTGATCAGATGGTCGATCTTCTCGGTGATGAGAAGACTTCACTTTCGGATTTTAAAGATATGCTGCGCGATGGAATGGACCAGATCAAACCAGCTACTGTCCCGAAGAGTAACGATACGGTTATTTTCGGAGATCTCGAGCGTACGAGGCTTTCGGATGTCAAGGTGCTTTTCCTGATCGGAGCAGGAGACGACCAGATTCCGAAGGCGGGAGAGGATGCAGGTATTTTTTCAGAGGACGAGAGGATAATTCTTAAGGAGAACGGATTTACCCTTGCTCCGACCAGGCGGGAGAGATCTGCTCAGCAGAAGTTCTATCTGTATCTCTGTCTTACGAAGCCGACAGAGAAGCTCTTTATCACTTACCACGAGAAGAGTGATGACGGGGACGACATTAAACCTTCGTACCTTTTTGAGGAGGTAGGGAGACTTTTTCCAGATACAGAGATTGTTAATACAGGACTCAGTGATCCGGTATTTTTAGAGACTGAGAAGAGTGCCGACATCGTGATGACGAGAGGACTGTCTCAGATGCTCGCAGGGGATGTGCCTTCAGATGTCACTAATCGTACGGAGGCTCTTTTAGAAGCGAAGAGACTTTCAGGAAGAGAAGAGCAGAGGGCGGCCATCCTTTCTGCAGCTTTTTCGGAGAACAGGAAGACGCCTCTGAGGCAGGCTGTAGTCGATGCCCTCTATGGCAGACAGCTTCTGATGTCGGTCAGCCGTCTCGAGACTTTTGCGAAGTGCCCGGCCTCGTATCTTTTCAGGTACGGTCTTAAGCTTACACCGAGGAAGAAGAATGAGTTCGCGACTCTCGACCTTGGGAATCTTTACCATGGTGCCATTGAGAGATATGCAGCAGGTCTTAAGTCTGAAGGCCTGAAGTGGACAGATCTGAAGGATGATCAGATAAAGGACAGGCTTGAGAAGGGCTTTAACCAGGAGCTTTTAGACTTTGCCGGGAGCGAGATCTTTGAGGATGCGAGGGAGGATCACTTCACGAAGCAGGCTTTCTCGAATCTGCTTCTACATACCAGGGTCATGACGGAGGCATTAAGGTCAGGGAGTTTTCAGCCATCGTATTTTGAGATGCCGATAGAGAAGCTCTGTACTCCTTCTGATCTCACTTTCCCTCTCAGTTACGATCACAGCGTTTCATTTGTGGGAAAGATCGACAGGATAGATTTAGCTGATGATGGCAACCGTATCTTAACGAAGATCATCGACTATAAGACCGGCGACAATAAACTAGATCCAGTCAGGATTTACGAGGGCATTCAGCTTCAGCTGCTTTTCTATATGGATGCAGCGGTAAAAGGCCTTTCGAAGAAGATGAACAGTACAGTTCAGCCGGGAGCAGCATTCTATTATATGCTGCTAAGACCTGATATAGAAGAGGTGAAGAAGCTCTCAGACCAGGAGCTTGTCACACAGATAGAGCGGAAACTCCGCCCTGTCGGCATCATTTTAGACGATGATTCAGCGATAGCAGATTTGGATGAGTCGCTTGTAACAGAGAAGAGTTATACATCGAACGCTGTATCATTACAGACTACGACGAAGGGAGCTCTCAGCGCTACGGATTCTCTGGTAAGTCCTGAGGACTTTAAGACCCTCCTGCATTTTACAAGGCATAAGGCATTCTCCCTTGCAGACAGCATAGTGAAGGGAGACGCTTCGATCCTTCCTTACAAGAAAGGAGACGATACCGCCTGCACCTACTGCATCTACAATGATGTCTGTCATTTTGATCCGAGACTGAATGGGTTTTATTACAGGGATATAAGCCACTGCCTTGATCACGAGAAGGAAGAGAACGGGGACACGAGGGTCAAGATGAAGCATCTTTTTGCAAAAATCAGCGATAAGCCGGGAGAGGAGAGCAAGTCATGAATTGGACCAAAGCACAGGAGAATGTTATTGATTCGAGTGACCAGTCACTCTTAGTCACCGCGGCAGCAGGCAGTGGAAAGACCGCGGTTTTAGTACAGAGGATTATTTCAAAGATTACAGCCGAAAATGATCCGTGGGATATCGATGAGCTCCTTGTCGTTACGTTTACGAAGGCGGCAGCGAAGGAGATGAAGGAGAGAATTTACGATGCGCTGAACAAGAAGCTGACAGAGAATCCTTCAGACCATCGCATCAGGAGCATGCGTGACAGGGTATTTTCGGCCGATATCAGGACAATCGACAGCTTCTGCAAGAACGTTGTCTCGGAGTATTTTTCACAGATTGATCTGGATCCGGATTTCAGGTTTATGGACTCGGGCGAGACAGAGCTCTTAAAGCAGGAAGTCCTCGAGACCATGATCAGGGAAGAGTACGAGAAGGGCGATGAGAAGTTCCTCGGACTTTCGGATATGCTCTCGAATAAAGGGGATGACTCTGCCCTCTCAGGGATTATTTTAAATCTCTATTCCAAGGCACAGGCCTACTCCTGGGTATCGAAGTATTACGATGCGCTAAGAGCTTCTGTCACAGATTCAGATCAGGATTCGATTGTGGAGACATCTTGGTTTAAGAAGCTTATAGACCTTATCCACAAGTTCGCAGATGACACGATTCCGGTAGCAGAGCAGCTGAAGAGGGAGATCAGTGCTGAAAACCATGATAAGGTCTTTGACAAGCTGATTACGAATCTTGACAAAGATATAAACTTTTTCAGGAATATTTCTGATTCATCAAGCTATAACGATCTATATTCCCTCTCTTCTACTTTTAAATTCGAGGGTGTTGGCAAAAGGGAGATTCTGAAGAAAGCCACAGACGATGACAAGTCGAAAGCTGACGCCTGGAAGACAAGAAGAGATCAGTACAGGAATTACTTCGAGAAACGTATCAAGGTATTTTTCCTTTCGAAGCCTCTTTCAGATATTGTGGAGGAAGAAAATCAGAAAGCACCTTTTGTACGTGAGATCATAGACCTGGCAGAGGAGTTTGACCATAAGTTTCTCGCAGAGAAGAGGGACAGAAAGTCGTATGAGTTCTCTGATATAGAGCATTTTGCTCTCGAGATTCTGACTGATCCGGATGGCAATATCACAGATGCCGCGAAGAACTACCGCAGGAAGTATCGTGAAGTCATGGTTGATGAGTATCAGGATACTAATGAGCTGAATGAGAGAATCCTCTCCGCTGTAAGCCGAGACTCTTCAAACTACTTTATGGTTGGAGATGTGAAGCAGTCCATTTACGGTTTCAGGAACGCAGACCCTGGTATCATTTTAAGGAAATCATCAGAGTATCAGAAGGATGAGAAAGCTCCTTTCAGGCGCATAGATCTGGACCAGAACTTCAGAAGCCGTGAGTATGTCATCGATACTGTAAATGATATATTCAGAAGAATCATGATTCCGGAGCTTGGAGGTGTAGCTTACGATAAGGATGCTGAGTTAAAGACTGGTGCCACTTACTATCCCGCTCTGCCTGATGGACAGGACAATTCTACTCATACCGTTGTACTTCTTCGCGATGACAGCGAGTTGAAAGAACAGATATCAGATGACAAGATGGAGCTTGAAGCCACCTGGGCTGCTCAGGAGATTAAGAAGCTCTTTAGCTCCGGCTTCAAGGTCTATGATGGCAAAGATTCCATGAGACCGGTTAGGTATCAGGATATCGCTGTTATCCTCCGGAGCACCAAGGTGAATGCAGCGAAGATACTCGAGATTTTCAACGCCTACGGTATTCCTGCCGAGAATGCAGCAGCTACCGGATATTTTTCTGCTCCAGAGGTTGCTGCTACGATGAATTTTCTTCGGCTTATAGATAACCCACGGCAGGATGTGCCGATGGCAGGAGTGCTTACTTCGATGTATGTTGGACTTTCGGAAGAGGACATCGCACTGATCGGCACAGCGCACAAGGATCAGAGATTCCATATGGCAGTGCTATCGGAACAGGCTGATAATTCGGGCAGGGCAGATCTTTCAGCTGACAAGAGGCGCAGACTCGACGTTTTTCTCACAGAGCTTTCTAAACTCAGGGGAAGAAAAGCTGATACTCCGGTTTACGAACTTATAGCAGAGCTATATTCGGATACGGGATATGATCTTTTAGTCAGCTGTCTGCCTGGAGGTGAGAGGAGAAGACAGAATCTTCTCAAGCTGTATGACAAGGCCGTTGCATTTTCGAAGACGAGTTTTTCGGGAATCTCTGCATTCATCAGTTATATTGACAGATTGAAGGACTATAAGACTGATGAAGGCGAGGCCGATGTCACTCATGGAAATGATGCCGTGCAGATCATGACGATTCACAAGAGCAAGGGACTCCAGTTTCCTGTCGTCTTTGCCATGGGCCTTGGAAAGAGCTTTAATAAGGATAAGGACAAGATTGAGACCATAAAAGACAGGGACATTACCATGCCATACATAGATGTCGAGAGACACACGAGAAATGATACGGTACACTTCAAGACGGTCCGCTCGATTAACGATGACGAAGGACTCGGCGAGGAACTTCGAGTCTTATATGTAGCGCTTACCAGAGCAGAGGAGAAGCTTTACCTTGTAGGTACGATGAATTCGAAGAAGCTGAATACTCTCATCGAGACAGGAAAAAACATGAAAGAGTCTGCCATGTCTTATACTGCACTGAAGAGTTCGGGAAGCTTTTTTGATTTTATCATTCCGGCACTTTCAAAAAGCGGATATCACATAGATGAACCTGCTGCCAGTGATTTTGAACTGGCAGAAGAAGAGATTGAAACTGACCAGAAGAAGCTGAGAGAAGAACTTCTCGGGGAGAGCAGCGAGAGTGTAAGAAGACGTGCTCTTGAGCTTGCCATGAACTTTACGCATCCATACTCACACCGGAGAGAGGTGATTCCGAAACAGAAGTATTCCGTTTCAGAGATTAAAGCGACAGCACTCGACGAACAGATCAGGGAAGGAGCGATGGACGTTTACAAATCCATGCCATCATCAAAGGAGTCAAGGATTCCGGCGTTCCTTAGCACGATAGCTGGACATGATGCAGGAGCGGGACAGAACGCTAAAGCAGTACAGAAGAAGGCTTCGGGCGCGGAACGAGGTACCGCGATGCACAGATTTTTAGAGAAGCTGGATTTCTCTAAGGAGCCTCTGGGTGATACTTTGGATGAACAGATAGCCAGAGAGATCGAAAAGGGATTTCTTACTAAAGAGCAGGAGGGAATGCTCGACAAGAGGAAATTATCGACATTTCTCAAATCCTCTCTGGCCAGAAGAATGCAGCAGGCATTTAAGACAGGAGATTTATTCCGTGAGCAGGCTTTTGTCACTGGCGACTCTCCGGAGCTGTTTTTTGGAGACCTCTCAGCTAAAGCGTCGGATGCACCTTTTTCTGATCAGGTAATTGTTCAGGGAATTATTGATGCATTTTTTGTAGAAAATGATAAAATAATACTTATAGATTACAAGACAGATTTTGTGAAGACAGAGGAAGAGCTTCTGGTCAAATACACGAAGCAGCTGCAGCTGTACCAGCTGGCGCTCGAGAGAGGGCTGGAACTTCCTGTCAGTGAGATGTACTTGTACTCTTTTGTGCTCGGAAAGACTGTCGCGGTTCCTCTGATAAAAAGAGAGAGTGACCATTGAACTTAGAGGGCAGTCGATTAAGGAGCGCGATCGGATATATTTTTGAAAGGGTTTTATTTCTATGGTTTATGACAAGAAGGTGCTTCAGGTATTTCTCAAGAATCAGGGAAAGCTTTTCGACGAGTCGGTGGCTGATTCATTGGAGGAGGCCGACGAGTTTTTAGATGACTGCTGTGCTCAGGTTTGTGATTCGAAGAAGGCTTTAGTCAAGTACATGAAGGACAATCTCGACTGCGGCGGTATGAGTGACAGTGAGATACTTGATAGCGCTGAAGTTTTTGATATAGGCGACGGCAGATATCTGGTAGTGGAGGGGTGAGATGAGAAAGAAGATTTTAGCAGTAGTCATGGCCGCATGCCTTTTAGGAACATCGCTTTCGGGCTGCAGTGTAAATGGAAAGAAGGTATTTTTTCAGACTGTCCCGTCGGTGAATTCGGTTTTCAGGATAGGGTCACTGTCCTGTTCAAAGAAGACTGCAGCAGTCTATCTGGCGAATTACTATAATATCTATGGTACGGCTGGAGATATTGATCTCTGGAATGCTTCGTTAAATACTAACCGGCTTCGCGACAACATCAAGAAGGCCTGCCTTCACAGGCTCTCTATGGTCTATGCGCTGAATGTTTATGCATCTGACCATAAGATAACACTGTCACAGCAGGAGAAGGACCTCGTCGCAAAAGCAGCATCCAAATACATGGATTCGCTCAGTGCCGCAGATAAGGCCGGCCTTAGAATCAGCGAGAAAGATATAAAGGATATGTATGAGAACGAGGCTGTAGCCTCGAAGGTGTACAAATCCATAGTTTCGAAGACAGATGATGAGGTCTCTGATGAGGAAGCCAGAGTTATGGATGCGGTGATCATCACATTCGCTTACAGCTCTTCCGACAAAGCCAAAAAGGCGGAGAAGGAACTTAAAGACGGAAATGATATACAGATTGTGGCGAAGAAGTACTCCACTGATAAGAAGACCTCGGTTGTTATCTCGAAAGATTCCTGGCCGAAGGAAGTCGTAGATGCTGCCTTTGAACTCGAGAACGGCAAATATTCGAAGCCTGTCAAGAGTGGAAATAATATCTATATTATTTACTGTACTTCAAAGTTTGATAAGAAGAAGTCGGAGCAGAACCGCGAGAAGATCATCAGCTCCAGAAAGCAGCGTGTACTCGACGGCATAATATCGGCTCAGAATAAGAAGGATTATTCGAGCATAGATCAGGACACGTGGAATTCAGTGGCGGATAGTATCGACGAGAAAGTCACGACAGACAGTTTCTTCGAGACCTTTTCTGAATTCATCAGTTTTTGAACTTTATTATGAATATTTATTCGCTCCGTTTAGCAAAATGTACAAAATATTGTCTGATTTTTTTAAAATTTTAGTTAAATCACGTATTGGATTTTAGTTAGGGCGGTATTATAATTATATCAAATATAAACTTTACATAAACCCGAGAAAAGAGGTTCCTGATGGCATCAAAATCAAAAAAATCAACAAATGCAGATATTTCTGCAACCGTTCGTGACATTTTAAATACGGGAGTAGAGGACACGAAGAAAGTGGCAGAAGGAGTTAAGAAGGAGACGGAGAAGGTAAAGATGGCTACAGCAAAGGCAGCAGCAGAGACTAAGGCAAAGGCAGAAGAGAAGAAGACTGAAGTTAAGGCTAAGGTAGAGGAGAAGAAAGCAGAAGCTGAGAAGAAGACTGCTCCTAAGAAGGCAGAAGCGAAGAAGACTTCTACAGCAGCTACGAAGACTGTAGCTGCAGCTAAGGCTACTACGAAGAAAGCAGGAGCAGCAGTAAGAAAGGCAGCCGCAGCAGCTAAAGAGTCAGCTGAGGCTAAGGCTCAGGAGCCTAGAGTTATCGTACAGTACCAGGGAAATGACTACTACCTTGATGAGATTCTGAAGAATGCCAAGAAAGCTTATTCCAAGAAGTCGAAGAAGGTATTCAAGGACCTCAGAGTTTATATCAAGCCTGAAGAAGGTAAGGCTTACTATGTTGCAGATGACAATTTTGGCAGCGTAGACCTTTGATTTTTCGTGAAGTTGGACCGGGCGCAGACCTGGTCCTTTTTTTGTATTTTTTGACATTAAGTCATAAAATGACTGTGTTATCTGTGTATTATTTTAGCAAATCAGATTATTAACTGCCCATGTTTTAATACAGGGGCAGTTTTTATTTTTCAAATATATCCCCTTAGTGATTTAATAGTATAAATATTTTCTGATATTTGTCACATATTTTTCACAGCTTTCAAATATCCTATTAAAAAACGTAAATAAAATTATTAAGTCTGTATTTTCCGAGCAGCAGATGGAGGTATCTGAATGAAAAAGAAGAAACACTCAAAGAGAAAGCTGGCGGCCATTATCATTGTAATAGCCGTTGTAGTGGCCCTTATTGGGGTAGTGACTGCGAGGTCTAAGAGTAAAAAAGCCGCCGATTCAACTTCATCTGTAAAGAGCGTAAAGGTTTCGACAGGTACTATTAAGAATACGATCACTGCCAGCGGTACGCTTTCAGAATCCACTTCGACAGATGTTAAGATCCCTTCTGGACTTACCATTAAAAAAGTCCTCGTAGAACAGGGCGATACTGTAAAGAAAGGCGACTCTTTAGCTACTGTCGACATGACTTCTGTAAAGGAACAGATTTATCAGGTGAGAAATTCTATTTCATCGATCGATTCGACACTTAAGAGCATCAAGTCCAAGACATCTGCGAAGTATGTTTCACAGCGCGAGATGCTTAAAGCACAGAAGGCTGATTTGAAGAAGGAACTGAATGCTCTCTTAAAGATCAGGAAATCTGGAAAGATCACATCCACGGTTTCAGGAACTATTCAGTCGGTAAATGTTTCTGGATCAGATTCTTCCTCTACTTCGTCTTCATCATCCTCCTCTTCAACTACGCAGTCGTCTTCGGCTTCTACTTCATCCATTTCTTCTGCGCTTAGCGGTTCAGGTGTCAGCAAAAAATCGACAGGCAGCGGATCTTCTTCAGTCACAGCCGTCACACTTTCCGCAAAGGTGCCAGTGACTACATCAGACAGCACCTCTTCAGAAAAAAGCAGCACTTCGGAAAACAGCAGCTCTTCTTCAAAAAACAGCACGGATTCGTCAAATGGAAGCACTTCTTCCTCAACTGATAACGGGACCTCTTCGAAAGACAGCACATCGTCAGGTAAAGAGAACAACACGAATTCGAATAAAGACAGCAGCGCTTCGAAGAATACGACACAAGAGAGCTCAAAGGCTGACAGCAGCAAATCTTCAACCAAGAGTACAACTGGAAACAACTCATCCGCAAACCAGTACACTAACGGAAACAACTCAGCCGCAAGCAAGTACACTAACGGAAACAACTCAGCCGCAAGCCAGTATACTAATGGAAACAGCTCAGCCGCAAGCAAGAACACAGCTGGAAATAATTCATCAACTAGCCAGTACACTAACAGAAATAACTCAGCAGCAAGCCAGTACATGAATGGTGCAAATTCCAGCAGCAGTTCAGCAGCCACAAGTAACTCGGCACTGTCGAACAGTTCCAGAGCAACACTTTCAAACGGCTCGGGTTCTGCACTCAGCAGTTCAGCAGTTTCTTCACTTACGTCTGGTTCGGGCTCTACTGACAGTTCATCGTCCTCATACTCATCCTCATCTTCTGATGCTACCTACACATCTGCATTTACGGTGGCTACAGGGGACAAGATGGATATAGCCCTTTCGGTAGATGAGCTCGATATTTTAAATGTAAAGAAGGGACAGAGTGTTACGGTGACACTTGACGCCTTAGATGATAAGAGCTTTACAGGAGAGATCACAAAGGTATCGAAGATCGGGACGAACAGCGGTGGTTCGACAAAGTACACTGCGACCTGCCAGATCGACAAGACCAGCAAGATGCTTGTAGGAATGAGTGCTACGGCAGTCATTGATGTAAAGTCAGCTGAAAATGTACTGACGATTCCTCTTTCGGCAGTTCAGGAACAGAACGGAAAGTCATATGTTTACACTACAAACAAGGATGGAAAGCTCGGTGGCAGGAAGACTGTAAAGACCGGCGTTTCAGACGATTCGACAGTAGAGATCACCGATGGACTTTCAGAAGGCGATACAGTCTACTACAAAGACCTCTCGGGTCAGGAACTCACGAGCTCTCAGAACAGTATTTCAAATATGGGGACTAATATGCAGCAGGGCGGCGGAAATGGCGGCCGTGGCGGAAATAGTGAAAGCAGATCGGACGGGAATGGCGGAGGCGGCACTCCTCCATCAGGAGGAAACGGCGGCCCCGGCGGAAACGGAGGCAACTAATGGACGATAATAAAATGATCCTCCTTTCCGACGTTTCGAAAATTTACCATATTGGAGACGATACGGTAAAGGCTTTAGATCATGCAAAAATGTATGTAGACAAAGGTGAATTTGTAAGCGTCATCGGTCCATCTGGATCGGGAAAATCGACACTTATGAATATCGTCGGGTGTCTCGATACCGCGACTTCCGGGCAATATTTCTTAGATGGGCAGGAAGTTGCAGATTACTCGAGAAATGAGCTCGCCAGGATCAGAAACAGAAAGATCGGATTTATTTTTCAGGATTTCAATCTGCTGCAGAAGCTTTCGGCCTACGAAAATGTGGAGCTGCCTCTTATATATCAGGGCCTCTCGCCTTCGAAGAGAAAAGAGCAGGTTGAAGATGCGCTGAATGCGATCGGACTATGGGACAGGAGAGATCACAGGCCGAACGAGCTCTCCGGTGGACAGAAGCAGAGGGTGGCGATAGCAAGAGCTCTCGCAACGCACCCGTCACTGTTTCTGGCGGATGAGCCGACAGGAAATCTCGACCAGAAGACAGGCGGGATGCTTCTCGATATTTTTCACAGGCTGAATGAAGAAGGCAACACGATCCTTCTTATCACGCACGATCCGAATGTCGCGAAAGAGGCTTCGCGCTCGGTAAAAATTCTTGACGGCCATGTTTCGGAAGCTAAGGACATGTCTGAGATTGAGGAGGTGGTCTGATGATAAAATCCTCTTTTAAAATGGCATTTGCATCGGTTGCCTCGAACAAACTCAGGTCATTTCTCACGATGCTTGGTATCATCATCGGAGTTGTGGCTTTAGTCGTCCTGCTCTCGATTACGAACAGTGCGACTTCGACGATTACAGATACGATCTCGTCGATCAGCACGAATAACATCACAGTTACGATCACAGATGACAAGGACAAACCGCTGTCACTTTCGGACCTTGACGATATCGCATCTTTAAAAAATGTGGCTGCCGTTGCCCCTTCAGCTGTATCCAGTGGAAACATCAGAAACGGTTCTGACACTGAGACTATAAAGCTTACCGGAACTACAGCTGACTATCAGTCGATAAACGGTGTCGAGCTGGCTTCGGGCAGATTTATAAGGAGTGCCGATGTAGACAACCACACGAATGTCGCGGTAATAAACGCGGATACGGCTATTGATATCCTCGGATGTTACAACACTTCGCAGGCCATTGGACAGAGCATTACGATAGACGGAATCCCTTACACTGTCATAGGCGTCGTGAAGCAGTCGGACAACAAGGTACTGTCGCAGGCGTCTTATGAAGCGTATATCCCGTTTACTTCGCTTGAGAGGCTTTCGACGACGGTCAGGGATGTCACCAGCTTTGTGATCGCGCCGAAAAGTGATGCGGTTTCAGACCTGGCGCAGCAGGAGATAAACAGTTACCTGCTTTCCAGGTTCTCGAATGATTCGGATGCTTTCACCGTTGTAAATATGAAGGTAATTGCCGATACGCTTAGCAAAGTCACAGGAGTAATGTCTCTGATGCTTGGAGGAATAGCTGCAATCTCGCTTCTGGTAGGAGGTATCGGAATCATGAACATAATGCTCGTTTCTGTCACCGAAAGAACGAAGGAGATAGGCATCAGAAAAGCCATCGGAGCGACAGAGGGCAGCATAATGCTTCAGTTCCTCATAGAGTCGCTTGTCCTCTGCCTGATTGGCGCGGGAATCGGACTTGGAATCAGTGCACTGATAATCGCCGGCATAAACGCGTTTACAGATTACACGTTCTGGCTCGATGCGAGAGTCTGCGTCGTCGCATCGATTTTCTCAATTGGCATTGGACTTATCTTCGGATTCTACCCGGCGAGAAAAGCCGCCCGCAAAGATCCGATCGAAGCGCTGCACTATGCAGGATGACATTTCCCGTATATTTTCAACGATTACAGGGACCGCCTGATCAATTTCATATAAAATTTCTGGCACTCGTCTATGACGAGTGCTATTTTTCTCTTGACATTCAATAGCGGTAATACTACAATATATTTTAGCAGTCGACGGAATGGTTGGCTAATAATTTGCAGGACAGTCGACTAGAAAATAGATTTTTTTGATATTTTTATAAAGGAGTGGTATTTACATGGCAGAAAAAAGCGGAAGTCTTTCTATCACAAGTGAAAATATTTTTCCAGTGATAAAGAAGTGGCTGTATTCGGATCACGACATTTTTTACAGGGAGCTTATAAGTAACGCCTGTGATGCTATCACGAAGCTTGAGAAGCTCGGAATGATGGGCGATTGTGAGCTGCCGAGTGACTATAAGGGCAAGGTTACAGTTGAAGTCGATCCGGATAAGAAGACTATAAAGATCACCGATAACGGAATCGGAATGACTGAGGATGAGGTCGACAAATATATCAACCAGATTGCTTTTTCAGGTGCTACTGATTTCCTTGAAAAATACAAGGACAAGGGCAGCGATGACCAGATTATCGGACATTTCGGACTCGGTTTTTACTCTGCATTTATGGTAGCTGACCTCGTTTACATTGATTCATTGAGCTATCAGAAGGACGCAAAGCCGGTTCACTGGGAGTGCGACGGCGGCACGGATTACACGATGCGCGACGGCGACAAGGATTCTGTCGGCACGACGATCACCCTCTTCTTAAATGACGACTGCCTTGAATTTGCCAATGAGTACAGGGCAAGAGAAGTTCTCGACAAATACTGCTCATTCATGCCGACAGAGATCTATCTTGTGAAGGCAAATGCGCCGGAAGAGTACGAGGAGATCGACCCGAAGGACAAGAAGGACACCGATAAGGTTATCGAAGAGATCCACCAGGAAGCTCAGTACGAGGACAAGAAGAAGGACGACGGCACGACGGAGAAGGTTCTCAAGACTCCGGCCAAGGACAAACTGAAGATCGTAAAGAGACCTGTACCGATAAATGATATCCATCCTCTCTGGACGAAGACGCCTTCGCAGTGCACGGAAGATGAGTACAAGGATTTTTACAGAAAGGTATTCAACGATTACCGCGAGCCGCTCTTCTGGATTCATCTGAACATGGACTACCCGTTCAATTTAAAGGGCATCATTTACTTCCCGAAGATCAATTCAGAGTACGATTCTATCGAGGGAACTATCAAACTTTACAACAATCAGGTTTTCGTTGCCGATAACATAAAGGAAGTTATCCCTGAGTATTTCATGCTCTTAAAGGGCGTTATCGACTGCCCGGACCTTCCGCTCAATGTTTCAAGATCGGCACTTCAGAACGACGGTTTTGTTGCTAAGATTCGTGACTATATTTCAAAGAAAGTCGCAGACAAGCTTATCGGAATGGAAAAGACCGAGAAGGAGACTTATGAGAAATACTGGGACGACATCAGTCCGTTCATCAAGTACGGCTGCCTGAAGGATGTGAAGTTCTGCGACAAGATGAACGATTACATCCTGTTCAAGGATATCAATGATAAATATGTGACTCTTCCTGAGCTTCTTGAAAAAGATGCTGCTTCTCACAAGTCTGATGATGAAAAATCAGATGACAAGTCCGAGAACAAGGATGAGACAAAGACCGATACCAATAACGGTGAGATCAAGGACGAGGACAAGACTCCTGTATACTATGTAACGGACGTCAAAATGCAGGGCCAGTACATTGATATGTTCAAGGCCAACAACATGGACGCTGTGATCCTTGACAGGACTATAGATACCTCTTTTATCACTCAGCTTGAGCAGAGAAATCAGCATTACAAGTTCCTGCGTATCGATGCGGACGTATCCAAGGCACTCTCTGAGGACACTGATCCTAAGGAGCTTGAGGATGACCAGAAGACTCTTGCCGATATTTTCAAGAAAGAGCTGAATAACGACGATGTTACTGTAAAGCTCGAGAAGCTGAAGGCTGACGATATCGCCGCAGTCATCGGCCGTGAAGAGAACATGCGCCGTATGAGCGATATGATGAAGATGTACAATTTCAACGATGGAAGCAAAGATGATTTCACAGGCCCAGAGACGCTGGTATTAAACGCCAACCATCCGCTTGTAAAATATCTCGCAGCCAACAAGGATTCTGAGAACGCAGGCCTTATAGCTCATCAGCTCTACGACCTCGCAGAGATTTCGAACCAGCCGCTTCCTCCGAAGGAGATGTCTGAATTCGTCAAGAGATCGAACAAGATCATGGAGATTATCGCAAAGTAAAAGCGGGATCGTTGACAAAATATCAAAGATAAAACCCCGGGACAGCCACAGGCTGTCCCGGGGTTGTTTTAGTGCGCTGCGGAGCGGAAATTATTTTGGCTCTTTCCCATCCCTGTAAATCAGCATCATTTCGTTAGTGAGAGATAAATTATCTGGTTGTCCAGACACTTCCTTTCTTTCGAACCACTCGGCGAGTGCCAGTTCGTCTTCCTCTATCTTTATTTCTGTGCTTCCATCGACATCGCAGAAATATCCAGCCAGAATGTCGCCGGCTCTGCCCCAGGGCTGTGATTTGTAGTAGCGGATATTTTTGACAGAAAGGCCAGTTTCTTCCATGACTTCCCTTCTGACGGTGTCTTCAAAGGCTTCGCCAATTTCACAAAATCCTGCGAGAAGAGCGTAGAAAGGGACCTCGGCACGACCTCTGTATTTCGACAGGAGCAGCCTGTCATGTGCTGGGTCAATAACGCCGACAATGACAGCCGGATTGATTCTCGGATATCTCGTGAAGCCGCACTTCGGGCAGACGAGCGCGCGCTCCGCAGCCGAAAGCTGCAACGGAGTCTGGTCTCTGCCGCAGAACCTGTTGTTTTTGTACCAGACGTTTAACTGGTAAGCGACTGTTATTGCAAAAATCTCAGTCCTGCCACAGCTTTTATCCCATCTGAGATCAAACATCTTCTTATATGAAAATTCCCCGGCAAGTTCTGCCACATCATCATCTGAAAATTCATCCCCGCCAGGACCAGCCGGAGGGAGCAGCAGAAATCTCCTGTCGTCATTTATTTTAAACAGAAAAATAACCTGTGCACCCTCGTGTCCTGCAAGGTATTCGCTGAAGTCTGAGTAATCCGGCAGCTGAAAATCACCTTTTTTTACCAGGAGACTGTCTTTGCGGAACACATATATTTTAGAATCGGACACTGGTTTAATCGAAGGATCGTACTGGTTGTAGAGTTTATCGGGAAAAATATCCTGAATCATGGTTGGCCTTCTTTCTTTTGAAATACAACCTGATTCTATCACAAATCATTTCCCACTGCTATGGTGGAAATAAAATCGCCTAAGATATTATACAATGCAGACAGTAACGATTATAAGTCTGGCAAAGATTGGAGGATGCTATGAAAAAGACTATAATTACTATGCTGCTTGCTATGTCGCTTGCTCTGCCGCTGGCTGGGTGCGGCGGAAGTTCGTCAACCGCTTCGACTTCGGAGAGCACGAGCGTGAGTAAAACAGGGGATAAGGACAAGTCGGAAGCAAAGAAGGCCGGTTCAGAAAAAAAGAAGACTGACAGCAATAAGAAATCTGCTTCGAAAAAGAAATCAACGTCAACTGCCTCAAAGAAAACTGACGAGAAAAAGTCGGGCCTGACGGCTGAGAATTTTATGAAGATTGATATGGGAATGACTCTTGACCAGGTCGCAAAGCTGCTTGGGTCAAAGGGAAAGAAGGCTTCTGAAACCAGCATTGCCGGGACGAAATCCGCTGTTTATGCCTGGTCAGGCAGTGATCTGAGTACTATTTCTGTGACCTTTACTGATGGAAAAGCATCGGTAAAATCGCAGGCCGGCGTCATTACATCGAAGGTGAAAGTCTCTCTGAAGCAGTATGAACAGGTGAAAACCGGGATGACATACGATCAGGTCAAGAAAGTTCTCGGAGGTGACGGTGCCCTGATGAGCGCCGATGAAATACTGGGCGTGAATGGCGAGACATATTCATGGAGCGGAAAGTCACTTCTGTCGTCGTGCACTATCATATTTTCCGGAGGCAAAGTATCGTCTGTGACGGAGGCTGGACTGGAATAAGATCTTATTTTATATGAAAGATATCTTCGAGAATTACTGATATCATCGCTGCCACAAAAAGAATCAAAAATTCCATTATGAAGATCCCGACTGCCTGTAAGAGTTTGCTGCCGGATCTGGTGAATGGCCGGCTGAAGCGGAAATCTTTGTAGTTGAAGCCGAAGTTTACCATTACATACATCATTATCGTGACGTAGATTTTCTCGATGGCTGACCAGAGCGCGGACTTGTGACCGGAGTCATAGGAGATTCCGGAAATGATCATAAGCATATAGCAGATGGAGGCAATGAGCATCTTCCAGGGCGTTCTGCTTCGAAAGCCAGGAACATTGAGAAGGATTTTGAAGATGCTCTTACGTGCGCGGCGGTGCTTTATATGAGGAGCTATACCGGCGGCCTCTGATATTGCGGCGCGAAGATCGGCGGCGCTCTGGTACCTCTCGAGAGGGTCCATTGCGCTGCATTTTTTTATTATGGCTGAGTAATCGATGCCTCCGGAAACAGCAGAGGAGAGCTGGTCTAAAACTTTTCCAAGTGCATAGATATCGGTCTGAGGAGAAGAGGCCGCGAAGCCGTATTGCTCGGGAGCGGCGTAGCCCTGCGTGCCGAGGAGCACTGTATCGGAGTCCTCGTCGTTGTAAAATTTCGAGGCGTTGAAATCTATCAGGTAAATCTGGCCGTGGCCGTCTACCATGATATTTGAAGGCTTGATATCTCTGTGGATTATCGGGGGATTTACATAGTGAAGTGCCTCCAGGATCGTGCAGAGTTTTAGCATTATGTCTGCGACATCGGATGCCTTCAGGGATTTTTCTTCGATAAGCTCTGAGAGCTGTGAGCCGGTGACGAATTCTTCGATCACGGTCAGCCTGTCATTATTTTCAGAAAAATAATACACCTGTGGAACACCCGCGATGGAGTGATCTTTCAGGAATTTGTAGATGCTTATATTGTAGACGTCTAGGACCTTTTTTACATAGTATTTCTGTGTTACACTGTGCTTAACAAGGTAAACATTGTGAGGCTTATTTATCACGTCTACGACGTCGAAATCTGATATGTCAAAGTTTTCTATATTTTTCATAAAACCAGTATATCATATAGGAGATAAAAATGAGTGAAAAGAGTACTACTGAGCTTGAAAATGTGCTGAAAAGCACTCACCCTTCTCAGATGGACAAATTTTTAAATGAAAATGGAAGCGATATGAAGGGAAGCCCTAAGGACTTCTCCGATTATTTCAAGGGTCTTGTCAAAGAGCACGACAAGACGCTTAGTGAAGTTTTTATCGAGGCAGATATTTCCGAGAGGTACGGCTACAAACTGATCTCGGGGGAAAAACGGACAAGACAGAGAGATGTGATCCTGCGGCTCTGCTACGCTGCGGGTTTCGATTTGGACGAGACGCAGAAGGCTCTCAGGCTCTATGAGCTTCCGGAACTGTATGTCAGGATTCCGAGAGATGCTCTTCTGATGTCACTTTTCAACGACCGCGTCGGATCGGTGCTCGACGTGAATGAATATCTGAAGTCACACGGTGTGGCTGCTTTGAGGCCGTGCGGAGCTGTGGAATAAAAAGACAAAAAAAGGAGCTGCTGCAAATCCTCAATGATTGCAGCAGCTCCCTTTTCAATATTTTTTATGCCTTCCGCTTTCTCGATTTGATTATGATATCTACCAGCGCGAGGATCGCGTTGATCAGGCACCAGATTCCCCAGGCGATGAGGTCTGTGTAAATGCCATGTGCAGCGAGTCCAATCATCGCAGCCAGAAGAAAGATGACGATCAGAGCAATGTCTCCACCCTTGCCTTCCTGGTTTCTGACACAGATTGAGAGGATTCCGCCTGCCAGCATCAGGATGCCTACAATGATTCCAACGCCTCCGGATGTACCGCCTTTAGCATCGATAGCGTCCACCACTCCAGCGGCACATGACTGGAACATTACCACAGCAAACAGAATGATGGATAATATTCCTGAAATTAGTTTCCAAATTTTCATTTGAGTCTCCTTTCCAAAACATCATTTACTAGTCAAAAATTATATCAGACTATCCTTTTATATATTTCCACCACTGCGGTGGGAATTTCTTTACTGAAAACTGATTTCTATTCTTGTTTACCGCTTGACAGTATAGATAAAATAAAAAAGATGACACTACATATGATGCGTCATCCATTTAAATAGGAGATTTGTACAAATGAGTGATCAGAAGACCTCACATTCGAAGCGGATTATGCAGAAACAAAAAGTCGTTCATCCCGACCGGATCATGTCATATTTTTTGGCAAATATTCCGGTTCTTATTATCGTTACGATTTCCGGACTTATTTACAATATCGGAATGCTCGCCGGACCTTACTTCGAGGGCCGGCTGGCACAGACCCTGTACGATATTATCGGGGGCCGCTCGAAATTTTCTGACATGGTGCAGATCGCTTTTTTTTACATCATTGCGATTTTGATCGTCCAGGCGGGACGGGCAGTAAAGCGCTTTGGCGTAAGAAGGTTTGCCAATAACGTCAGCAGCAGCATGAGGAGAAATCTGTACAACAGCCTTGTGCATTCTGATCAGCAGAAACTTCAAAAAGAGGGGCTTGGATCGCTTCTGACCAAGGCCATTTCAGATGTCGATGCCTGCTCTGAGGGTATGAGAAAATTCACGACCGAGATCTTTGATACAGGCGTTGTGATGATCGCTTATGTCTGCATGCTGGTGCACTACGACTTCAGGCTTGCAATTTTATCATGTATGTTTACGCCAATCGCATATTTGGCTGCAGACCGCCTGAAGACGGTCGTCACAAGGGCAAATGCAGAGTACAAAAAGAGCGCCGCAGCTCTCAGCGGACGCACGATGGACCGTATTGGAAATGCGCTGACTTACCGTGTCTATGGCAGAGAGAAAAATCGTGACGAGGCCTACGAGCGGTCGCTTTCTGATTATGAAAAAAAGAGTGCAAAGGCAAACCTCTTCGAGAGTTCGATGGCTCCGTTATACGATGCGATCGCAATGCTTGGTACCGTGCTCGTTATTTATTTTGGAGCGAAAAATGTACAGGGAACTGGCTGGACGGCGTGGAACATCGCAGCCTTTACGACATTTTTATCATGCTTTACAAAACTTGCCACCAAGGTTTCCCACGCAGCAAAACTTTTCAATTCAGTTCAGAAAGCGGCAGTCTCGTGGAAACGTATTAAGCCATTGATGAAGGACTCAGTCGAGGATTCCTTTGATCCGGACAAAGTGCCTGTGAGGCCACAGGGCGTTGAGTTTTCTGATGTTACCTGCGGCTACGATGGTGAAAAAATGCTTAAGCATATTTCGTTTGAAGCGAAGCCGGGCCAGATCATCGGTGTGACTGGCGGAGTCGCAAGCGGCAAGTCGCTTCTTGGAAGAGTTCTTCTTGGCGAAGTTCCATATGAGGGAGCGGTGACCATTGGCGGGAAAGATTTAGGGTCGATGACAGAGAGGGAAAAACTTGAGGCAGTTTCGTATTCAGGTCATGATCCGGAACTTTTGTCGACGAGTTTTTTTGACAATATTTCCCTTGGAAGTGATATCGACGTGGACAGATTCCTCCAGATGACCTGTCTCGACGAAGATTTAAAAAATATGCACAGGAGTGCTGATTGGCCTGTGGGAGAGGGCGGCGCAATGCTCTCCGGTGGGCAGCAGGCCAGACTTTCACTCGCGAGAGCGCTTGCACATGCAAGAAGTATTTTAGTTCTCGATGATCCTTTTGCTTCAGTAGATAAAGTTACTGAGACAAAGATCCTGAAAGAGATCCGCAGAGAATTTCCGGACAGGACGATAATCATTATGACGCACAGGCTCTATCATTTCCCTGAGTTTGACTGTGTCCTCTATCTGCACAACGGACATGGAACATTTCTGCCGCATGATAAGATGCTTGAAAAGGAGCCGGGCTATCGGGCACTTTACGAAGAGCAGGCGAAAGGAGGCGACTACGATGACATATAATGAAAAGAAAAATGAACATACTCATTTGAAAAAGGCCTTCGCCGGCGTCATCAAAAAAAACAAGGGCCTCTTAATCGGTCTCATTGCCCTGATCGTGGCTTCTGTTGTCGCTTCGCTGATCCCGCCACTCGTTCTCGAGCAGGCTGTAAACCGCCTTGGCGCGGGAAAAGGAGTTTCACTCACTCTTGCGCTTTGGTACTTCCTTTTTATCGTAATCTCTGATCTGCTGGAATCTCTGCAGAACGCTGGAATAACGGTGTTTGGACAGAAGATCACACACGGGATCAGAAGTGCTCTCTGCCAGAAGCTTTCGCGTCTTCCGGCAGAGTATTTCCACCGCAATGAGAGTGGAAAAACTGCCTCGATTTTTACAAATGATGGTGACACGATCGATGTACTCTACAGCGATGGCGTTGTGAGCATGGCTGCAGACCTTTTAAAAGTGGTCGGAATCCTTATCGTGATTTACACCAGGTCACTCGGTCTCGGACTTCTGGTTACCGCTGTGACGCCGCTTCTTTTCTGGTTTACGCGTACCTGCCAGAGGAGGTCGAACAGGGCAAACCTTGAAAACCGCAGGGCGATCGCAAGGGTAAATGGCCATGTACCTGAGACCCTCCGCTGCATCCGAATGATCCGCGTTTTCCATGCGCAGAGACACATGGAAAACGTCTATAGCGGATATATCAAGGAGAGTTACGATGCAGTCGACCGTTCAAATGTGATCGACAGCATTTACTCACCGGTCATCCTTCTGACGCAGGCAGCGGTCACAGCAGCTATGATGATTTTTGCTGCCGGAGGAAATTCATACCGGGCGCTTTTTGGAATCTCTGTTGGTACTGCAGTTGCAATGATGGCCTATGTAAACAGGATTTTTTCTCCGCTTGAAAATATCGGTATGGAAATCCAGAACATCCAGTCGGCGGCCGCTGCTATCGATCACATCGATACCTTCCTCGAAGAACCGGAGTGGCAGCCTGAAATAACAGAGCCAAAAAAAACTGATGAAATCCGCTTTGAGCATGTTGATTTTGGCTATCAGAAAGACCGCCCGGTGCTTAAAGACCTTTCCTTCGATATAAAAAAAGGAGAGCTTGTGACCTTCGCAGGAAGGACAGGTGCTGGAAAGACGACTGTCTTCAGACTTCTGACAGGGCTCTATGAACCAGACAGGGGAACTGTAAATCTTGCCGGTTTAGATCCGTGTGCACTTTCACAGGAGGAGAGAAGGCGCGTGATCGGTTATGTAGAGCAGAATTTTGCATCTGTCCCCGGAACGGTAAAGGACCAGATCACACTTTACGACAGCGATATTTCTAATGAAGAAATCGATGCTGCTTTGAAGCTCGCGGGACTTAAGGACGTCATTGAACAGCTCCCTGATGGCCTTGATACGAAAATGAGTGAGAGACTTTTTTCAAAGGGACAGCTTCAGCTTCTCTCAATCGCAAGGGCAGTAGTACTTGATCCTCAGATCCTGCTTCTCGATGAGGTTACGGCGAGTCTGGATGCGAAGACGGAGGCGGGAGTAATACGCGCCTTGAAGTCATCCGCCAGGGGAAGGACTGTCCTCACAATTTCGCACAGACTGTCAGAGGCTATAGGAGATGCGAGAATTATCGAAATCGGGACATAAACTTTACAAAAAGTTAATATGTGATTATATTGCACGCAATCTAAAACAACAGAATCGGCTTTTTGTAGATTGAAACTTGGAATTTTATTTCATATAATAATCACTTGAATACAGATTGTAAGGATTATTATTTTTTCAGAGAGGTTAATACATGTCAGAAAAACCATACACACTTGGTATTGATATCGGCTCGACTACGGTAAAGGTAGCACTTTTAAGCCCAGATGACGAGCTTCTCTATTCTGACTACAGACGTCATTTCGCAAATATCAGAGAGACCTTCTATGGACTCGTTTCGGATGCCTTAAAATCAGCCGGCGACCATATGGTAGCTCCTGTTATCACAGGTTCTGGTGGTCTCGCTTTGGCAAAGAATCTCGGGATTCCTTTCTGCCAGGAGGTCGTAGCTGTAGCTACATCACTGCAGCACTATTATCCTCAGACCGATGTCGCTATCGAGCTCGGAGGCGAGGACGCGAAGATCATCTACTTTGAGAATGGAAATGTCGAAGAGCGTATGAACGGTGTCTGTGCCGGAGGTACAGGTTCTTTTATTGACCAGATGGCCTCTCTTATTCAAACGGACGCTTCGGGCCTCAATGAGTATGCGAAGGGCTATCAGTCTATCTATCCGATAGCGGCCCGCTGTGGTGTCTTTGCAAAGACAGATATTCAGCCTCTTATAAATGAGGGAGCCAGACGTGAAGACCTGGCAGCGTCTATTTTCCAGGCTGTTGTAAATCAGACTATTTCGGGACTTGCCTGCGGCAAACCGATCAGAGGACATGTGGCTTTCCTCGGAGGTCCTCTTCACTTCCTGGATCAGCTGAGACAGAGATTTATCGAGACCTTAAAGCTTGACGACGAGCACGCTATAGTTCCGAAGAACTCTCATCTTTTCGCAGCGCTTGGTTCTGCCTTAAATTACAAGGAAGAAGTCCAGATGCAGCTTTCGACTATAGTCGACAAGCTGTCGAAGCCTCTGAAAGCTGAGTTTGAGGTCGCCCGTATGGAGCCTCTTTTCAAGGATCAGGCAGAGTACGACGAATTTTTAAAGAAGCATGGCAACAACCATGTCGAGACAGCGGATATTTCTAAGGCAAAGGGCAATGTCTACCTTGGCATCGACGCTGGTTCTACGACTACGAAGGTTGCGCTTATCGATGACGAGGGCCGCCTTCTCTACTCATTCTACAGCAATAACGACGGTTCACCTATTAACACAGCTATCCGCGCAATGGGCGAGATCAAGAAGGTGCTTCCTTCCGAGGCACATATTGTTCACTCCTGCTCGACAGGTTATGGCGAGGCTCTTCTGAAGTCGGCATTCAAGCTCGACGATGGTGAGGTCGAGACTGTCGCCCACTACTATGCGGCAGCATTCTTCGACCCAAAGGTCGACTGTATCCTCGATATCGGCGGACAGGATATGAAGTGCATCCGTATCAGAAACCATACGATCGATTCGGTACAGCTGAATGAGGCATGTTCGTCCGGCTGCGGCTCATTTATTGAGACATTCGCCAAGTCGCTTAACTACAATGTCATCGATTTTTCAAAGGAAGCACTTTTTGCGAAGAATCCTGTAGACCTTGGAACGCGCTGCACTGTGTTTATGAACTCGAGAGTCAAGCAGGCCCAGAAGGAGGGCGCAACTGTCGCCGACATCTCTGCCGGACTGGCTTACTCGGTTATAAAGAACGCACTGTTTAAGGTTATAAAGCTTACAGATCCTAAGCAGCTGGGCCAGAACGTGGTCGTACAGGGCGGTACTTTCTACAATGACGCAGTTCTTCGCGCCTTCGAAAAAATCGGCGGACTCCATGTTACAAGACCTGATATCGCAGGTATCATGGGTGCTTTCGGTTCCGCACTTATCGCCAGAGAGAGATACCAGGACGAGAAGACTACTTCGATGCTCCCGATCGATGAGATCCTCGATCTTCAGTACAAGACTTCGATGACTCACTGCCAGGGCTGCACGAACAAGTGCATGCTGACAATAAACCATTTCTCAGACGGCCGCCGTTTCATCACAGGCAACCGCTGTGAGAGAGGACTTGGAAAGCCAAAGAATCCGAACCATATACCGAACCTCTACGACTACAAATACAAGAGAATTTTCGGATACGAGCCGCTTGCTCCGGAAGAGGCAAAGCGCGGCGTGATCGGAATTCCAAGAGTCCTCAATATGTACGAGGACTATCCGTTCTGGGCTGTATTTTTCAAAGAACTCGGTTTTTCGGTCAAGCTCTCACCGGCATCATCGAGAAAAATCTACGAGCTTGGAATCGAAAGCATTCCGTCGGAGACAGAGTGCTATCCTGCAAAAATGACTCACGGCCATGTCCAGTGGCTTATAAATAATGGAATCAAGACTATTTTCTATCCGTGCGTTCCGTACGAGAGAAATGAGTTTCCGGATTCGAACAACCACTACAATTGCCCGATCGTCACTTCATACGCTGAAAATATCAAAAACAACGTCGAAGCTATCACAAAGGGTGAGGTCCGTTTCTTAAATCCTTTCATGGCATTTACGAATGAAGAGACTCTTACAGGTCAGCTCGTAAAGGTATTTAAGGAAGAATTCGATATCGAAGAGAGCGAAGTCAAGTCTGCCGCACACAAGGCATGGACCGAGCTTTCCAATACCAGAAGTGATATCGAGCACAAGGGCGAAGAAGTCATTGAGTACTTAAAGAAGACAGGCCGCCACGGCATTGTTCTCTGCGGCAGACCTTACCACATAGATCCTGAGATCAACCATGGAATTCCTGACATGATCACTTCGTATGGCATGGCAGTTTTGACAGAGGATTCCGTATCTCACCTCGGAGAGCTTGAGCGCCCGCTTATCGTAATGGATCAGTGGATGTACCACACCAGAATGTATGCGGCTGCCAACTTTGTAAAAAAGACTGAAAACCTCGATGTCATCCAGCTGAATTCGTTCGGCTGCGGCCTCGATGCTGTAACTACAGACTGCGTCAGAGATATTCTCTCAAGGTCTGGAAAGATCTACACCTGCCTGAAGATAGATGAGGTAAATAATCTTGGTGCTGCCCGAATCCGTGTGCGTTCACTGCTCGCTGCGATCCGCGTAAGAGACAGAAAGAAGCAGCAGGACGCTGAGGCCGCACAGAGAAAGATAGTTCCGTCTTCGTACAAGAGAAAGATCTTTACGAAGGACATGAAGAAAAACTACACGATCCTCGCTCCGCAGATGTCACCTATTCATTTCGACATCATAGCTCCTGCTATGTCGAGTGCCGGATTTACAGTAGTTGTTCCTGAAGTTCCTGCAAGGGAATGCGTAGACAGCGGAACCAGATTTGTAAATAACGATGCCTGCTACCCGTCAATCCTCGTTGTAGGACAGTTTATAGCAGCCCTTAAATCCGGGAAATATGACCTCGACAGAACAGCGCTTCTTATCACACAGACCGGAGGCGGCTGCCGTGCATCGAACTACATCAGTTTCATCAGAAGGGCACTTGCCAATGCAGGTTATGGAAAGATTCCGGTAATCTCATTGAATCTTGTCGGCCTCGAGAAAAATCCTGGCTTCAAGCTTGGACCGAAGGTGATTCAGCACGGTCTCTATGGCCTCGAGTTCGGTGATATTTTCCTGAAGTGCCTTTACAGAATGAGACCTTATGAGAAGGTCAAGGGTTCTGCAAATGCCCTCTATGAGAAGTGGAAGAAGAGAGTGATCGACTTCCTTTCGCAGCCGAAGATGCTCTCTCACAGTAAATATAAACAGATGTGCCGCGATATCATTCACGACTTCGACAACCTTCCGATCACTGACGAGAAGAAGCCGAGAGTCGGAATCGTAGGCGAGATCATGGTAAAGTACTCGGTAGTTGCGAACAACCACCTGGCTGATCTCCTCGAATCAGAGGGAGCAGAGGCAGTAGTACCTGATCTTACAGATTTCCTGCTTTACTGCTTTATCAATGAGAGGTTCAAGAATAAAAACCTTGGAACTCCTAAGAAGTCGGTAATCACTGCAAACCTCGGGATCAAATTCTTCGAGTGGCTCAGAAGCGCCGCAAGAAAAGCTTTTGACGAGTCAGAGCACTTTACGGCTCCCGCATATATCGACGACACGGCAAAGCGTGCAGAGAAGGTCGTTTCTCTCGGAAACCAGACCGGTGAAGGCTGGTTCCTCACAGGTGAGATGCTCGAGCTTATGGATGACGGTATAAAGAATATCGTCTGCATCCAGCCGTTTGGCTGCCTTCCGAACCACATAGTTGGAAAGGGCGTTATCAAGAAGATACGTACTTTAAATCCGGGAGCAAATATAGCGGCCATCGACTACGATCCGGGCGCTTCAGAAGTAAACCAGCTGAACCGTATCAAACTGATGCTTTCATCTGCTTTTAAAAACTTAAAGAGAGAAGAAGAGGCAGAGACCAAGGAATTTAAGGAAGAAAAAGTACCGCAGGCTCCTGAAAAATCAGAAGAAAAAGAAATGTCTGAGGCATCATAAAAAAATAAGATGGGGCGCGAAAAGCGCCTCATTTTTTATTTGCGAATACAGCAGTATAGTGATAAAATATTTCTACTGATTTTTTTACTTAAAAAAGGAAGATGATTTTTATGCTTGATAAAATGGAACGTAAGCTCGGAAAGTATGCGATACCGAGACTGATGAATTATCTGATCGGCGGATACATTCTGGGCTATATTTTTTATGCGATCTCGAGTTTCACTCATGCGGATCTGCTGTCATTTATGACGCTTGAGCCGTACTATATCTGCCACGGGCAGATCTGGAGGATAATCACCTGGGTCATGATCCCGCCTGAGCAGAACATACTGTTTGCGATCATCATGATCATATTTTACTGGCAGCTCGGCACAGCGCTCGAGAGAGTCTGGGGTACGTTTCGATTCAACGTCTATATTTTCGGAGGCATGATACTTACACTGATCGGTGCATTTTTACTCTACATCATCTCGTGCCTGATCGGCGGTACGTGGAATATTATCGGGCTCGGCAGCTATTTTTCAACGAACTATATCAACATGAGTATTTTCCTGGCATTTGCCCTGACGTTCCCGGAGGAGAAGGTGCTCCTCTATTTCTTCATCCCTGTAAAGATGAAGTGGATGGCAGTGCTCTATGCTGTTTTCCTTCTGATAGATATCGGAAACGCAATCTCTGCAGGGACAGCCGGGATCCCTCTTATCGTGGCTATCGCCGCGTCTCTTGCGAACTTTGTCATTTACTACCTCGAGACCAGGGGCTGGAGAGGCCTTGGCAACTACAGGCGACAGCGCAATTTCAGACGTGATTACAACAATCCATGGAGCAGCAGTTCGGCATGGGGCGGCTATGGCAGAAACCAGAACCAGCCAAATGAGCGGAACGCACACGGCAGGCAGGTCGCAAAGCACAAATGCTGCATCTGTGGCCGCACGGAGCTTACAAACCCGGAGCTCGATTTCCGCTACTGCACGAAGTGCAACGGCCACTATGAGTACTGCTCCGACCACCTTTTCACACATACACACGTGAAATAAGATAATTGGATTGTAAAAAAATACCAGCTAGACGTCGCACATTGAGAAATGTATTTCATAGTGTGACGAACGAACTGTTGTAAAGGAGGGGAGAGGACACACAGATACAGACGAGGGGCCCTTATGAGACGCCGGTGCTTAGCGGCAGTACTTTTGCCGCTTATGCACCGTTTCGCGATGAGCACTTGGCGACCGTTCTTTGGTCGCCTACGTGCGACGCATGTCAGCGCACTTAGTGAACGAAGTGAACTTAGAAGCTGACTCGTCTCATACGGAGCGAAAGCGTGCCCCGAGCTGTACCTGTGTGTCCTCCTCCCCGATAGAATATTTTTGGAGGCACACATTGAAAAACTTTATCGAAGAAGAAATTGACAAGGACCTGGCAAGCGGACGATACGACCATGTAGTCACACGTTTCCCGCCCGAGCCAAACGGCTTTTTACATATAGGACATGCGAAGAGTATCCTTTTAAATTATGGTATCGCTCAGGAGTACAACGGTGAATTTCATATGAGATTCGATGATACGAACCCGACGAAGGAGAAGTCAGAGTTCGCGGAAGCAATCCAGGAGGATATCAGGTGGCTCGGCGTCAAGTGGGAGAAGACAATGTATGCTTCTGACTACTTTGACCAGATGTATGAGCTCGCTGTAAAGCTTATAAAGAAGGGCAAAGCCTACGCTTCAGACCTGACAGCAGACCAGATCCGTGAGTACAGGGGCACGCTTACAGAGCCGGGCAGGAAAGACCCGAATTCCGACAGGCCGATAGAGGAGTCCCTGCAGATCTTCGAAGATATGAAGAATGGCAAATATGCTGACGGCGAGATGGTAATCCGCGCGAAGATCGATATGTCATCTCCTAACATAAATATGCGTGACCCGATTATTTACAGGGTAGCACATATGGCACATGAGAGACAGGGAGACAAGTGGTGCATCTACCCGATGTACGATTTTGCACACCCGATCGAGGATGCGATCGAGGGCATCACACATTCACTCTGCACGCTCGAGTTCGAGGACCACAGACCTCTCTACGACTGGGTTGTACGCGAGTGTGAATTCCCGAATCCTCCAAGACAGATCGAGTTTGCGAAGCTCTATCTGAAGAATGTCGTAACAGGAAAGCGCTATATCAAAAAACTCGTAGAGGACGGAATCGTAGACGGATGGGACGACCCGAGGCTCGTTTCACTGGCCGGACTTCGCCGCAGAGGATATACACCGGAATCTATAAAGAAATTTATCGACCTCTCTGGAATCAGCAAGGCAAATTCCACAGCTGAGTACCCGATGCTTGAGTACTGCATCAGAGAGGACCTGAAGAAAAAAGTTCCGAGAGTCATGGCAGTCTTAGATCCTCTTGAGCTCGTCATCGACAACTATCCGGATGGCCAGACAGAGAAGCTTACCGTTACAAATAACGTTGAGAACGAGGAGCTTGGCACCAGAGAAGTTACATTTTCGAAGCATCTTTATATAGAGAGAAGCGACTTCATGGAAGTGCCTGTGAAGAAGTATTTCCGTATGTTCCCAGGCAACGAAGTAAGACTTATGAATGCCTATTTTGTCAAGTGCACCGGGCTCGACAAAGATGAAAATGGTGATATAATAAGAATACATGCGACCTATGACCCTGCTTCGAGGGGCGGAAATTCTCCTGACGGCAGGAAAGTCAAGGGAACTATCCACTGGGTTGACCAGAGCAGCTGCTTTAAGGCTCCTGTCAGACTCTACGAGAATGTTATCGATGAGGAGAAGGGCGTCTACAACGAAGATGGCAGCCTGAACTTAAATCCTAATTCACTTGTTGTGAAAAATGCCTGCATTGAGGCCTGCGTTAAGGACGCCAGACCATATCAGAGTTTTCAGTTCGTAAGAAACGGATTCTTCACCACAGACTGCAAGGATTCGAAGGAAGGAGAGCCTGTATTTAACAGGATTGTTTCCCTGAAGAGCTCATTCAAACTGCCGAAATCGAATTAAGGAGGTATGCAAATGAATCTGTTGTCAGGACTGGAAAAGTTCGGCATTAAATCTGATGGAAAACTGGATATCACTGATGACGGCACCAGGAAGAAAGAGGATGGTACACAGCCTGTAAAGAAGTCCATTACGGATCTCGAGGAGAAGGACATGGTACTGCAGAAGTCAGTGCAGTGCCCTATCTGTGACCACAAATTCAAGGTCCTTCAGATAAAGAGTGCGAAGGTAAAGCGCGTAGGTGCCGATCAGGATACCCGCCCTCATTATCACAATATCGATGTTTTAAAGTATGAGGTTATCGTCTGCCCGAACTGCGGATATGCAGCTTTAAACAAATATTTTGCACATCTCTCAGCTACTCAGATGAGGTGGATAAAGGAAGCGGTCTGCAAGAACTTCAAACCTGTATCTGACGATGTACCTGAGATTTACACTCCGGATGAGGCAGTGGACCGTTACAAGCTGGCTCTTGTCTCAGCCATGGCGAAGCATGCGAGACTTTCCGAGAAGTCACTTATCTGCCTTCGTATCGCCTGGATCAGACGTGACCAGATCAAGGAGATGTCTGAGTCCAAGGCAGAGGAAGTCGGCAGAAAGCAGCAGTACGAAGAGGAGTATGAGGGCTTCTACAGACAGGCATACGAGGGCTACACCAAAGCATACAGCACAGAGTCGGGACTCAATCCTATCGCTGTGGAGTTTCTGCTTGCAAATATGGCCATACATTTCAAGGAGTACGGCACAGCTGCCAAGCTGATCTCGAGTCTCCTTGGAAATCCTAATACGAGTCCAAGAGTCAAGGACAAGTGCCTTGACCTTAAGGATATTGTGCTTGCAGCACAAAACAAATAAAACGACTGGAAAAAGAAAGGATTACGAAAAATGAGTGAGAAGTTAAAAGTAGCTGTTCTCGGTGGTACGGGAATGGTGGGACAGCGTTTTATCACTATCCTTGAAAATCATCCCTGGTTTGAGGTAAAGGAGATCGCTGCATCTCCGAGAAGCGCCGGAAAGACATATTACGAGTGTGTCAAGGATCGCTGGAAGATGGATACACCGATCCCTGAGAACGTTAAGGATATTGTCGTTAAGGATGTAACTGATGTCGAGGACGTAGTAAAGGATGTCGACTTCTGTTTCTCAGCTGTACAGATGAAAAAGGATGAGATCAAAGCCATCGAGGAAGAGTACGCAAAGACTGAGACTCCTGTAGTTTCAAATAACTCTGCTCACCGCTGGACAGATGATGTCCCTATGGTAGTTCCAGAGATAAACCCTGAGCATTTTGAAGTTATCGAGGCTCAGAAGAAGAGACTTGGCACGAAGAGAGGCTTTATCGCCGTAAAGCCGAACTGCTCTATTCAGTCCTACGCACCTGTGCTTACAGCATGGATGCCGTTCCATCCTACTGAAGCTATAGTTTCCACTTACCAGGCTATTTCAGGAGCTGGCAAGACTTTTAAGGACTGGCCGGAGATGGAGGGAAACATTATTCCGTTCATCAGTGGTGAGGAAGAGAAGTCAGAGAAGGAGCCTCTTAAGATCTGGGGCAGGGTAGAGGACGGAAAGATCGTTCCGTCTGACTGCATGAAGATCACTTCACAGTGCATCAGAGTACCTATCCTCTATGGACACACAGCTACTGTATTTGTTAACTTCAAGGACAATCCTACAAAGCAGGATCTTATCGATGCGATGACTTCATACTCAGGTCTTCCGCAGAAGCTCAACCTGCCATCGGCTCCTAAGCAGTTCATCCGCTACATGGAAGAGGATGACAGACCACAGGTTAAGCTCGATGTAAATTTTGAGCACGGTATGGGAATCTCTGTCGGACGTCTTCGCGAGGATTCGATCTTCGACTGGAAGTTTGTAGGCCTTTCACACAACACTATGCGTGGTGCTGCAGGTGGAGCAGTTCTCTGCGCAGAACTTTTGAAAGCACAGGGCTATATCGAAGCCAAGTAATAAGTTTGACTTTTATCCGGCCTGGGAGATTTCCCCGGCGGCATGTAAACACAAAAGGAGAATATGAATATGGGGAAGAGTCTTTTTATAGCAGAAAAACCAATGGTCGCGAGAGCTTTCGCGGCCGTTTTTAATGACAACCTGACAAAGCACGACGGCTATCTCGAGGGTGATAAGACTGTTGTGACCTGGTGCGTAGGCCATCTCGTAACGATGAGCTATCCTGAGGTGTACGATCCGGCCCTGAAGAAATGGTCGATGAGCTCGCTTCCTTTTATCCCGGATAATTTTTTATACGAAGTGATACCCGGTGTAAAAAAGCAGTACGATATTGTCTCAAGGCTCCTCACCAGAGACGATGTCAGCCGCATCTATGTCTGCACCGATAGTGGAAGAGAGGGAGAGTACATTTACCGTCTCGTCAGAAATCAGGCGGGAGTGCACGACAAGGACGAGCGCCGCGTCTGGATCGACTCGCAGACCGACGAGGAGATAAAGAGAGGGATCAGGGAGGCAAAGCCTGAGAGCGATTACGACAGCCTCTCTGACGCAGCCTACCTGAGGGCCAGGGAAGACTACCTGATGGGCATCAATTTTTCAAGGCTTCTGACCTTAAAATATGGCAATCAGATGGCGTCCTTCCTGAATTCGAAGCGGCAGGTCATAGCGGTCGGCCGTGTCATGACCTGTGTACTTGGAATGGTAGTCCGACGTGAGATCGAGATCAGGCAGTTCGTAAAGACGCCATTCTACAGGCTTCTGGCTCAGACTGATTCCGATGAGAAAAATGGCATTTCGTTTGAGTGGAAGGCGGTAAAGGGCTCGAAATATTTCAACTCGCCTCTTCTCTACAAGGACAATGGCTTTAAACAGAGAAATGACGCGGCAGAACTCGCAAGGCTTATAAGCGGGTCAGATGAGCTTTTTCATAAAGACCTGGCTGGCTGTGATATCGAGCTTACAGTGACATCAGTCCACAGGAAGGACGAGAAGAAGAACCCGCCGCTTCTCTACAACTTAGCCGAGATCCAGAATGACGCCTCGAAATTTTTTAAGATCAGTCCGGATCAGACGCTTCAGATAATCCAGTCACTCTACGAGAAAAAACTCGTGACATACCCTAGAACTGATGCCAGAGTGCTGTCATCTGCGATCGCCAGGGAGATCGACAAAAATATCCGCGGCCTGTCGCAGCTTCCGATTTTTAAGCCTTTTACGGATCAGATCTTCGCGAGCGGCTCTTACAAAAAAATCGGCAGTACCCGTTACACCGACGACAAAAAGATAACTGACCACTATGCCATAATTCCGACCGGCCAGGGGCTCGGAGCATTAAAAGGTTTGAACGCCACAGAGCAGAGAGTCTATGAGACGATCGCGAGAAGGTTTCTGGCGATTTTTTATCCGCAGGCTGTCTACAAGAAGACATCTGTCGAAGCTGTGAATGGCAGTGAGCATTTTTTTTCAAACGAGAGATATCTGGACAAAGAGGGCTACCTCGCCGTAATGCACTACTCATTTTTTAAAGATAAAAATGATGCGACAGCCGGAAACAAACTGCCTGCTGAGATTAAGAAGGGCGATAAGATAAAGATCAGGGCGCTTTCGATAAAAGAGGGCGAGACCTCACCTCCGAAGAGATACACGTCCGGTTCGATGATCCTTGCGATGGAGAATGCCGGCTCACTTATAGAGGACGACGAGCTCAGAGAGCAGATCAAATCGAACGGCATCGGCACTTCTGCGACGCGGGCAGGTATTCTGGAAAAGCTGGTAAAGAACAAGTACCTCTCGCTTAATAAGAAGACTCAGGTCATCACTCCGACGCTTACCGGCGAGATGATCTACTATGTGGTCGGCTATTCGATCAGGCCGATGCTCGATCCGGTTCTTACCGCAAGCTGGGAGAAAGGACTTTCGGAAGTCGCCGACGCGAAGATCGGGGAAGATGAGTACATGACGAAGCTTACGGCTTTTATCACCAAGTACACCGACCGTGTCAAAGGCGAGAACAATGGAGAAGTCCTGTCGAAATGCTTCAACTACGCTTCACAGTTTTATAAAAAAGGCTCGTATGGCGGAATGGCACGCGAGAAGAGCACAGGGAAGAACAGACAGGGGACAGCAGAGAAAACTCAGACGAAGGAGACAAAGCAATGAACTGTAAGACAAAGGATATGTACGACCTGACACACAGTATCGCAGCTCCTGTTTTAAAGGACTGCGAGTATCCGTGGGAGGTCCTGCCAAAGATTGGCGATTTCATCAAAGAGATCGGTCCGAAGCTTGATAGAGAAGTCTATGAGGACAGAGGTGACTTTATCTACATCGCAAAGACAGCGAAGTTTGTAAATGAGGCCACGAATACGATCATAGGACCGTGCATCATAGGACCTGGCACTGAAGTGCGTCCAGGTGCTTTCATCAGAGGCAATGCGATAATCGGAGCCGACTGCGTAGTTGGAAATTCGACCGAGATCAAGAACGACATAATTTTCGACAACGTAGAGGTCCCTCACTACAATTACGTCGGAGATTCCGTACTTGGTTTCCACGCTCATATGGGAGCAGGCTCTATCACCAGTAATATCAAGAGCGACCGCACAAATGTAGTCATCAAGGATTTTTCGACCGGCGAGAAGATCGAGACAGGCTTAAGAAAAATCGGAGCTCTTCTCGGAGATTATGTCGAGGTCGGCTGCAATACGGTCTTAAATCCGGGCAGTGTAGTCGGGCCACACACGAACATCTATCCATTAAACATGATCAGAGGCGTGATACCGTCCAATTCGATAGTAAAGAACAGGGCAGAGCAGGAAATCACAGAAAAGAATTGAAAAAAAGAAGCACCGCAGTGAAAAACTGCGGTGCTTCTTAGTTGGAAAAAGAAAAAAGATTACTTAACATTGACTGTTCATTGTTATTGTACTAAGATAATCGTATAAAGTAAAGTTCTATTTTTTCAATTATCGAATGAATTAATTTCATTGGATATGTGCCAAATGGCATTGTAAAAGTAGACAGCTGGGAAAGGAAAAAGAAACTTGACACTATTATCTTACGAAATTTTTCAAACGATCCTCGAGCAGGGGTCGTTCGCAAAGGCGGCGCAGGTACTGCATCTGACACCTTCAGCTATCAGCCACTCCATTTCCTCAATGGAAGAGGAGATAGGCTTTGCCCTCTTTATCCGCGGAAAGAACGGGGTTAAGCTCTCGAGCGCAGGTGAGGAGCTTAACCCATATATCCAGAGGATCGTAGCAGCAGAGCAGAACTTAAAGCAGGCTATTTCACAGATGAAGGGACTTGGAGCCGGACACGTAAACCTTGGAACTGTAAATTCTGTCTGCCTGGCATGGATTCCGGACATTATCAGCACATTCGAGAAGGAGCATCCGCAGATTTCAATCGAGCTCTATCAGGGCTCGTACAACGACGTTGTCGAATGGGTAAGAAACGGAACCATCGATATAGGCATCATCTCTGAGTCGGCTTCGGACGGACTTCCGTTCATTCCGCTGTACGAGGACGATCTGATGGCTGTTGCTCCGAAGAACTTCCTGCCGGCCAATACGAAGTCTGTAAAGCCGGCGGACTTGAAGGACAAATCATTTGTTATCCAGCAGGACAGCTGCGATATCGATATCATCAAGTACTTAGAGGAGTACAATATCGAAGTTCGTGCCAATTGTCACGTTCTGGATGACCAGTCGGCTATCGCCCTGGTACAGTGCAGGACTGGAATCCTTCTCGAGCCTAAGCTCGGACTTATAAACGCTCCGGACGATGTTGAGGTCTATCCTCTGTATCCGAGACACTACAGGACACTCGGTCTTGTGTGTCTTTCGAAGGATTTCCTCTCGCCGTCGGCCAGAGTCATGGCTGAACACATCAAGGACTACGCTGCCGGCTGCGCCAAAGAACAGGAATGAAGACAAGCATAGTTGAATTTGCCAGACACTATTCGTGCCTGATGGGGAACTGTCCGCAGCACTGCTGCCACGGTTGGACTATACCTGTGGACGAGGATACCTGGTCTGTTATAAAAAAAGAACCCGGGAAGTCTGGCGAAAGGGTAAGATCCCATATCAAGGGCACAAATGATGACAACCGCCAGATCAGGAAAAATTTCGGCAGCTGTCCTTTTCTGGCTAAAGACAAGCTCTGTGGCCTTCAGAAGCAGGGCAGAGAGGACCTGATGCCGCTCGTCTGCAGGCAGTTCCCGCACCAGGTCTTAGACCTTGGAGACAGGCGTGAGGTCACTCTGCTCTTGTCGTGCTATGTGGCGGCGAAGGCGTTCTGTGAGCATCCGGACGAGATCAGGCTTATCCCGGGAGGAGACGATCTCGAATCATATTACATCATCGAGAACAGAGACGAGCCATTTCTTGATTTTCTGCTTGCCGAGAGAAAAAAACTTTTAGATGCCATAGCAGATACGTCACATGAACTGCCTCTTGTCTTTGGGGCTGTCTATGCATACGCAGCCGCGACAAACGCCAGGTATTTGAGCAACGCGACCCGCGATTCTGTAACAGAAATCACATTAAGCTTCGATAAAAATGACTGGGGAAGCTGCGCCGCTTTAGACGGGAGCGGGTACGAATTTTTTCCGATCTCCTTAATGGACCGCTGCATTGTAAATTTTATAGACTACGGCTTTCTCTTCTCCAGAAATAACCTGCTCTGGAACCTTATCCGAAAGTACAAAAAACTGTTTGGGCCGCTCTACGAGAGTGAGGCCGACAAATGGCTTGAGGAGGAGCTTCTGAAGCTCTATGCCGAAGAGCCGTCATTTGCCCTAAGACACCGCAGCTATTTTTACTATACGATGCTTGAGCTCTATCCTCTGGCTTACGAGAGCTATTTCTGGCAGAGACAGACGCTTCTGTCTATTTTCTACACAGAACTTCTGATGATATTCGATGTCACAGAATATGCGACCGGGAAAAAAGTGCCCGACAAAGAGAAGCAGATAGAGATTTTGTGCAGCTTCGAGCGGGGCACCAGGCACAATCCGTCGATGACTGAAAATATCTACAATACCATCCGCTCCGATTTTATTTAGTGAGAATCTAGAATAATAAGCGCGAATGATATGTGTAAATGAAAAACGGGAACACCTTAGAAGATTAAGAGGGAATCATGTCAGAAAAAAAGAATTGGATCGCAGTTGCAAATGTGTGTGCATGCCTGGGGGTTATTATCCTGCACTGTAACGGTGTGTTCTGGACCTTTCCGAGCGGCAGGCTCTGGTACACTTCAAACTTTCTGGAAACATTTTTCTACTGGCCGGTACCGGTTTTCTTTATGATCTCCGGCGCAACGCTGATGAACTACAGAGACAGGTATTCTACCGGTATTTTCTTTAAGAAGCGTATACAGCGAACTGTGATCCCCTTCCTGGTCTGGAGTATCATTTCTGTTTTGTACCGTTATTTCTACTGGCATTGGCCGCATGACGGCCTTCGTGATACAATCAGTGGCGTTTTAACTACGAAGTATGTCGGAATATACTGGTTCTTTATTCCGCTCTTTGCAGTCTATATGTCCTTCCCCTTGCTGTCGGCAGTTGAAAAGAAGTACAGACAGACTGTATTTTTACTGATTGCAGGCCTTACGTTTATCTTCACATCTCTTTTGCCAACGGTATTTACTCTGACAGGACTTCAATACAATAAAGGTTTACAGATTCCTGTGGCAGGAGGATATATGATCTATGTCCTGATCGGATATCTGATCAGTAATTTCGACCTTAAGAAAAAAACGAGATATCTGTTCTATGTCATCGGTCTTCTGGGCTGGTTTATTCAGTTTGAGGGCACCAATCTGCTGTCCCTGCCTGCCGGAAAGATTGTAGAAACTTTTAAAGGATATGTAAATTTTCCTGCTGTCATGCAGGCCGTGGGTATCTTTGTGTTTTTCCGCTATGCCTGTGACCGGTGGAAAAGACTGGAGCGATTCGATAAAATCTGCATGTCTCTATCGAAATACACCTTCGGCATCTACCTGGTTCACTTCTATCTGGTTGAAATGATTCCTGAGCATTTGCATATAGACACAGGCAGCATCTGCTGGAGAACCGCAGGGGCAGTGGCAGTATTCTCAATCTCTGCTCTTATCTGCTTTGTGATCTCAAAGATTCCTGTTATTCGAAAGTGTATAGGATTATAATCGTAGAATCTGCTGCTGAAGATTTCCATTGAATGAGCGTTGGATTATGAAACAGTGTTATAGTTGTTATTTTTACGGACCCAGTTCAATAGTCTTCATATTTATACTAACTAAATGCACAAATTTTACGTAAATTAAACGTAATATTTGTGCATTTTCTATATTTTATACTTGTATATGAATTCTCAATCGGGTACAATATCTTTGTTGTAATTTGTTTCTAATACATACTGCCTGTACTCGGAAACCGGATGAACAGGGGTTGTAAAAGGGAAGGATAGGTGATGTTATTTGGCGAAGGAAGTTATCGACCGCATCAGAAAAGCAGAAACTGATCTGGTTGACAGCTCTGAAGCAGCGAAGAAACAGGCCGGTGAGCTGTTGAATCAGGCGAAGTCGGAGGCTAAGGAGCAGAGAAGCAGAAGACTTTCTGAGGCAAGGGCGAAGGCCGAAGAAGCAGTTAAAGCTGCGACAGAGGAGTCTGACCGCGTTCTCGAAAGGGCGCGCCTCGACGGTAAGACCGTGAAGGATGATCTGCTTGAGGACGGTGCGAAGAAAAAGGAAGAGGCTGTCGCGAAGGTGATAGCAGCTCTGACTACATAGGAAAGGAGGGGTATACATGGCTGTAATGCCTATGAAACGCATGACGCTTATAGCGATGCGGCGGGACAGAAAGCAGTTACTTCAGTTCCTGCAGAGGCAGGGCACCACAGAGATAGATACAGATGTGCCAGATGATGGCATTTACAAGAAAATCGACGTATCGTCGCAGAAGCAGCTTTTGTTAAAACAGATCAAGCAGGCAGATGATGCACTTGAGATCTTAAACAAGGCTGCACCCGAAAAAAGTTCGCTCCTTTCTGCATTTGCAGGCCGCGAGGTAGTATCTCTTCAGGATTTTGAAAAAGATCTCGACAGGAAGAATCAGATCCTCGCAGTTATTTCCAAGATAAATTCTCTCTACAAGGAAAATCTAGAACTTATTTCCCAGATCCCGAAGGATCAGATGGACAGGGAAGCACTGGTTCCGTGGGAAGGATTTGATCTCCCGCTCGATTTCTCAGGGACAGAGAAGACGAAGGCCTTTATCGGGACTCTTCCGGGAGACCTCTCACCTGAGGATATTTACCTGACTCTCGGTATGCTCTGCAAAGTATCCGATAAGGTCGATGTGGAGATTATTTCGAAGTCAGACCAGTACACGGCAGTTATGTTTGTGACTGGAAATGACAATGCGGATGAACTGAAGGAAGTTCTCCACAGGATGAACTTCACGAAGGCACCTTCACAGGTGGTGAAGGATTCGGACGGAAAATCGCTTACACCGGCGGAGGCCATAGAGAGGATAGATTCCGAGACCGCCAGAAAGTCGGCCAGAAGGAAGCAGATTCTTTCGGAGATCGCGGATTTCGCTTCGAGCAGACATGACATCGAGCTCATCAGGGATTATTTCCAGATGAGAAAAGACAAATACGATGTCATCGGAAGTATCAACCAGTCTGATCACGTTGTGATAATCACTGGTTATGCAGCCGCAGAGGACGTTCCGAGACTTGAGAAGGCCTTGAACGAAAGATTTGAACTCGCCTGCGACTTCTCTGATCCATCGGAGGACGAGGATGTTCCTGTAAAGCTTAAGAACAACGCTTTCGCAGCTCCTGTTGAGGGAGTTATCTCTAGCTACTCACTTCCTGGAAAGGGCGAGATCGATCCGTCGATGGCTGTGGCAGTGTTCTACTATTTCTTCTTCGGACTTATGCTCTCTGATGCCGCATACGGCATCATTATCGCACTGGCCTGCGGGATTATCCTGAAGAAGTTTAAGAACATGGAGCCAGGGACCAGAAAGACATTCCAGATGTTTTTCTTCTGTGGAGTTGCTACTACGATAGTTGGTTTTATCTTCGGAAGTTTCTTCGGAGATGTGGTCTCTTCAGTGAGCCAGACATTCGGGCATATGCCGAAGGCTGCCGCTGATAAGCTTCTTCCACCTATCTGGTTTAACCCGTTAAGTGACCCGATAAAGATGCTTACGTTCTGCTTTGCAGTAGGTCTTATCCATCTGTTTACAGGACTTGGTATCCTGATGTATCAGGATATTAAGAACGGACACGTGCTCGATGCCATCTACGATGGACTTTTCTGGTATATGTTCGTAGGAGGCTGCGTAGTTCTTCTGCTCTGCCTTCCAATGATCACAGGAATGCTTGGGCTTTCATTTACACTTGGAGCAACAGTAAAGAAAGTCAGCATCTGGATAACACTTATCGGCTTTGTCGGCGTCGTACTTTTCTCGGGACGAGAATCGAGGAACTGGGGAAAGAGACTTGCGAAAGGTCTCTACGGTGCATACGGCATCACAGGTTACCTGTCAGATGTGCTCTCCTATTCGAGACTTCTGGCACTTGGACTTGCGACCTCGGTTATCTCATCTGTATTTAACACGATGGCAGGAATGGTAGGCGGATCTCTTCCGATAGTCCTGGGAGTGATCCTTTACGCGGTGATATTTATCATCGGCCATATCCTGAACATGGCTATCAATGCGCTTGGCGCATACGTACATACCAACAGACTCCAGTACGTGGAGTTCTTTGGTAAATTTTACAACGGTGGCGGACGTCCGTTTGAGGCGTTTGACCAGAAAACAAAATACATAAGAATCAAGGAGGATATCTGACTTATGAGTATGGGAACAGTTTGGGCGCTGCTCGGTGCAGCATTATCAGCACTTCTTGCAGGTGCAGGTTCAGCAATCGGTGTAGGTAAAGCCGGACAGGCAGCAGCAGGAGTCGTAACGGAGGATCCGTCACTTTTCTCTAAGGTGCTTATCCTTCAGCTTCTTCCTGGTACACAGGGTATATACGGACTGCTGATCGCATTCATCACTCTTACAAACATCGGTATCATGGGTGGTTCGGCAGACATGAGCGTACACAAGGGAATGCTTTACTTCTGTGCCTGCCTTCCAATGGCTGTAGTTGGTCTTATCTCAGCTATCTGCCAGGCAAACGCAGCAGTTTCTGCTATCGGCCTTGTAGCAAAGAAGCCTGATCAGTTTGGTAAAGCTATGATCTTCCCGGCAATGGTTGAGACCTATGCTATCCTCGCACTCCTCGTTTCAATTCTTTCAATCTTCGGAGTATCTGCACTGAAATGACCGAAAGCTTGTAGACGAGAACAAGGCGAAGCCGTAGTTCGAGTCACAAGCGAGGTCGTCATTCGAGATTAGTGAACGCGAGCCATAGGCGATGCGTGAACTTAACGAGAATGACTTCCTCTTAAAGAAAGGAGTACAGATATGACAGGTCTTGACAAGATCATAAATGAGATAAAAGAGGAGTCTGATCAGACCACTGCAGAGATACTTAAAAACGGACGCGATAAGGCAGATGAATTTTCTGCCGCAGCTGAGAAAGAGACTGCTGCAGCAGAGAAGGAGATAAATGACAGAGCAGATCTTACTGTAAAGCAGATCAGGCAGCGCGCGGCAGATGGTGCCGACATGATAAAAAAGCGCGCAGTCTTAGAAGCCAAGCAGGAGATTATAAAGGAGACGCTCGATGAGGCAAAGCAGAAGCTCTATGACATGCCATCCTCTGAATATGCAGCATTTTTGGAGAAGCTTATCATAAAAAATGCTGATCAGGGCGAGGGAGTCCTGTCCATCGGAAAAGATGATAAGAGCAGGCTCCCGGCTGATTTTACAGAGAAAGTCAGCGCAAAGCTTCCTGACGGAAAGACTTTAAAGGCTTCTGACAAAACAGCTGATATAGACCACGGCGTGATACTTGCTTACGAGGGATCAGCCGAGAATCTTTCTATTGACGAGCTTTTTGCTTCAAAGAACGATGAGCTCACAGACATTGTAAAGGACATTTTATTTTAACCGCGAAAGGAGGTACTAATGTCTGAAAAACAGTACACCTATGCGGTTGCCAGGATCAGAGCCAAAGAGCTTACACTTTTAAATGACGCCTTTTTGGAGCAGCTGATATCAGCAAAGTCTGTGAATGAGGATATGGCGCTTCTGTCGGAGAAGGGCTGGAAAGGCCGTGAGAACTCTGAGAAGCAGGATCCGCTCGATGTCTTATCCTATGAAGAGGAGAAGACATACAGAACAGTCCTCGAGATGGTCGATGATCCGCACGCTTTTGATGTGTTCCTTCTGAAGAAGGATTTTCACAATTTAAAGGCTGCGGTCAAAGAGACATTTGCAGGAAAGGCTTTTGCAGATATCTATGTGAATGGTGGCACGATAGAGCCTGAGAAGATCAGGGATGCAGTAAAGGAGGGTGATTTTACTTCACTTCCTGAATCCATGAGCAAAGCAGGTAAGAAGGCACTTGACACTCTGCTTCACTACAGAGATGGACAGCTCTGCGACATTATCATCGACAGAGCCTGCCTCGACGAGATCAAAAAAGCTTCGACGAAGAATAAAAATGCGCTGATTCGCCGTTACGGTGAACTGACCGTAGCACTGGCGGACATTAAGACTGCAGTCAGAGGCGCTCATGCGAAAAAAGACCTCGAATTTTTCACAGAAGCGCTTGCAGAGTGTGACACACTCGATATCAAGCGCCTTGCAGAGGCAGCTTCTCTGACTGTTGACGATATCTACGATTACCTCGAAAACACTGAGTACAAAGATGCCGTGGATTCGCTGAAGAAGTCATTTTTCGCATTTGAAAAGTGGTGCAAAGATGCTCTGATGGATTCGATCAGGCCTGAGAAGGCACATCCGTTTACAATAGGGCCTCTTGCGGCTTACATCTTAGCCCGGGAGAGCGAGATCGATTCAGTCAGGATGATCCTGACCGGAAAAGAGAATGATCTTCCGGATCAGATGATCAGGGAAAGGATAAGCAGGACATATGTATAAGATCGCAGTAATGGGTGACTGGGACTCGATATATGGCTTCAAAGCTTTGGGCCTCGATACATATCCTGTCACAGATCCCGAAGAAGCGGAGAAGACGCTTCATGCACTGGCAGACGATAAGACCGCAGTAATCTATATCACAGAGGCTCTTGCAGAAAAGATTGAGAAGACTATCTCAGAATACAGCGCTTCGCCGCTTCCGGCAATTATATTGATTCCGGGAGCTTCCGGAAATACCGGAAAAGGGCTGGCACTCGTAAAGAAGAGCGTAGAGCAGGCGGTTGGATCGGATATTATTTTTGGCAACGATTAAGGAGAAGACATGAGTTTAGGTACGATAAAAAAAGTGGCCGGGCCTCTTGTCATAGCAGAGGGGATGCGCGAAGCGAACATGTTCGATGTGGTGCGTGTATCAAAGCAGCGCCTCATCGGAGAGATCATCGAGATGCACGGTGATCAGGCATCCATACAGGTATATGAGGAGACTTCCGGACTTGGGCCGGGAGAACCGGTAGAATCCACCGGAGAGCCAATGAGCGTTGAGCTCGGACCTGGCCTTATCGGAAATATCTACGATGGAATCGAGAGACCTCTCGAGGAGATCATGGAGGTAACACACAGCAATAACCTGCAGCGTGGTGTCGAAGTTCCGGCACTTCCGAGAGACAAGGTATGGCATTTTGTCCCGACGGCAAACGCCGGAGATAAAGTCAGCGCAGGTGATATCATTGGAACTGTTGCAGAGACTCCGGTAGTCACTCAGAGGATCATGGTTCCCTACGGAGTAAATGGAACGATAAAATCGATCGAAGAGGGCGACTACAAGGTTACAGATACAGTAGCCACTATTACGACTGATAAGGGCGATGTGACAGTTTCGATGCTTCAGAAATGGCCGGTACGTCGTGAGAGACCATACAACCAGAAGCTCTCACCAGACAGACCTCTTATCACAGGACAGAGAGTAATTGATACACTCTTCCCGATAGCAAAAGGCGGTGTAGCCGCAGTTCCAGGACCTTTCGGTTCAGGAAAGACGGTCGTTCAGCACCAGCTTGCAAAATGGGCAGATGCAGACATAGTTGTTTACATCGGCTGCGGCGAGCGTGGAAATGAGATGACCGATGTTTTAAATGAGTTCCCTACATTGAAGGACCCGAAGACGGGACACTCTCTGATGGAGAGGACCGTTCTTATCGCAAATACATCGGATATGCCTGTTGCAGCCCGTGAGGCTTCTATCTACACAGGTATTACGATCGCAGAGTACTTCAGAGACATGGGATACTCAGTAGCACTGATGGCCGACTCTACAAGCCGTTGGGCTGAGGCATTGCGTGAGATGTCAGGACGTCTCGAGGAGATGCCTGGTGAGGAAGGTTACCCGGCATACCTGGGAAGCCGTCTTGCACAGTTCTACGAGAGAGCCGGACGTGTCAAATGTCTCGGAAGCGATGACAGAGAGGGAGCCCTTTCAGTTATCGGAGCTGTTTCCCCTGCAGGTGGTGATATTTCAGAGCCTGTCACTCAGGCAACGCTTCGTATTGTAAAGGTATTCTGGTCACTCGATTCAAACCTCGCTTACCAGAGACATTTCCCAGCCATCAACTGGCTGACATCATATTCACTATACCTCGACAGCCTTGGCAAATGGTTCGATGCCAATGTCGATGAGGACTGGATGAAGCTCCGTGGACAGATGATGAGCATCCTTTCGGACGAGAACAAGCTGAACGAGATGGTACAGCTCGTCGGTATGGATGCGCTCTCAGCTCCTGACAGACTCAAGATGGAAGCTGCGCGCTCTATCCGTGAGGATTTCCTGCACCAGGATGCGTTCCATGAGATCGATACATATTCGTCATTAAAGAAGCAGTTCCTGATGATGGAGCTCGTTCTTTCCTACTATGACAAGTCAGTGGAGGCACTGGACGAAGGTGCGATGCTCAAATCGCTTCTGGGACTTCCTGTCCGCGAGGAGATCGGACGTTTCAAGTACACGCCTGAGAAAGACATCAAAGAAAAATACGATTCAGTCCTGGGTGAACTTGACAAAGAGATCAGTGAAGCAAAAACTAAAAAGGAGGACTTCTAATGCCTAGAGAATATAGAACGATACAGGAAGTCTCCGGACCTCTGATGCTTGTAAGAGGCGTCAGCGGTGTTACATATGATGAACTTGGAGAAATTGAGCTTGAAAACGGTGAGACCCGCCGCTGCAAGGTCCTTGAGATCGATGGTGGAAATGCCCTGGTACAGCTCTTCGAGCCGTCCACAGGTATAAACCTCGATACATCAAAAGTCCGTTTTCTCGGACGCCCGATGGAGCTTGGAGTTTCATCCGATATGCTCGGCCGTGTATTCGACGGACTCGGCAGACCTATAGATGGCGGCCCGGAGATACTTCCGGACGAGAGACGTGATATCAACGGCCTCCCGATGAACCCGGCAGCGCGAGCTTACCCGGAGGAGTTCATTGAGACAGGTATCTCGGCTATCGACGGACTGAACACTCTTGTACGTGGACAGAAGCTCCCTATTTTCTCAGCTTCAGGTCTTCCGCATTCACAGCTGGCCGCACAGATTGCCCGTCAGGCCAAGGTTCGCGGCACAGATGAGCCGTTCGCCGTTGTATTCGCAGCTATGGGTATCACATTCGAGGAAGCGCACTTCTTCCAGCAGTCATTTACCGAGTCGGGAGCTATCGACAGGACAGTCCTCTTCGTAAACCTCGCAAATGACCCGGCAGTAGAGCGTATCGCAACGCCTCGAATGGCACTTACAGCAGCTGAGTATCTGGCATTTGAGAAAAATATGCACGTGCTCGTTATCATGACAGATATCACGAACTACGCCGATGCGCTCCGTGAGATCTCAGCAGCACGAAAAGAGGTTCCTGGGCGTCGTGGATACCCGGGCTACATGTACACCGACCTCGCTTCAATCTATGAGAGAGCCGGAAGACAGAAGGGCAGGAAGGGTTCTATCACGATGATCCCTATCCTCACAATGCCTGAGGATGATAAGACACATCCTATCCCGGATCTGACTGGATACATTACAGAGGGACAGATCATCCTTTCACGTGAGCTCTATCAGAAGGGAATCCAGCCGCCTATCGATGTTCTTCCGTCACTTTCCAGACTTAAGGATAAAGGTATCGGCGAGGGAAAGACCAGAGCAGACCATGCGAACACTATGAACCAGCTTTTCGCAGCTTATGCCCGTGGCAAAAATGCCAAGGAGCTGATGATCATCCTTGGTGAAGCAGCTCTTACTGATATCGATAAACTCTATGCGAAATTTGCCGATGAGTTCGAGGAGAAATATGTCAACCAGGGCTACAATACAGACCGTTCGATCGAAGAGACATTGGACCTTGGCTGGGACCTTCTGCGTATCCTCCCTCGTACTGAGCTTAAACGTATCAAGGAAGAGTTCCTCGACGAGTACTACGAGAAAAAGTCTTAAGGCATCTGAAGGAGGTTTGTTATGGCAGCTTCAAATGTAAATCCTACACGAATGGAGCTCACCCGCCAGAAGAAAAAACTCCAGACGGCGCTTAAGGGACACAAGCTTTTAAAGGATAAAAGAGACGAGCTGATGAGACGTTTCCTTGACCTTGTAAGACAGGACAAAGTCCTCCGTGAGGAGGTCGAGGCCGAGATCAAAGAGGCAAACAAGAGCTTCGTCTTAGCTGGCAGCCAGATGTCCAAAGAGGCTGTGTCCGTGGCTTTCATGGCACCTAAGCAGGAGGCTTCCGTAGATGTTTCGACGAGAAACGTCATGAGTGTCGAGATACCTGTATTCGACACCCACTTCCGTGGAAGCGACAAGAGCGACTTTTATCCTTACGGCTATGCTTTTACATCAGCAGACTTAGACGAGGGAGTCGGAAGGCTCTCGAAGCTTTTGCCAAAGCTTTTAAAGCTCGCGGAAAGCGAGAAGTCATGTCAGCTGATGGCCGCAGAGATTGAGAAGACCAGGCGCCGTGTAAACGCCCTGGAGCATGTACTGATACCGCAGACCGAGGAGAATATCCGCTACATCACGATGAAGCTCGACGAAAACGAGAGATCGTCACAGGTCAGACTCATGAAAGTCAAGGATATGATGCTCGAGGATGCACATCACTACAAGGAAAGACGGGATGCAGAACCATTGAAAGAGGATGTATCTTAAAAAAAACAAGGCACGAAACTGCAGCGGTTTTGTGCCTTGTTTTGCGGAAAAAAGGGCTTGCAATTATAGTTGAGGTGTGTTAACATACACTATTTACTATTACAAATTTGAAAAAAATGTGATATAATTACTCGGGTAAGGAGATAGGAACAGGAGGTAACATGTACAAAGTCGGTGATTATATCATGCATGAGACATCGGGTGTATGTCAGGTAAAGGATGTTTCTGAGAAGGCATTACACGGAAAGGGCTCAGAGAGAATGTACTACAGTCTTGAGCCTGTTTTTGACAAGGGTGCATCTGTACTCACACCGGTAGACTCCAAGACCAGGATCCGCGATGTGAAGAGCTCTGATGAATTCAAGACACTTCTCAATGAAGTAAACCAGCTCGATGTCGTAAAGGAAGAGGGCAACCGCGCCCGGACCGAGAAGTTTAAGGAGAAGATAGCGCTGTTCGATCCGAAGCAGCTGGCTTCTGTAGTGAAGAGTATCTATCTTCATCAGAAGAAGAGACTGGCAGCCGGAAAGAAAGTCATGAGCTCTGATGAGAGAGTCATGGATGTAGCAGCACAGAGACTTTTCGAAGAGATGGCATTTGCTATGAAGACAGACATCGACACTGTTAAGCATGCGTTCTTTTCGAGACTGGACGGAGAAGACAAATGATAGAACTCCTGGCACGCCAGAGCGTTGACAGGAAGGTCTGTGACCATGCATCAGTCATAGTTGGCAACTACGAGTATTATTACGCCTGCGGGCTTTTAGACCGCAGGCTTTCTTTAGGCTTTCCTGCAGATCTTAAGCCTGCTGATCTCTACCAGAAGATGCAGGACGTATTAAGTGATGTCCCTGTTGAGGCTCCTGCAGGAGATGACACGACTGATGAGGATTATCTGAAGTATCTTGTCAAGAGATATGAGCCTGACGACAAATTTGACAAACAGATGACAGAACTATTTACTTTTAATGGTTGAAGTTCTAATATTAGCTCTATGAGTCGATTAGTTTCCCGAAGAAAAACAAAGAAGGATTTTTTTAATCGCAGGAATATCCTGCTTATCATAGCTGCGGCGGCAGTAGTCGTCTTAGTCTGTGTTCTTGTTATAAGCTGCCAGAAAAGAGAGGCAGCGAAGAAAGCTAAAGCAGCGCGCAAAGCAGAACTCGCGGCCACAAAGCCTGCGACAAGTATCGAGGTCGATCTATTGACGCCGAACAAGTACTCGAGGCCGCAGATCAAATTAAAAAAGATAAAAGGCATCGTAGTTCACTACACCGCTAACCCTGGCGCTACCGCTATGGACAACAGGAACTATTTCGAGGGCTTGAAAACCAGCCACCGGACGCATGCCAGCAGCCATTTTGTCATAGGACTCGATGGAGAGATAATCCAGTGCGTACCGACGAAGGAGATAGCCTACGCTTCGAACAACAGAAATTATGACACGCTCTCTATCGAGTGCTGTCACGCCGCAAAGGACGGCAGGTTCGAGCCGAAGACCTATGCCTCTCTGATCCGTCTCTGCGCCTATCTCTGCCACAGATTTAATCTTAAAGAGACCGACATCATAAGACATTACGATGTGACAGGCAAGAACTGTCCGAAGTACTTCGTCGAGCATCCGAAGGCCTGGAAGAAGTTTCTCTCCGATGTCAAAAAGGCGCTTGCGGCCAAAGACTGGAATCTTGAGGTCAAGTCCTGATATTTTTTATATATTTTTATGAAAAAATTTCTGATCTATTCCGACAAAATCCTTACAGCCATCACATACGCAGCGTATGTGGTCCTGCTTATATATGTGCTTGTAAAACATGGCTTTGGGGCAGATATTTTAAAGGTGCTTCTGATACCGGCGAGTGGCTTTATCGTAGAGACAATCCTGCGTGACAGGTTAAACTTCAGGCGTCCGTACGAGGTCACTGGCATCCCTCCGATCATCCCGAAGGATAAAAAGGGACACAGCTTTCCAAGCAGGCACGCGTTCTCTGTCACGATGATAGCGATGATGTATCTTTACTATCTGCCGTATTTTGGGATTGTGATGCTTGTTATCGCAGCATTCCTATGCGTCGTCAGAGTAAAGGGCGGAGTGCACTTTGCGAGAGATGTGTTAGCAGGGGCCGCTCTTGCAGCAGGCTATGCAGCATTTTTTATGTATATTTTCAGATGAAATTGTTTGAATGAGTGACTGGGCTTCTTGACTTAGTCACTCGTTTTTGCTAGTATAGAAAAAATAATTTTTTATATATTTTAGAAGAAAGCGAGGATAAAATGGCTTCAATTATTGGAGAAGGAATCACATTTGATGACGTACTGCTAGTGCCTCAGTATTCGGAGGTTACCCCGAATATGATAGATCTCACCACCAGGCTTACGAAGAGCATCACCCTGAATGTACCGCTGATGTCGGCAGCTATGGATACAGTTACAGAGCACCGCATGGCTATCGCGATGGCCAGACAGGGCGGCATTGGTATCATTCACAAGAACATGTCTATTGAGGAACAGGCGGAAGAGGTCGATAAGGTCAAGAGATCAGAGAATGGCGTCATCACGGATCCATTTTATCTCTCACCTGACAATACACTTAAGGATGCCGAGGACCTGATGCACAAGTACCGCATTTCAGGTGTACCTATCACAGAGAGCGACGGAAAGCTAGTTGGAATCATCACGAACCGTGACCTGAAGTTCGAGGAGAATTTCGACAGACCTATCAAGGAAGTCATGACCTGCGAGAACCTGATCACAGCTCCGGAGGGCATTACACTAGAAGAAGCCAAGAAGATCCTCGGCAGAGCCAGAAAAGAGAAGCTTCCTCTGGTAGATGAGCAGGGAAGGCTCAAGGGCCTTATCACTATTAAGGATATAGAGAAGCAGATCAAGTACCCGAATTCAGCAAAGGACAAGCAGGGCCGCCTCGTCTGTGGCGCAGGCGTCGGAATCACTGCGAACATGATGGAGCGTACAGAAGCTCTCGTCAAGGCTAAGGTAGACTGCGTCGTTGTAGATTCAGCTCACGGCGATTCGAAGAATATCATTCACGCAGTAAAAGAGATAAAGGATGCTTATCCAGATCTTCAGGTCATCGCTGGAAATATCGCTACAGCCGAGGGCGCAAAGCACCTGATCGAGGCAGGTGCCGATGCTGTCAAGTGTGGTATCGGACCTGGCTCTATCTGTACGACCCGTATTATCGCCGGTATCGGTGTTCCGCAGATCTCGGCTATCATGGACTGCTACAGCGTTGCGAAGAAGTACGATGTTCCGGTTATCGCTGACGGAGGTATCCAGTTCTCAGGAGATATCGTAAAGGCACTGGCAGCAGGCGGCAATGTCTGCATGATGGGTTCACTTTTTGCAGGCTGTGACGAAGCGCCTGGAGATACAGAGCTCTACCAGGGCCGTAAATACAAGGTCTACAGAGGCATGGGTTCGATCTCCGCTATGGAGAACGGCTCTAAGGACCGTTACTTCCAGGAGGGCGCTAAGAAGCTTGTTCCTGAGGGCGTCGAAGGCCGTGTAGCTTACAAGGGCAGTGTTGAGGATACTATCTTCCAGATGATCGGCGGCATCAGAAGCGGAATGGGTTACAATGGCGCTCCTACGATTAAAGATCTCCAGGAGAAGGCTAAGTTCATAAGGATCTCTTCAGCCGGCTTAAGAGAGAGCCACCCGCATGACATCCATATCACAAAGGAAGCTCCGAACTACTCGGTAGAAGACTAATAAAGAATAATGTGGTCCCGGCTTTGTGCCGGGGCTTTTTGTCTTTTAAAATTATGATAATAAATACAGGTCAGCGAACCGACATCCCAGCTTTTTACAGCAGATGGTTTTACAAATGAAAAAACAAATAATTTATCATTCGCAAACAGTGCTATAATATCCATATCAGAACTATTTTTTAGAAAGGAAGGATTCTATGTTAGAGAAAAAAATCAGTGAACTTATTAACACTCAGGTGAACAAGGAATTTTATTCGGCTTATCTTTACCTTGATTTCGCCAATTTCTTTGATGATGAAGGACTTGATGGCTTTGCCAACTGGTACGAGATCCAGGCACAGGAAGAGCGCGATCATGCAATGCTGATGCGCCAGTATCTTATCAATAACGCGGAAAAAGTTACTTTTGACGCGATTGACAAGCCAAACATCGAGAAGAAAGATATAATCACTGTACTCAAGGCTGCCTACAATCATGAGCAGTATGTCACATCGCTTATCAACACGATCTATGCAGCCGCAGACGCCGCAAAGGATTATCGCACGATGCAGTTCCTTGACTGGTTCGTCAAAGAGCAGGGCGAGGAAGAGAAGAACGCTGACGATATGATTAAAAAATACGAGCTCTACGGTTCGGATGCAAAGGGACTTTATGCGCTGAATCAGGAACTTCTTGGAAGAGCATATACAGCACCTTCGCTTGTTCTCTAAATTAATTAGCAGAGTCCGCTGAAATTGAAATAGCAGACATTAATCCCTGCAGGCCTTGCATATACAAGGTTTGCAGGGATTTTTCGGGTGGTGCATCTTTTTTTTTACAAGCTCTGAGCGCGCTTCTTCTCCAGCGGCTGTAAGGCCTTGCGGTCGTAAGAGCGGTACAAAAGCCATGAGAAAAATACGGTCAGTACGTCTGCTGCAAACTCAGCCCAGACGAGTCCGTACATTCCAAATATCGGGTTGAAGATCAGCATGAATGGGATGTTGAAGAACAGCTGTCTCATAACGGCGCAGAAGAGTGCGCGGCCGCCGCAGCCCATTGCCTGAAAAACGTACACGTAGTGAAAACTGATGAACATGAACGTGGTCGCAAGGCAGCGGATTCTGATAAAGCTGGTTCCGTAGCTTATAGTTTGAGGTTCATTTATGAAAATGCCAATGATCTGCTTAGCGCAGATTTCGTAGAGAACGACAGATCCGATACCAATAACAATACCCACAAATCTTGAAAAATTGATGATTCCGCGCATACGCTTATAATTTCCAGAGGAGTGGTTGTAGGCAGCGATTGGGAGCATTGCCTGCGCAATACCGATTCCTGCGTTCAGTGGAAGTCTCTCAGCCTTGAGCTCGATTCCGATGGCGGCGAGTGCGATATCACCATAGCCCGACATCAGACGGTTGATCATCATCTGAGACAGATCAAACAGGAAATTTGAAAGGCACGCTGGAGCTCCGACGCTTATTATTCCTTTTATCTGTTCCTTGTTTGGAAGCCCGTGGGGAGACAGCCTCAGGACCGTGGTATGGGAATAGTGTGCTACAGTAATTATAAAATAGATCAGCGCAGCAGTATTGGAAAGCATCGTAGCGATTCCGGCGCCGAGCACCTCATTTCCCTCTGGAAGGATCACAAACATGAAAAGCGGGTCGAGGAAAACATTCAAGATTCCGCCCATTGACATGCCAAACCCTGCCTGCTTAGAGCATCCAACAGCACGAAGAAGCTGTGCAAGAGTCAGCTGTGTGATCGTCGGAATTCCGCCGAGCACAACGACGCAGAACGCGTACTGTCTCGCAAATACGTGGGTCTGGCTGCTGGAGCCGAGTGCCTTAAGAAGCGGATCCATAAAAATAAAAATGCAAAGTGAAAAAATGGCACTTACTATTATCGCCAGATAAAAAGCGAAAGCGCTTACTTTTGACGCGTCCTTGTCCTTGTGTACTCCGAGCAGCCTCGAAACCAGAGTTCCTGAACCAACTCCTACGAAATTTGAGATCGAGTTTGACAGGTTAAAAATTGGAAGCACCAGGGAAGCGGCTCCGATCATGTACGGATTGCCTGTCCTTCCTATGAAAAATGTGTCAGCCAGATTGTAAATAAGAACAACCATCTGTCCGATGATCGTCGGCACCGCCATAGTTGCCAGCGCCTTCGGAATCGACATATCCTCAAAAATTTCGCGGTTATTGCCGTCAGTATTTCCAACTTCTTTCGCCTGATTTCGAGTCTCCATTTTTAAACTCCAGTATTTTTTCGCAGTCTTATCTGCCTGCGTTTTTCACAAAATCCATCTCTTCGTCATTGAAAAGACGATACTCGCCTTCACTCAGATTTTTGTCGAGTGTGAACGGCCCGATCGACAGGCGCTTAAGCGCAGTTACCGTACAGCCGACTGCCTCCATCATTCGTTTTACCTGATGAAACCGGCCTTCGCTTATGGTCAGGTTCGCAGTGGTATCGGAGAGAATTTCGAGAGTGGCCGGTTTGGTCAGATCTTCATCGCCAATATCGACGCCATTTTTGAATTGCTCTATGGCGGATTCGGGGATTTTCCTGTCAACCGTCAGAAAATATGTCTTGTCGACGTGCTTTTTGGCATGGATCATCCGATGTGAAAAATCGCCGTCATTCGTTATAAGAAGAAGTCCGGTCGTATCTTTGTCGAGCCTCCCGACCGTAAAAAGGTCCTTAGCCTTGATGTCGTCGTGAAGCAAAGTAAAGACCGTCGGGTTCCTGCCTGAACGGTTCGTGCAGACATATCCGGCGGCTTTATTCATAAGTATGTAAGTAAATTCGCTGTAGTGCAGATGCTCTCCGAGAAATACGACTTTGGTCTTTATATCGACCTGCGTCTCAGGAGCCGAGACCTTTTCGCCAGCTACATATGCCGGCGTTTTTTTCAGGGACTTCTTTACCTCTTTGCGCGTCAGCCCAGTGCAGGATGCAATGTATTTATCCAGTCGCATGTAATAACTCCAGATTATTCGCCAAGAATATACTTGTTGATCGCGTAGAGACAGCCGTCGTCGTTGGCTGATGGGATGATAAGGTCGGCTGCGGCTTTCGCGTGGTCATTCGCATTTCCAACGGCGAGTGCGAGACCGGCGGCCTTAAGCATCGGGATGTCGTTGTCGGCGTCGCCGACTGCGATAGTTTTTTCAATTGGAATGTTTAAGAATCTGGCCAGGTCAGAAATCCCAACACCTTTGTGTATGCCCTTCGGAGAGAGTTCGAGTGAAGCGGTCTCTGCGTAAATTCGCTCGATTGGGAGATTTCTCGCAGCGAGTGCTTCAGAAGTGCGGATGCTCTCTTCACGGCTCGTGTGATAAATGTTTATTTTTTCAATCTGGCCGGAGTTCTCACGGATCACAGGAATGATGTCGTCAACGTGCGTTGCAACCGCCGTGTAAAGTGGAACGTAGACGCCCATGCAATAGTGTGTCATGTTCGGAACCTTCGCGCCTTCGACGATCGAAGCGCCATTTACCATGACCTGTACCATGACATCCCTGTCTTTTATTACGTCAATGATGTCTTCTGTCGCTGAAGCGTCTATAGTGTGGCGGGCCGTAACTTTTTTTGCAAAATGGTCGTAAACCAGGGCGCCGCTTTCGCAGATGTAATACTGCAGATCCGTAAACTGCTTATCGTACGGGCCAATCTCAGACACCGGCCGCCCGGTGCAGATCACAACGTATTTTCCGGCTTCGCGGACTTTTTTAAAGGATGCAAGTGTCTTTTCAGATATTGTCTTGTCGCTCCTCAGGAGCGTATCGTCCATATCCAGGGCGATGAGGTCATATTCATTATTCATGAGGCTTATTTTACATGAATATTTTCAAAGATGCAAGACAGCTTGTTGTAAATTGCGTTATGGACCATTGTAAATGGTTGTCAAACTTTTTGCATCTTCTGAAGCTCTGTACGGATCCCTGCCTGGCAGCTTTTGGGTGCTTTGTCAGTTATGTTCTTTGATGAAATCTTCGAAAGCATCATCACGATTTTCTGAAAGTAACTGTAGAATTTTTTCCTGATTTATTGTAATATTGAGTTGAGCCATTGATTCCTCCTTCTAGCTACATTGTTTATTTTCGTCGATTTACATTATACTAAAAGGTTGAGCCAATGGCTCTTTTCAATTTTGGAATTTGCACCATTATACGGACTTTATCATGGCCAGAAAAGAGCAAGACAAAATGTTGTCTTTGAACATGGTTATCTTGTTAATGGAGGGGTTATGGAGTATTTTTCACATACAAGAGCAGATAAAAATGAATACCTGATAGATCATCTGAAAAATACAGGTGATCTTGCTTCTTTCTTCGCATCGTCATTTGGTGGAAGCGAGATAGCAGAGCAGGCTGGATTGCTGCATGATCTGGGAAAGCATACGGAAAAATTCCAGGGAGTTTTAGCTGGAATCGTGCATGGCATAGACCATTCTGCTGTTGGGGCAGAATATTACTGGAATACTGCCAGTTATGGTGATGAAGAGATTATAAACGACCCATTTTTTGCTCAGATAATATGCAATTCTATTCAAAGCCACCATAGTGATCTTCATGGTGAGCTCACTGATAGAGCGCTGGATGATGAAGAATACATGGCTTACCCGGACTTTTCAGAAAAGAAAACCATTACTGATAATCATAAAGAAAACGCTCTCGCCAGTGAGAAAGAGCTGAATCAGATAACAGACTATGTGAGAGAGAATAATCTGATCAAAATCATTTCAGGAAAAAAACTTCCAAATTCTGATGAGATGTTGCCAGAGGCGAAAATGCTATATGAGAGAATGATATATTCGTGTCTTGTAGATGCAGATTATTCATCTACAGCGGCATTTTATGACGACATCGATTACAGTGCTTATAAAGAAGAAAAGAAACTTAATCCAAATGATCTCTTAAAAAAACTTGATGATTACCGAGATTATAAGGGTTATGGCAGGTCAGATTCAGGCCTGAATGGTTTAAGAGATAAAGTATATAGCAGCTGTGCTAAAGCTGGCAGTGAATTGCCGACAGGACTATATACTCTTACGGCTCCTACAGGAACAGGAAAGACCCATGCTCTTATCAAGTTTGCTTTGGAGCAGGCAAAACGAAATGGTCAGAAACGGATATTTGTAGTTCTTCCATACTTGTCTATTATAGAACAGAATGCCTCTGAGTACTGTGATATTTTTGGGAAGGAAAATTGTCTGGAACAGGACAGTCAGTCAGAAATACCAGAAGAAATCAAGCTTTATTCAGACAGGTGGGACTATCCGATTATCGTAACTACGTCAGTCAGTTTTTTTGAGACACTTTGTGGTGGAGCAGCTCCAAAGGAAAGAAAGCTTCACAATATTTCCAATTCTGTCATAGTATTTGATGAGGCACAGACACTTCCTTCTTATCTGTTGGATGTGACTATGAAGTCTCTCGAAGCTTTGCCTGAGTATTTTAATACTACAGTTCTTTTGTCTACAGCTACTCAGCCTGACTATAGATTAAGAAGCAATTTGAATGATTTATGTTTTACGGAGATAATACCGAATGTTCATGACCTTTATAAAGAATATGGAAAAATCAGAAAGCTGATAGTTTCATCAGAGGTTAAAAAGCCTTCTACATATGAGGAGCTGGCAGATATATATGATTTAGATCAGCAGTTATTTGTATTCAATACGACTGGAAAAGCACTTAAAATGTTTAAACTGCTTAAAGAAAAGTATGGTGAGGAGAATTGTTTCCTTCTTTCATCTGCGCTCTGTTCTGAGCATAAATCAGATACCATAAGGGCTATAAGGGAACGGATTTCAAAAGGACTCAGCTGTTTTGTGTCTGCTACACAGTGTATCGAGGCAGGTGTAGACCTTGATTTTCCGGTAGGGATGAGGGAGTGTGCGCCGCTTCCATCAATCATTCAGACGGCAGGACGTATTAACAGAAACGGAAACACTATTGGAAAATTTCATGTATTTGTACTGGAGGATAATGGTAAAAATGGCTATCCGGGAATCACATATAGAAATGAAAGCTTTGTTACCAGAAATATCATAGAAAAATCTGGACTAGATACAAACGATAATAGTTTAATAACTGATTATTATAGAGAGATATATTCAGGGGATGCAGAAGAAAATTCGGATAAAAGTGAGATTACTGAAGCGATAGAAGAGCTGGATACTCATAAACTGTATGAGAATTATAAACTGATAGAGGATAATGAAGAGCTGAATGTTATTGTTCCATATAAAAGAAAGGAATTTGAGCAGATACATCAGCAGCTTTCCTTCCAAAATTATTGCATAACCAAATCAGAGATGAAGGAATCAAGGGTTATGACAGTGAGATTATATGGTAATAAAAAAATACATGAATATTTAGGCAGGCATTGCAGACGGTTATCAGCTAAAAGCAGCGACACAGGCAATGAAATAGGAATTAACTGGTATATAGTTGAGGACGTTGATATATACGATCTAAAGGAAGGATTAATCAAAGAAGAAAAAGAAGGAGGTTTTGTATTTTGATAGTTTCAGATGAGAATGGAAATCGTGAAATCGTATTGGATGTCTGGGGAGATTTTGCTCTGTTTACCCGGACAGAATCAAAGGTGGAAAGGAGCACTTATGACATTCCTACGCCGTCAGCAGTCAGAGGCATATTAGAAGCGATACTATGTAAGCCGGTAGAGTTCAGATATCAGGTTACAGAGATTGATGTTATGAATCCAATCAATACTCTAACTTTTATGAGAAATGAGGTAAAAGTAAAGGCCGATGCGAAAAAATTAGATTCTATCGATGTAGATGCTGAAAGAACACAGAGACATTCATATATGCTGAAGGATGTCTATTATCGGGTACATGCCCGAATGATACCTACAGCTGAATATAAAGAAAAAGATGATAAAGCTGAAGAAAAGTTTTACGGTCATTTTGAAAGACGATTGAAGAAAGGCAAATGCTTTTATCAACCGTATTTTGGTTCGAAAGAATACATGTGTTTTTTTGATGAGCCGGATGATAGCAGAACGCCAATACAGGAAAGCAGGGACTTAGGGATAGTGCTGTATGATATATTTGATCAGCATAGACATACCCCAATTGTGACATCAATTAAGAAAGCTGAGAACAATTCTGAATCGTATGCTCCGTCATATTTTCACGCGTATATGATAAATGGAATTGTAAAAATACCGGATTATGACAGTTTGGAAGTATTTAAGCAGATCAGACAGAAGGAGGAGTAATGTATAAGTCGTTTTATGATTTGGCTGTAAATTTCGGACTTGAGCCTACACCGGGATTTAGAAAAAAATTGATCAAGGCTCACATTGTATTAGATGAAGCAGGAAATTATCAGAGAATATCTGTATCTGATAGTGAGGAGAAAACGCTTTGCCCTGACAAGCCTTTTCAATTAAAAGGTTTTACAGGAAACTCTTCGGCACAGTTTTTGATAGATTATGCAATAGTAGTGTTGTATTCTTCTGTGCTTTCAAAGGACAAAAAAGACAAGGATAAAGAGGAAAAAAAGTATATTCCAAAACACAATAACTTTGTCAAACAAATACAGATAGGAAGAGAAGAAGGAGTAGGTATCCTAAAACCGATTGCAGACTTTTTTGACCAATATGATTCTGATGAGATAATTCGCGATAAAGTTCTTTCTGAGCTGGCGAGTTCATCAATAAAGATATCTTCTGACAACATATCTTTTCGTGTAGGAACAAAAAATGTGGAAACAGACTTATCATGGCTTGACTGGTACAAACAGAAGGCTGGATTAAGTGAATCGAAAAATGAAACAACTGGTAAATATTTTTCTGAAGTAACTGGTAAAGATATTGTCCCGATTTCAGGCAAATACCCTCAGCTGGTTGGTGGAAAGGCGGGATCAGGAATACCTATTTTTTCAAGCTCAATGAGAGGCCCTGGAGATTCACAGTTAGCTGCAACAAAGTCCTATGGATCTGAATTAGACTGTCCCATGAGTGAGTCTGAAGCAAATACTATTGTAAGTGGATTGGATTTTGTTTTAAATGAAGCAGACCAGTATAATCCTGATTTTGGCATTTGCTGGTGGTATGATTCAAAAATAAAAAACGATGTGATAAAAACGATGGTTTCGAGATGGCAAAAAAAGAAACCGGGAAAAAAGTCTACCAAAGATTTACAGGCAGAAGCTCAGGAAAACAGAATAAAAAGCAAAGAGTATAAAGAACTTCTAACAGCTGCTGAAACAGGCCAGATTCCTGAGACGTTTAAAAGTGATTATAAGTATCACTTAGTGGGTATTTCATTTCCGAGTAAGGGAAGAATGCTGTTCGAGAATGAATACAGCGACACGTATAGAGCTTTATATCAGAATCTTAATAAATGGTATGAGGACAGTGCAATTGAGTCGTCATACTTTGATAAAGAGAAAAAGTCTAGTGTCTATTATGATAGGATAATTAAAAATATTTTTGAAGTACTGTATGCATTGAAGCTTAATAGTAAGGACGGAGGAAAAGATGGAAAGTATACTATGTTTCGAAAGGAAAAATCCGCACTTCTAAAAGCTGTTTATGCAGGAGGTCAGATACCCGAACGTTTTTTTAAACTAGCAACTGAGCAATACACCAAATTTATAGGTTTTAATCCTGATGCTAATATTTCTTTGGATAAACATATAAGTGAAGTGAATGCTGTTTGTATTTTGGAACTGGAAAAAATATATTTGTTAAGAAATGGAGGATACGAAATGGAAAAAGAACTAACGCCAGATAACGATAGCATCGGCTATCAGTGTGGCAGATGGCTTGCTGTCATAGACAAGCTGCAGGATGAATCATTAAAACGTAAATGGTAGATAACCCGTCACCTTCAAAAAAAATTCTTGACGCGTTACTATTAAATTTTGACCTTCTTCAGGTTCTCTAAGTTTCAAAAATTCCAGCCCTTTCGGGCTGGTTTATTCTTGCTTAT
>QOUV01000011.1 GCA_003862155.1 Lachnospiraceae bacterium
CCGTCCGCCACTCGCTTTATGGCCGTCACCCCGAAGGGATCGTGGCCATAAAGCTCGTTCGACTTGCATGTGTTAAGCACGCCGCCAGCGTTCATCCTGAGCCAGGATCGAACTCTCATGTTAAAATGTTTAATCAGCACCGATAAGCTCTGTGCTGACTGCTCGCAGTCAAGCAAACAAGCTTATCAGTGCGCCACCACAGTTCCAGAAAAAATTTGATATAAGGTTTTTCTGGAACCTGTGGTTTTTTGTGAGTGCGAAGCACTCACAAAAATTAAACTAAGAAATTCGAACTGTCAAGATAAAAGCTTAGCTTTTCTTCTTTACTGTTCTTAAAAGGTTTCGAGTTTACTCGAATGATTTAAATTCTCTTAGAAATCTTTCAAGGTTGTTTCACTGTTCAGTTATCAAGGTTCTTCGTCTTGCTCTCTCGCGCGACGACTTAACAATCATATCACAATCATCGGCGCTTGTCAAGAACTTTTTTCAATTTCTTGAAAAACTTTTTTTGCATCGCTCTTGCAATTCCTTGTCTTTTGCGGTGCAGGTATTATATTATCACCCTGCCCCCGATTCGTCAAGCAAATTTTGTAAATTTTTCAAAGTTGTATAACTGTATCTTTTTTTAATGATTTTCAGTTAATTCACACAACTTTACCGGAATATTACACTCTTGTCTGAACTGTTTTCTTCTGTTTATCAAAAGAGGCAGATCAGACTACCTTGTCTGCCGCCTCTTTGATTTCCTTTACCCCAATAAGCTCAACTCCATCCGGAATCTCGTCGAGTCCTTTCAGGTTTGCATATGGAAGTATTATCGTCTTGATGCCCATCTTTAAGGCTTCGTTTATCCTCTGTCGTGCCATGCTTACTGCCCTGACCTCTCCCGAGAGTCCTACCTCTCCAAATGCGACCAGAGATTCAGACAGTGGACGGTTCTTAAAGCTTGAGATTATCGCCAGTACGAGCCCCAGGTCGATAGCCGGCTCATTTATCCTCATACCTCCGGCGATGTTTATATAGGCGTCCTGGTCTCCCATCATAAGGCCCATTCGCTTCTCGACCACAGCCATCAGGAGATTTACCCTGTTGTAATCTATGCCTACTGCTGTCCGTCTCGGTATTCCAAAATTCGAATGAGTAGTGAGAGCCTGAATCTCCAGTAGAATCGGACGGCTTCCCTCTATAGCACATGAGATAACAGAGCCCGAGCTTCCAAAAGCTCTCCCGTCGAGCAAAAACTCTGACGGATTTTTGACTTCTTTTAGTCCATCGGACCTCATCTCAAATACACCGATCTCATCAGTACTTCCGAACCTGTTCTTTACTGCCCGAAGGACCCTGTAGGAAGCGTGTCTGTCGCCTTCAAAATAGAGCACAGTATCTACCATATGCTCGAGTATCCTAGGCCCTGCTACGGTACCCTCTTTCGTAACGTGTCCGACTATAAAAATAGTGATGTCCTCTTTTTTCGCAAGCTGCATAAGGGTTCCAGTCGCGTATCTGACCTGTGAAATACTTCCCGCAATTCCAGATGCCTCTTCTGAATACATCGTCTGAATAGAATCGATGACAACTATCGATGGCTTTGTGGTCTTTATGACTTGTTCGATCAGACCAAGGTCTGTCTCCGAGAGGACTTTTAAGCTGTCAGAGAAATTCCCCATCCTCTGGGCTCTGAGCTGAATCTGCCTTAAAGATTCCTCTCCTGACACATAGAGCACATCGATCTTATCCTTTGAAATATTTCTCATGACCTGAAGCAGGAGAGTCGATTTTCCGATACCCGGATCTCCGCCGATAAGCACAAGTGACCCTTTCACTATGCCTCCGCCGAGAACTCTGTCAAGCTCTGACATGTGGGTTGTGGTTCTTTTTTCCTCTGAAACAGAAATTTCCGAGAGCGCCACAGGGCGCACCTCGGAAATTTCACGAACAGAGACTTTTTTATTCTTTTCTGTCCTGACCTCGGTCATTGTGTTCCACTCGTGGCAGGCCGGACACTGCCCGACCCACTTCGGGGACTCATAGCCGCAGTTACTGCAGAAAAATACACTCGTCTCCTTTTTTGGCATATCAATCCTTTCTGATAGAAACAGACTTCGGCTTTCCGTCAGAAAGATCAAGGCTTAAAGTGATCTTTCCGCCGAGATTAGTCTTCATAACGCCATAGTCCTCCCCCGCGGCTGAAACCTGATACTCTGTCTCTGGTGAAAGCCCTACTGTAATGTCAGTGTTTCCTGCACCCTCTACCTGAAAGCTCATAGAAGAATCATCGTACTTCATGTGTGAAACTCGGGTACCTGGCTCTGATTCGTAAACAAACAGGTCGTTACTCTCGAGCTTCGTAGTAGTCTTGTAAGTCTTCACGTATAAGAGGTCACCCTTATACTTGAAATCCTTTACCTTTGTCTTCTCGTCCAGTGTGTAATCGCCAAACGAAAGTGTGCCGTCTTTCTCACTGATGATCAGATCTTTCTGTGCCATTTTTTTCTCCTTTTACCTTTTTGGATGAACTATCTGACTTACTAAATACTAGTTTATCATTTTTTACCGAAATAGTCACTACATCTCCTGAATTTATTTTTCCTGAGATGATCTCATCGGCTACAGGATCCTCAATATCTGTCTGGATCTTCCTGCGAAGCGGTCTCGCGCCAAACTTCGGGTCGTATGCCTTATCGACGATCCATGTCTTGCTCATTCCAGTTGCTTTAAGGCTTATTCCTGTATTTTGCATGAGGCGGTCTGAGACCTCTTTTATCATAAGCGTAACGATCTTTGACATATCCCTCTTAGTCAAAGACCTGAAATAGACGATTTCGTCGATCCTGTTTAGAAATTCCGGTCTGAAAGTGTGCTTTAAAGCATCGTCGACCTTAGACTTCATCATCTTAAACTGGTCCTTCTCGCTGTCGCCGGATCCAAATCCAAGACTCTCGTGTCCTGTTATATCAACAGCACCGGCATTTGATGTCATGATGATTATTGTATTTTTAAAGTCTATAAGCCTTCCCTGCGAATCAGTGAGCCTTCCTTCGTCAAGAACCTGAAGGAGAATATTGAAAACATCAGGGTGAGCCTTCTCTATCTCGTCAAAAAGGATGACACTGTATGGGTACTTGCGGACCTTCTCTGCCAGCTGTCCGCCTTCCTCGTAACCTACATAGCCCGGAGGCGATCCGATAAACTTCGAGACCGCATCCTTTTCCATATATTCTGACATATCGACTCTGATAAATGCCTTCTGGTCTCCAAAAACCACCTTCGCCAGAGTCTGTGCAACGAGAGTTTTTCCGACACCAGTAGGACCTACAAAAAGGAAGCTTCCCATCGGCCTGTCAGGGGACTTAAGTCCAGCTCTGCTTCTGCGGATAGCCTTTGAAACAGCCTTAACAGCATCGTCCTGCCCAATAACAGACTTGTGCAGAGTGTCCTCAAGCTTTAAAAGCCTCTTCGACTCTCTTATGCCAAGGCTTCCGACAGGTATTCCTGTCCAGTCAGAAACGACCGATGCGATATCAGATTCCGAAAGAGAACTCCGTCTGCCGTAAGCCTTCTTAGAGGCCCTCTTCTCTGCTTTAGCAAGCTCCTCTTCATCATCTGTTAATTGCAGGCGTATCTGATGGGCCTCAGAAAAATCGCCACCTTTCAGTGCTTCCTCGAGCTTCTTTGAGAGGTCGTTTTTCTTCTGCCTCAATTCGTAAGTCTTTGTGGTTCCCGGAGTATTAAAAAGCCTCTTCCTCGCGCAGGATTCATCAAGCAGGTCTATAGCTTTATCCGGCAGAAATCTGTCGTGGATATATCTTTTTGACAAATAAACGCAGGCTTTTACAGCTTCGTCTGAAATTTTTACCTGGTGATGCTTCTCATATGCGCCACGTAAACCCTCGAGGATCTGGACAGTCTGCTCCTCATCAGGTTCTTCAACCATAACAGATAAAAATCTGCGGTCAAGTGCCGCATCCTTCTCGATTTTCTTCCTGTACTCCTTAATGGTAGTAGCTCCGATAATCTGGAGCTCTCCTCTCGCGAGGGCGGGCTTTAAGATATTTGCAGCGTCCATAGAACCTTCCGAGCCACCGGCACCGATTATCATATGGAGCTCATCTATGAAAAGAAGCACATTTCCAGCCGAAACAGCCTCGTCTATTACTCCTTTAATCCTCTCCTCAAATTCGCCTCTGTACTTTGTACCGGCAACCATCGCAGAAAGATCAACTGTAAGTATCCTCTTTCCAAGCAGATTCTGCGGTACATTCTGTGATACTATCTGCTCTGCAAGTCCCTCGACTATAGCAGTCTTTCCTACACCAGGCTCTCCGATGAGGCACGGGTTGTTCTTTGTCCTGCGGCTTAAAATCTCAATTATCCTGTGGATTTCCTTCTCCCTGCCGATAACGGGATCGAGTTCTCCGTCCTCGGCCAAAGTAGTCAGATCAGTCGTAAACTGGTCTAAAGACGGGTATTCCTCCTCCGCAGTATTACCATGATTCTGGTAGAGAACCTGTCTGTACGCATCTCCCTCTTCACCCATGGATTTAAGGAGATTGTTGAAGACAGCATTAATATCAGTATTAAGTGTAGATAAAATCCTGGCTGCCGAAGAATCCGGCATACGAAGAACAGCCAGAACGGCATGCTCCGTTCCGGCCTGGTCCATATTGCACATAGCAGCAATGGAATTGATGTTTTCTAAAAGCTGCTTAAATCTCGGTGAATCAGTGTCAGGACTAATGTTTGCTTTCTTATCTTTAAAAAGCTGAATCTCCTTCATAACAGAGACAACTTTGTCTTCTGTCACTCCAGCGTCTTTTAAAACCTCACTGGCAAGATTCGGGCCCGTATGTAAAAGTCCCAGAAGAAGGTGCTGAGTGCCAGTGTACTCACCGTTGTCCTTCGAGACCTTGTGTGCGTAATCTATAGCTTTCTTTAAGCTTTCAGTGTATTCCATTTAATATCTTCCTAAAGATCAGGGTTAGTTCAGATCCTCGACATGCAGTTTTTTCTTATTCTTTGAAACCTTCGGCATTTTTAACTTATCTTCTGCCATTAGTCTGTCAATAAGCGCATCAGGATCATCGATCTTATCCGGTAATTTGTCCATGATATCATCTGAATCTCCCAGTTTGATATCATAATCCTTTTCCGCCTTATCATCTGCATTGTAATCGTAATCAAATCCGGCATTTTTCTGGAGATTCCTGTCAATATCATTAATCATCTCATCATCTGCGATGTTATCACCGGTATTACCGCTCTTTGATACTCCTCCAGCAGACAGGCCATCGTTGTGACGGGATGGCTTGCTGACATCTCCGCTTCCTTTCGAATCATTATCAGTGTCGTAATCATAGACATCGTATAAAACATGAATACGAATAAGCCTTATAGCGAGTATTAAGATAATGACAACAAGGACTGCCAGAACAACCAGCATTCTTCTGTCAAGGAGAAGTTCCTTAAAAGACAAATCTGAAGACGTAAAAGACTCATTATCTGAAAGATTCTTAGTCGAGCCGGCATCAGAAGATTTTACAGTCTTTGAAGCATCAGAAGACGCCTTTTTGGTCGAAGTGGTTTTTTTATCAGTTGTCTTTGAAGTAGCTGTGGATGCCACAGTCGCAGCAGTCTTTTTCGTATCTGTAGTTTTCTTGGTATCAGCAGTCGCTTCTGAAATATTTACTTTTGCTGAACTTCTGCCATAGGTACTTGAATTCGCAATAAGATAAGAAAATCCGGTCTCTTTCGCAGTAAATGTAAATGAAGCGCTCTGAGCATACAGGCTTACAGTGTTGCCGCTATATGTTGCATTTCCACGTGACTTCAATGTCACTTTGCTTGGATCAAATGAAAGTGACAGCCTCGAAGCTGCAGTGCCCGAAACCGTAACGGTAAACTCGTCTCCAACCTTAACTTCAGTATTGGATACAGAAATGACAGGACGAGCCGCCTTGGCATTTACCGGCAGAAGTATAAAAATCACTGCTGCCACGGCCATAAAAGATGCCATTAATTTTCTAATAGATTTCTTCATAAAGACCTCCGTCTGTTTTTTATTTTAGTATAGAAGACTGTTTTATTATTGTCAAATTTAAAAATGAAAGCGCCTTTTAAGCTCAGTTCTCGCGTTCGCTCCTCCAAGTATCAGTCCCACTAAGAACAGAAGTACCGATGAAATAAAAGCAATTTCAGAGACTGTAGGATGAGTCACAAAGTCAAACTTCATCAATACAACCGGAATTATTCCGAAAGCAATTGAAAGCAGCGGAAGCCAGGTGTAGCTCTCCCATCTGCGATGATTTACGAACATCATAACGACGATCAGCATATTAAAGAGGATCAGTGCGCCAGGCAGGCAGTAATTCAGAGACCACTTATTAAAGCCTGTTACGACGTCTATTATTACGACAAAAACCAGGGCAAGAAAAATCGTTATTGCGATTTTTGCCGGTATAGGCATATCCGGGTTTAAGAACATGTAAAACTCTATATAGATATAGACCAGACTGCTTACCACAATAACAGACCATGGAAATCCTCTGTTTATAAAATTTATCGCACAGGAAAGAAAGCTGCCTGCCACTACAATAGTAAGCAGAAGCATCAGGAAAAATGTTCTCCTCTGGCGCTTCGCGACGACATCCGGATAGCCATTTTGCTTTACAGCAGGATAAGAAGAATCCTCTGACAGGGCTCCATTGCAGAGCGGGCAGAAATCAGCATCACTGTCGAGGACAGTAATATGACAATGCGCACATTTTTTACTCATAAAAAACTCCATTCGTCTCGACTGAGGATACGGCGCCAAGTTCTGAGAGTTTCCTTAAAAATTCCATGATTAGCGTCGTGTCGCTGTAGACTGTCGAAAAAGAAAGTGTCATTACATTTCTAAAAGAGGCGATGCCCAGCTTTAAGCCCTGCCCCTTTGAAAATGACAGGAAAGTCTGAGCACTCTCGATATAGTCGGCATAGACATCCGGGACATTCACCTGCCCCATATTCGTAACAGTCGTGGTATTTGCCAGAGCGCTCCTGCCGTAGACTGCCCGAAGTCCAATGTTTTTAAAGATAAGAGGCACTGTGCGGGCAAGCATCATCTGCTGTCCTGAGACATTAAACGAGAAGATCGACTCGAGATTTTCCTTCGTGATCTGCTTTCTCAAGCTCTCCTTTGCAATATCAACGATTTCCTCAAATGTGTAGTCATCTTTTTCAGGAATAAATTCTGCCGAGATCATTACGAAAAAATTCTTCGTAGTTATCGAATCAAAGTACGGGCGGAGATTTACCGGAACTGCCACTCTTATCGGCCTCTTAGGGGTCATCTGCGGCCTGTATGCCTTGTAGGTGCTGTACATAAAAAGAGCAACCATCAGCTCATTTATAGATACACCGAAGGAATGTGCTATTTTTTTAACCTCAGGAACAGAGAGATAGGCGTTTACTACTCCAAAGCCGTGGTAAGGGAGGTGTTCGCCTTTTATAAGAAATGCCCGCTTTACGGCATAGACATTCGACAGCTTCTCAGGCTTCTTGTAGTTTCTTACAAAGCTGTCATCGCGGTTTACAGATGTCCCCTCCGAAAATGAATCCCCGACTTTTTCCTGAAGCTTTTCGTGCGCGAATCTCAAATACGCGAACGTCAGCTCCTTTAAAAATTCAAATCCACCGGTTCCATCTGCAAGGACATGAAATACCTCAAGGTTAATCCTTCTGTCATAGTAAGTGACTCTGAAAAGGTAGCTGTTGTTCTCGTTTGTCTTCGTCGAGCGGCAGGGATAAGTGTCCTCCTCTACTACCTTGGGGATAGGTTTGTCGTTTTCCTCGAGGTAGTACCAGAAGAAGCCCTTCCTGAGCCTCTGCTTGAAACCCGGAAACCTCTTGAGCACAAACTCAAGTGCCTCCTGCAGTATATCTCCGATTACTTTTTCTTTTAAAATTACAGCAAGCCTGTATGTGTTAGTCATGCTGTTAGTCGCTATGGCCGGGAAAAGAAGAGCCGAATTATCGAGTTTTTCCCAGTGCGTCATACGATGTGGCATATTGTCTCCAACTAAAAATAAGACCGTTCCGCAGGGAACGGTCCAAAAATTTACTAAATAATGAACATACTCCCAAATCAATTATATCGGTTGGGAATCTGCCAGTCAATAGGCTCTATTCCATTTTCCTTCAAAAATTCATTGCACTTTGAAAAATGTCTGCACCCGAAAAATCCCCTGTAGGCTGAAAGCGGGCTCGGGTGTGGAGCCTCAAGTACAAGGTGCTTTGGATTCTTCACATATGCTGACTTCGATCTCGCATTAGAACCCCAGAGCATATAGACAAGCGGCCTGTCTTCCGCCTCCACAGCCCTAAAGACAGCATCTGTAAACTGCTCCCATCCTATCGTCTTGTGGCTGTTCGCCTGATGCGCTCTGACAGTCAGGACATTGTTCAGAAGAAGAACTCCCTGCTTAGCCCAGGGTACCAGATTTCCATTGTCAGGAATGAAGCAGCCAAGGTCATCGTGAAGCTCCTTGTAAATATTTTGAAGAGATGGCGGGATCTCGACATCAGGCTTCACCGAAAAAGCGAGCCCCTGTGCCTGACCTGCCTCGTGATAAGGATCCTGTCCGATGATCACGACCTTGACCTCGTGAAGAGGTGTAAGATGCATCGCTGTAAAAATCTCTTCGGCCGGCGGATATATGGTCTGTGTGGCATATTCTCTCCGCACAGTATCGTATAATTTTCTGTAATATGGCTTTCCAAACTCAGGTTTTAATGCCTGTGCCCAGTCACCATCAAGAGCTGCCATTATATTCTCACCTGAATTCCGTTGTCCCGAAGATAATGCTTCAAGTCCATAATATCGAGCTCGTGATAGTGGAAAAGAGAGGCTGCGAGAGCTGCTGAAGCGTCTCCATCCTCAAATGCCTCTTTAAAATCCTCCTTTGAGCCCGCACCGCCAGAGGCGATGACTGGAATCGGGACTTCATCGGCTATTTTTCTGGTGAGAGGGATATCGTATCCCTTCTTTGTGCCGTCACAATCCATGCTCGTAAGGAGAATTTCACCGGCACCTAGCTCATAGGCTTTCCTGGCCCATTTTACGGCGTCTAAGCCAGTGTCTTCGCGGCCACCGTACTTGTAAGCGTGCCAGGTCCCATCGTCCATTCTCTTCGCATCAATCGCTACTACTACGCACTGATTGCCAAATTTCTCGGCAGCATCGCTGATAAGCCTGGGATTCTCAATAGCAGATGAATTGATAGATATCTTGTCGGCCCCGGCTCGGAGTATCTCGCGGAAATCGTCCACAGTCCTTATGCCACCGCCAACTGTAAATGGGATGAAGACCTGGGAAGCGACCTTCTCGACCATGTCAACGACTGTGTCTCTGTGGTCACTCGAAGCAGTGATATCCAGAAAAACCAGTTCGTCCGCGCCAGCCTTATCGTAAGCTTTGGCGCATTCGACCGGATCTCCGGCATCTGTCAGATGTACAAAATTAATACCCTTGACTACCCTGCCGTCTTTTACATCGAGACAGGGGATGATTCTCTTTGTAAACATGATTAAATCTCCAGGAAATTATTTAAGATCTGAAGTCCGGTTTCTCCGCTCTTCTCCGGATGGAACTGCGTGGCAAATACGTTACCCTTCTCTACAGAAGCATCGAAGTTAAGACCATATTCACAGGTAGCTGTAACGATCGACGGATCATCGGCCTTAAGATAATACGAGTGAACAAAATATACGAAGCTTCCCTCTTCTATCCCTTTAAAGAGCCTTCCTGCCTTCGGAAAACGGATGCTGTTCCATCCCATATGAGGAACCTTCAAGTCCTTCCGTTCAGGGAATTTTATGATATGGCCCGGTAAAAGTCCAAGACCTTCCACACCTTCAGATTCCTCGCTGTCATTAAAAATAAGCTGTAAGCCTACACAAATACCGAGAAACGGCGTATCGTTCTCCTGCACTTTCCGGATCACATCGACGAGACCTCTGTCCCTTAGATGCGCCATGCAGTCTCCAAAATTTCCGACTCCCGGGAGGATGACATGGTCTGCTGAAAGGATTTCAGACCCGTCTGAAGTAACTTTACAGTCTCTCCCGAGGAATTTTACAGCCTTTTCTACACTTCTAATATTTCCCGCGTCGTAATCAATTATTGCTATCATCTGCCGGTGTAAGACCTTTCTGTTTAAGAATAGCTTTTATCTGATTCGTGTAATCTTCTCTGTCGTCTATTGCAGCAAGCTTCTTAGCCTCTGAATCTGAGATTTCAAACTGTTCTTTAAGCGCTGAGCTTATCCTCTTGCCATAGTCTTCGTAATATGACTTTATATCGAGGCTTGAAGCCTTAGACTTATTTTCCTCGTATGCAGCCTTGCCTCTGATAAGAGCATCGAGAGCATAGTCATACTCTTTTCTCTTCATGGCACCTTCGTAGATTGAATACTTGACAGACAGCTCTCCAGCAAGCTTCGAACTCTCGAGCATCTTCTTCTCGTCGTCTGAGAGCTTATCAGGATCCCTTCCAGCGAGCTTTGCGTAGACTACAGGATACTGCTGCTGTGTGTACTCAGCCTTGAGAGATTTCTTCTGCTGTGACTGAGGCAGGATATTTATAGCTGCAAAAATAAGTGCAAATAGAGAAATTGCAAGTACAAAGAAGACCACAATGACATTTTTCGGAACCAGCGGTGAATTATCTACCGGCTTTGGCTTCTTTGGCTTAGGCTCCTTTTTGGCTTTTGGTTTCTTTTCCTTAGGTGCTTTCTTCGGCTTTTCCTTCTTTGCTTTTTTCTTTTTCTTCTCTTTGGCTTCTTCCTGCTTTGCAGCCTCGGCCATAATACCTTCGTTTTCAGCTGCGAGATCATCAGGAGAAATATCGTGGTCACCAATAATATCGCTTTCAGTAACCTCTCCGTCGCCCTCTCCTGACTTCGAAAAAATACTCTTTATCTTCTCGATCAGTGCAGCTAATCCCTTCTTCTTTGGAGCATCGTCCTTTGGTGCTGGTGAATCGCCAGAAGGCTCACTGTCAGCACCAGGTATTTCACCGTCGAGATCAGGAACTTCTGACTCAGCCGAATCCTCGAATTTATCGGCGCTCTCCTTCAAGACAGTGCCGTTCTCATCGGCCTCAAGCATATCGCCTATATCAGTCAGCTCTCCATCTCCAGCGAGCATATCTGATAAATCCCTGTCATCTCCTGACTCGTCCATAAGATTTACATCTTTTGCACTGGTGTCCGAAAAATCATCGTTATCAAACATGTCCGAAGCAAATTCAGGCTGAAGGAGCGGATCATCTTCCTCCTGCTTTGCAGAATCAGTTTCGACGTCAACAGACTTTGCTGCCTGCTTTTTCTCCTTCGGCTTTGGAGCTTCTTTTTTCCCCGGCTCGGGCTTTGGTTCAGGCTTCTTGTCGGGAAGTATACTGTCTCCGGCCTTCTTCTTGGCATTCGATACAATAGTATCGATATTGTCTATAAGATCGTCCCTGGGATTTGAGCTGTCTTTCTTCTTTGGCTGACCAATACTTGAAAAATAAGGGCTTACATCTTCTCCATCCGGTAGATCATATTTCTCACTTCCAGAAGAAGCAGGGGCCTCGCCTCTCTGACTTTCCGAATCGTCGAGCGACTGTTCAAACTGTGCTAGAAAATCATCCTCAGAAAGCGCCCTCTTAAGATTTGCTCTCGGCCTTTGAGAATTGCCCGCATCTGAAAGGCCGCTTTTATCGACAAAGTCGTCGTCCGGACCTATCTCACGTCTCTTTGCAGCTCTCTGTTCTGCAGCCTTATTATTTCTCTCGTAGGATGAATCCACCTCATCCTGAGCTTTATTTATCGAATCTAAAAGTCCGTTTAGAATGTCCTCCGTATCTGGCAAAATGGACCTCCATAAAAATATAATAAGGCCACATGACTGTAACTGTCATATGGCCTGAAAAGCCAGGTTAAATCAAAATTCTTTGTCTTTTCTTGCGACCTCGTACTTGTCAACGAGATCATCTATAGCTTTGACCAATTGTCCGATCTCCGGCTTAGTAAGCTGTGCATCAGCGCCGACGCTCTCACCTTTACGGCGGATGTCGTCATTGATAAGTGAAGAGAAAATGATGACAGGAATATGCTTCATCTCATCATCGCTCTTAACAAGCTTGCAGAGGCGGTGGCCATCCATCTGAGGCATCTCGATATCAGTAACGATGCAGTATACATCGTCTAAGATAGTGCCTTTCTTCTTCATCTCTGTCAGCTTGTCCCACGCTTCCTTGCCGTTCACATTGACATTCAGATTCGTGTAACCGGCCTTCTTCAGGCACTCAATGATCATCTTCGACAGAAGGGCTGAGTCCTCGGCAATCATGATCGGAGCCTCGCCTCTCTTTTTTATCTTATCTTCAGGCGATTCACCTAACTGCGAAACGTCGAGTGCAGTCGAAGGATTGATATTTGCGACGATCTTCTCGAAATCGAGGATAACTACCAGGTGATCGTCAAGCTTGATTACACCTGTGGCAACTCCATTAGCATCAGAAGAAATAGTAGAATCAGGAGTGTTTATATCCTCCCAGGATACTCTGTGGATTCCAAGTACCTGATCCACATGGAATGCGGTATTCAGATTATTGAAATTCGTAATGAACAGAAGGCCCTCATTGTCCGGATCATCAGGATACCCGAGGCATTTTCTCAAGTTGATGACCGAGATGATCGTATCTCTCGGCATGAAAATACCTTCTACAAAAGGATGTGCATTAGGTACCGGAGTAACATGCTGATAGTTCAATATCTCTATGATCTTCGCAACATTGATACCGTAATAGTTATCAGCTATCTTAAATTCAAGGATCTCTAATTCGTTAGTTCCCGATTCAAGTAAAATATTTGTATCCATCGCTTTAAACCTCCCTGAACACTTATCTCTTTTTTGACATATCTGTATTAATCTTAAATGAAGAATTGTCCTTCTGGACTGTATAGGAAACCTTCGATGTATCCTTTACGGTTCCTTTAGGGAACTGGAAAAGCATGACCATATTCCTGCCCTTTCCAGCTGCAATCGTACCCTGGTAAGTAGTCAGATCATTCAACAGAAGTGTCATATCTGCATCTGAAGTCTGATTTCCGTAAGCGGCCTTAAACTTCAGGTTCGCGGAAGAGATATCAACCTTCAGATTCTTCGAAGTGTTGTTTATCATCTTTAGTCTGACCACGAGAAGCTCATTTCCCTTGTCGGGACTCAGATCATAGACATCACTCTGAGAGTAACCGCCTCCGACCTTCGCATCTCTGTAAAGTAAAGACAGACCCTTTATACCAATGGCCTCTGTAAATGTCTTAGTAATCGGAGTCTTCTCGGAATCAGTCGTACTGTTTTTCGCTGATGAACTGTTGCCAGAAGCCTGAGTGCTTTTCTTAGACGTATCTGAACTCTGCTGCTTAGAAGTACTGGTGGAATCCTTCGAAGAAGCTACAGGCGTAAGACCTGTCTTCGTCGACTTATCGTACTTCGAAACCACCTGCGCACAATAGGCAGCAATCTGGTCCTGTTCGTCTCCTTTAAGTTCATTGGACTGAAGTCCGCACCCTGAAAGCATGACAGACATGCCCAGAATACCGGCAGTCAGTAAAAAACCCTTTCGCATTCTGCATACCTCTTGTTAAATTAAACTACCATGTATAATACTATCATTAACAAGAGTAAAATTCAAACATTTTTCATTATTTATCGAGGTCAAAGTAAAATTCCACGCCATTAGCATGGTTTACGACACCGCACTCCTTGTGAAGGTCATCCATAATGGCCTTTACAATAGAAAGTCCTATGCCGCTTCCTCCATATTCACGGGTTCTGGCCTTGTCGACCTTGTAAAATTTCTCCCAGAGATGAGGTATAGACTCCTCTGGAATAGGATTACCAGAGTTGAAGACTGAAATTCGGTAATCCTTTTCTCTCTCTGTTATCTTTACCTCTATCTTCCTTTCATTTTCACAGTAGTGAATAGCGTTTGAAAAATAATTCGTTATCACCTGTTCTATGAAAAATGGATCTGCCCAGACGCAGGCTGGTCCGTTATGGATAAATGAAACTGTGATTCCATTTTTCTCAGTAAGAATGCTGTTCGACTTGATAACGCCTTCTATGACTTCAACCACATCAAAACGCTCTAGGTTTAAGATCTTCTCACCGTACTCCAAGTGGCTTAAATCGAGAAGCTCCTTTACGATACGGTTCATTTTATTGGCCTCGTCAACAATAACATCACAGTAATACTTTCTGTCCTCTGCGTTGTCATCAGCTACAGCATCAGAAAGGCCCTCCGCGTAGCCCATTATAAGAGCAAGCGGAGTTTTTAATTCGTGCGAAACGCTTGATGAAAATTCCCGGCGCATCTTTTCGTTCTTGTCGCGCAGATCGAGATCCCTCTGTAAGTCGCTGTTCGCCTGCTTCAGTTCTGCGATGGTCTTCTCAAGAGTCTCAGAGAGCTCGTTCATGTGAACTCCAAGGTCGTCAATCTCGTTTGGCTTTTTGCTCGGGACATACTTGACATCGAAGTCCAGGTCTGTCATTTTTTTACTGATCTTAGTCAGCTTAATGACCGGATCTGTAACTCTCTTACTGAAATAAAGTGATGCCAGCCACGCCATGAATACTGCTATACAGCTTGCCACTATAAGGACTCTGGCGGTAAAACGCATCGTCTGCTTTATAGCTCCGAGTCCGGTCCTTATCAGGACAAGATTACTGTCAGGCAGAGTGCCCCAAAGCATCAGAAACTCTGACTCGACCTGCTCATCTTTAAGCCTCAGGATGGAATAGTCACTCGATGTCTTTTCTACTACCCTGTTATCCTGATTTCTGGACAGCATAGAATTGTAGAGCTGGGCGATCATCATGGCATTCGAGCCCTGAGAAGTACGCACGACTTTACCAGCCGGTGTACAGATCAGAATCTGCAGGTTTTCGTTCGAGCACATAGTCTCAAATTCATCGTCATAGCTGTCCTCATAGAGAATATCTTTTTTATCTACTTTGGACAGCTCTTTGTAGGCCTTTATCAGCACATTTTCACGCCTTATCTTTGAAAAATTGGTCATAAAGACCCAGTTTAAGACAAAGCTAATGAAAATGGCTCCAAAGGCGATAAACACCATATAACCTGTGATCTGTCTGCTTACACTGTATTTCCTTTTTTTATTCTTATCTCTGTGCGGTTTTGACATCAATTCAATAAAATATTAATTTGCATACGGATCTGTCGGATCCCAGGTGTGCCAGTATGGGATCTTGGCAATCACCGGCTTCGAAAGTGGCTGGTAACCAGATTTATTTGTGATGACTACAGTTGTTCCAACCGGGCAGTGATCATAGATCCACTTAGCAGAACCAGCCTGAACTCTTACACATCCGTGTGAGCATGTCGTTCCGAGGTTATTGTAAGCTCTAACTGACATGGTCCTGTTGTTATTTGGCTTGCTTGAGAAAATTGAATGGAAATAAATTCCAGGAACAATTTTCGAGCACCACTGACCCCAGCATGGTCCCATAAGTTCATGCCATCTGTACTGAGCCATAATATGGAAAGTACCGATAGGCGTAGCATTTCCCGGTGAGCAGATAAATGACTTGACCGGATAGTATGTCGAGCCGTTTACTCCGTAAACTGTAACAAACTGTTTCGACTTAATAACGTAGATCACATATTTGCTGAATTTCGGCTTTTTGTAGTACTTCGAGTTTCTGCTTACATTTGAACCATCGGCATATTTCAAGCCGTTGAATAATTTCGCTCCATAAATTGGAGAATTAACGTCAGTAACTACTTTCGTAACTGTCTTAAAGGCTGCGCTTACACTCTTAGACTTTGTGTAACTGCCGTAGTAAGTCTTCTTACCCTTCTTATAGTAGGCTCTTACTCTGTAGACATTTTTCTTCTTACGTGAAACCTTCTTATCAGTATATGTGGTTTTACCCTTCTTTTTCTTCTTTACAGTGGCTTTTCTAACCCATTTGCCTTTGCTTTTCTTCTTGTAAATGACGTAGCCGGTTATCTTTCTTCCTTTTTCTGACTTGTGTGAAAGAGTAAGCTTTACGTTAGCTTTTACAGGCTTCGCAGTAAATTTTGCAGTATATACAATAACAATTGTTATACTAACAGACTTCGAATATGCCCCATAATAGATTTTCTTACCATTGTCATAGTAAGCTCTTACTCTGTAGACATATTTTCCAGAACGGTTAGATGATTTGTCTGTATAAGTCGTCTTGCCCGTCTTTTTGATCGTGGCCTTCCTGACCCATTTGCCCTTACTGTTCTTCTTGTAAAGAATATAACCTGTGATCTGCTTATCTTTGGCATTTTCATGTGAAAGAGTAAGCACTACTTTGTTCTTTACATTCTTAGCAGAGATTTTCGTATTGCAGACTTTAATCTCTTTTGCATCTCCACTGCCGTTTTTGCCCTTATTGGAATCTCCTGAGGCTGTGTTGTTATTCTTACTTTGCGATTTTGCAGTATCCTGCGGCTTAGTCGTATCCTGCGTATTTGAAGCATCCTGTGACTTGGCTGTATCCTGCTCCTTCGTCGTATCCTGCGGTTTGTTCTTATCCTGCGCCTTCGTAGTATCCTGCGTATTTGAAGTATCCTGTGCTTCTGTCGTATTCTGCGGCTGAGTATTCCCGGCATTGGTTCCGCCATTTGTATTTTCGGACTCTGCAGCCTGAGTCTGATTATTCTCAGTATTTGTGGAAGTCTCAGCAGCTGGTACTGTAGTATTAGAATTGGTATTCTCTACTGGCGTATTCTCTGCTGCAAGAGCACTTCCTCCCGGCATTGCAATGATCGTAAGACATGTCATAGCAACAGCCGTTGCTTTTTTCAAGTTCTTTAGCATTTAGTTGTCCTCCACTTCGAATTTATACCCCATCCCCCAGATAGTGTGTATATAGTTTCCACAGTCGCCAAGCTTGCTGCGAAGCTTCTTGACATGGGTATCTATCGTTCTGGCATCGCCAAAATAATCGTAATCCCATACACTGTTCAGAATCTTCTCACGGGACAATGCGAGTCCTTTATTTCTCATGAAATATTCGAGCAGATCGAACTCCTTTACAGACAGCGTAACATTCTCGCCATCTGCGGTAACAGTGTGGGCATTTTCGTCGAGTGTGATCTTTCCGCAGGTGATCGTACCGTCTCCTGTAGTCGCAGTACTGCTTCCACCCTCATCACGGTTTATGATGGCCTTTACTCTGGCCACCAGTACCTTTGGTGAAAAAGGCTTGGTGACAAATTCATCTGCTCCGGCATTAAATCCCTCAAGCGCATCGTCCTCTTCGGACTTTGCTGTCAGGATAATCACCGGGACCTGCGACTTCTCGCGGATTTTTTTCAATGCGCCATAGCCATCGAGCTTTGGCATCATAACATCCATAATGATAAGCGCTGTATCCGGATTCAGATCAAACTGGGCAAGAGCCTCGAGTCCGTCGTTGGCTTCTATAACTTCAAAGCCATCCCGCCTGAGGTAATCCTTAATGAGTTTCCTCATCCTGCTTTCATCATCTGCTATCAGTATCTTCTTTGCTGCCATTGTCAGTTTTCCCTCTCTTCAAGTTCTGTTCATCCTCAAGTATCTTTTCTTCTTTTTCCTTAACTTCCTGTTCTCTTTTGGTCAGACTCTCATCCCACGCCGCGTACTTGTTCTCGAGCTTATCCTTGTAATCGAGGATAGTCAGGTTATTCGAGGTAGCCGCGACAATAAACATAAATACAACGCAGCCGGCCAGGACAAGCGTAAAAGGCAGCAGAATGTGGAACTTTCTCTGCCATTTGAGCTTCTGAACCTGAATCTCTGTATCTCTTACCTTGCCGGAATCCACCACGGGAATCAGCGGGATCTGCGCATTATCAATCGAATCATCCGCTAAAAGCTCATTCTGCAGTTCTTTTAAAAAACTGTAGCCAACCTCTGTGTCAAAGACCTGTTTACTGATAAGGCCCTTTAAAGCCGCAAGCTTTCCGGCAGAATTCATATTCTGCATCTCACCTCTAAGATAAGAGATAGCGTTAAGTTCCTTTCGGGCTTTCTCCGCCAATGCCTCATCGCTGAATTCGAAACCGCCTGCTTTAGATTTATCAATCTCTGGCATAATTCTCCTTTCCGCGCATGTTTTTATGATAACAGTCTTTTACCAATATTACAAGAAAAAAGAACTCCCCGAAGGATATTCGAGGAGTCCCTTCTTTAATTCAGTCGAAAGATCAAAGCGGATAAGCCTTGTTCTTTGTATCAGCCTTGTTCGGATCTACCTTAGTCTGCTGAGCCTCTCTGTATTTGAAGAATTCCTCAGCAACCTGTGGGAACAGTGCATAGGTGAGTGTATCCTCATCCTGCTGCTTGTAAGGTGCAACCTTCTTCTCCATCTCTGGAAGCTGTGGTCCGATAAGGTCTGCAGGTCTGCAGGTTATAGCATCCTTTGCCTCATCTCCAAGACACTTCTTTACTACATCCGGATTGAACGGCATCTCGGTCTTACCATACTTGCCAAGGAGAAGGTCCTTTGACTGCTGGGTAACGACTTTGTATCTCTCGCCCATAAGGACATTGAATACGGCCTGTGTTCCAACGATCTGTGAAGAAGGTGTAACGAGAGGCGGCTCACCGAAATCTTTACGAACTCTAGGTACTTCCTCGAGAACCTCCTGGAGCTTATCTTCCTTATGCTGGTCTTTGAGCTGTCCGATAAGGTTTGAAAGCATTCCGCCTGGAACCTGATACAGAAGAGTCTTGATGTTTACACCAAGAACCTTGGTGCTCATACGGCCATTATCCAGGTACTTCTGTCTGATCGGAGCGAAGTAGTCAGAAATCTCTGAGAGAAGGTTAAGGTCAAGACCAGTATCATAGTCTGTGTCCTTGAATGCCTGAACCATAACCTCTGTAGCCGGCTGTGATGTGCCGAGGGCGAATGGAGAGATAGCTGTATCGATAATGTCGCAGCCAGCCTCAACTGCCTTCATGCATGTCATAGAAGCCACACCTGAGGTGTAGTGGTTATGAAGCTCGATAGGAATAGATACTGCCTTCTTTAATGCAGGGATAAGCTCTGCTGCCTGTTTTGGTAAGAGAAGACCTGACATATCCTTGATGCAGATAGAGTCAGCACCAAGGGACTCAGCTTCCTTTGCCTTCTTAACCCAGTACTCTGTGGTATAAGGCTCACCGAGCGTGAAAGAAAGAGCGATCTGAGCATGTCCGCCCTCTTTCTTTGCAGCCTTTACAGCAGTCTCTAAGTTTCTCATATCATTTAAGCAGTCAAAAATACGGATGATATCGATTCCGTTTGCGATGGACTTCTGTACGAAGTACTCTACAACATCATCTGCATAAGGCTTGTATCCTAAAATGTTCTGGCCACGGAAAAGCATCTGGAGCTTAGTGTTCTTGAATCCGGCACGAAGCTTACGAAGTCTCTCCCATGGGTCCTCGTGAAGGAAACGCAGGCAGGCATCGAATGTAGCACCGCCCCAGCACTCTACAGCGTTATATCCGACTTTATCCATGACTGGAACGATCGGAAGCATTTCCTCAGTTGTCATTCTTGTAGCGATAAGAGACTGATGTGCATCACGAAGCACTGTCTCAGTTATCTTTAATGGTTTCTTAGCCATAAATTTCATTTCCTCCTTATACACCAAAGATAGCCATGAATACGCCGGCAGCTACTGCTGTTCCGATAACACCTGCTACGTTAGGTCCCATAGCATGCATCAGAAGGAAGTTCGTAGGATCTTCCTCTGCGCCGACCTTCTGTGAAACACGAGCCGACATAGGAACCGCGGATACACCTGCAGAACCGATCAGAGGGTTTATTTTGCCATGCGTGATCTTACACATAAGCTTTCCGATAACAAGTCCACCTGCTGTAGCAAATGCAAATGCGATAAGTCCAAGTACGACGATCTTTAAAGTGCTGGCATTCAGGAAAGCCTCAGCTGATGTAGAAGCTCCTACTGAAGTACCGAGCAGGATAACTACGATATACATCAAAGCGTTTGATGCTGTCTCTGTCAGCTGTCTGACAACTCCGCACTCCTTGAAGAGGTTACCAAGCATCAGCATTCCGATAAGAGGTGCTGTTGTAGGAAGGATAAGACATACAACAACAGTAACGACTATAGGGAAGAGGATCTTCTCAAGTTTGCTGACTGGACGAAGAGTCTTCATGTGGATGGAGCGCTCCTCATGTGTAGTCAAAGCCTTCATGATAGGCGGCTGAATGATAGGTACGAGTGACATGTAAGAATATGCTGCCACGGCAATAGGTCCCATCAGTGCCGACTGTCCCAACTTACCTGCGAGGAAGATTGATGTAGGTCCATCAGCTCCTCCGATGATTGCGATAGCTGCTGCAGCCTTGTCCGGGAATCCCATAAGGATAGCGAAGAGATATGCCATGTAGATACCGAACTGTGCAGCTGCACCGAGTAAGAACGAAATCGGGTTCGCGATAAGAGGCGAGAAGTCTGTCATCGCTCCAACTCCCATGAAGATAAGTGAAGGAAGGATCGACCACTCATCCAGCTGGAAGAAGTACCAGAGCAATCCACCTACGCCATTCGAAGTCTCCTGAGGACTTGCAATGATATCAGGATAGATATTTACCAGAAGCATTCCGAATGCGATCGGCACCAGAAGCAGAGGCTCAAAATCTTTCGCAATGGCCAGATAAAGGAAAACAAAGGCCACGATAATCATTATAAAGTTTCCTACAGTAAGATTCGCAAATGCCGTCTGATGGAGCAGATTGCCCATCGTCTGTGCAATATAACTCATTTATGAATCCTCCTTAGAATCAGTCGTCGTTCATCGTAGCAAGAAGATCTCCTGTATCACATGGATCTCCCTCTTTGCACTCGATAGTAGCGACAGTTCCTGCTACAGGTGCTACTACAGGTGTCTCCATCTTCATAACCTCAAGAACTACAATCGGGTCGCCCGGCTTAACCTTTGTTCCAGGTCCAGCTGCGATCTTAAACACCTTACCCTGAGCTTCGCATAAAATCTTGCGTGAGCCCTGGTTTCCAGCTGGTGCTGCTGGAGCTTTCGGTGCTGGAGCAGCTGCAGGAGCTGATGCTGATGCACCCTTCTCTTCTACGGATACGTCATATGACTTGCCATTTACTGTAATGGTATAATTTTTCATGATATTTTCCTCCTGAATCAATATCTTCTCTTAATAGAACGCACCACGAATGAATCCGTAGAAGCGCCTGTGGCGGCTGAGATTGCCGCACTGATAACTGCTATAAGTTCTTCTGAATCCTCTTCTGCTGAAGGCTCAGCTTCTACTGTCTCTGCTGCAGGAGCAGTCTCTCCTGACTCCTGTGCTTTATTAGCCTCATGTTTCTTCTGTAAATACGGAATAATATTGAAGGCGTAGATGACCAGGCAGATGATAATAAGAACTACAAAGACTATCGCTAATCCCATGACACAGTTAAGAGCTGCTCTGCCCATAGTCTCACCCAGTGTATAAACAGGGTTGAAGTTGATGCTCGTAGGCTTTGCCATGTTGTATGACTTGAATACCATGACGAAGGTGGCATCACGCTTTGAATACTTCATCGTGAGAGTAGTCGTGATATTCTTTCCGGCCTTATCGACTTTGAAGTCTCCAAAGCCCTTGAACTCGCCAAGCTCCGGTGTATAGTCTACGAAGTTCTTGAACATCTCTTTGTAAACTTTAAGTTCGTCATTGTCCGGATCGGCTGATGACTGTGTAGCATAGGTCTTATAGTACTTCTGTAAGTCACTCTTCGACATAGCAGCTAACTGAGTACCAAGGCCGACTGACTCGGTCTTAAGGTCATCAGCAGTCTTTCCGCCATAAGTCTGGTCCGTAGTCTGGCCACAGGAAGCTAAAAGACAAAGGCAGGCAAGGAGAGCAAAAATGACACTTATTTTTTTCTTCATCAGATTACCTCGCTTACTTTGTGACATGCTTTCTATATGCCTCGTCTACTTTCTTTGTGAAAAGTACTTCAAATGCGTCGATCAGATACTTTCTGATATCGGCTGCATTTACAAATCTGTCTACAACACCGCGGCGTGCTGCATTAGCTGATCCTGAAACCTTAGCTTCATAATCTGCCTCAGAAACACCTGCGATCTTTGCTGCCTGCTTCGTCTGCATAGGTCCCATCTCGGCATCTGAGAATGCATAAACAATATCAGCGCCTGTAGAATGGCTGCCCATAAGGATAGCTGCTGAAGTGTATGCCTTGGCTACTACTGCTACCTTCGGTACTGAAGCAGAAGCATAGGCATTGATAAACTCTGCTGATGCAGCAGTAAGAGAAGCCTCTGCATGAACTGTGGTCAAAAATCCCTCGGTCTTAACGAGTGAAAGAACAGGGATATCAAATGCGTCACAGAACTTAACGAAGTCTGCTGCTTTTCTTAAAGCCTTCGGTGAAAGTCTGTCGTCAAACTCCTCGTCTCCGCTCTTTACAGTGTTTCCAAATGCACCGATCGTCATGCCGTCGAGCTTGATAAAGCCGCAGGTCATATCCTTTGCATAATCAGCCTTAACCTCGACGAAGAACTTTCCGTCTGAAATCTCTTTAAATACGTCTGCTGCGTTCTGATATGAGGCTCCCGCAACATCAGCTGCTCTGTTCAGATCATCTGTGCACTCATCAACGCAGCCCTCTTCGATATTGCTTCCTGGAAGTACAGGTACAAGCTGTCTTATGGCTGCAACAACATCAGCCTCACTGCCTGTGCCATCGATACCACCTGCTACTGTGCTTCTGAAAGCATATGCAGAAGTATCTGTTCCCTTGTTTCCAGTAAGGGCATCAGGTGAATTGAAGAATACCTTCGCATCATCTGTCATGTAAGTAAAATCAGCTAATGAAAGGAGTGCTGATAATCCACCACCGCAGTTTCCAAATACTGCCATGATCTGCGGGATAACTCCACTGACTTCACTTGCTTTCGAAAGTACGCTTCCAAGTGACTCGATCGCATCATATGACTCAAGAAGGCGTACGCCTGTGCTGTCAAGAAGTCCGATAACAGGAGCTCCGACTGCAAGTGCCTGCTCATACGTGCGAAGGATCTTCTTTGCGTGCATTTCTCCGATAGATCCGCCAAGAACTGACGGCTCCTGGGCGAATACAAATACGAGATTTCCATCGATCGTACCGTGTCCAGTGACTACTCCATCGGAAGGTGTGTCTTCTGCTGCCTGGTTAAAATCCGTGTTGCGGGCCGTTACAGAAGAACCAAGCTCTACAAAGCTGTTCTCGTCTAAAAGGCTCTGGATCCTTGAGACTGCAGAAAATACTTTTTCCTCACTCATAGTTTATTCCTCCAACGTCTATTAATAAGTCTAGCGAAAAAAATCGCAACTTAGCTCATTTTATCTCAAATCGGATAGTTTATCAAGGGCTTTTCACACATCTACTGTCTCATTTTCAGCCTCTTCGACTGCTTCTTCCTTGAATTCAGCGATCTGTTCGTCGCTTAATGACGGAAGTGAAGAAAGTGACTCAATTCCGAACACCCGAAGAAACTCCTCGGTCGTCCCGAAAAGTATAGGCCTTCCCGGAGCATCCATCCTTCCGACCTCTTCGATAAGGTCGTATTCTACAAGCTTGTTTACAGAATGGTCTGAGTTTACTCCGCGGATCTTCGCAATTGCTGCCTTCGTGACAGGCTGCCTGTAGGCTACTATTGAAAGCGTCTCGAGAAGTGTATTCGTAAGGACTGCCTTTTTCGGCTGCTTCGCAATTTTTATAAGGCTTCCATATATTTCCCTGGCCGTACACATCTGGAAGCTGTCCTCAAGTCTTACAAGCCTGATGCCTCGGTCCGCTGATTCGTACTCTTCCGCAAGCTCTTCCGATGCCTTTATGACCTCTTCCTTAGTGACTCCAAAGGCTTCCGCCGCGGTCTTTGCGTCTAAGCTTCTGCCGATTGCAAAGTAAATACCTTCGAGCTCTTTTTTTAATTCATTAGACTGCATATGCTACCTGTGATTCCATTTCTATGTCTCCGAAGATTTCCTCCTGGCGGGCGTGTATCTTTCCGGTCTTCATAAGCTCTAAAACCGCAAGAAATGTGACAATGACCTCAGTCTTCGAGGTGTCACCTTCGAATAGATTTCTGAAAGAAAAATGCCTGTGTCCCTTTGCGAATGAAAGAAGTTCACCAGTTTTTTCTTCGAGTGAAATTTTTTCCCTTTTGATCGAACCGAACTTGGATCTGATCGGATCGACGCGTTCTCTCTGGCGCTTTAATACCTCATTAAAAATGGCGTTTAACTTTGATAAAGTCACGCCATCTAAAAGTTCTGCCGGATCGACCGGTGCCTCATAATTTTTGACCTCAGGGGGAATCGTAGGTTCCTTAAAGAGAACGAGTCCCGCTTCATCCTCTCTCTCCTTAAGCTCACCTGCGAGCTCGTGGTACATCTTGTACTCGAGCAGCGCATCGATAAGTTCCTGTCTCGGGTCTGTCTGCTCTTCTTCCTCTTCATCTTCAGGTTTCTTCTCCGGGAGAAGCATCTTCGCCTTTATCGAGAGAAGAGTCGATGCCATCACAAGAAATGCACTCATGGTGTCGAGGTCAGTCTCCTCCATCCTGTCAATGTAGTCGAGGTATTGATCTGTGATTTCAACTATAGGGATATCGTAGATGCTTACCTTATTTTTTTCAATAAGGTGCAAAAGAAGCTCGAGCGGCCCGGAGAAGGCCTCGAGCTTAACGTCTAATGTCTTTTTTTCTTCCATCAGGCCCTCCCCGTAGATCCGAAGCCGCCTCTCGACTCAGCGTCTAAGTGCTCTTTTTCTTCGAATACTATCCCAGGCTGATGCTTAAAAATCCTGAACTGACAGAGTCTGTCGTTTGCTGAAATGTGAACGTCCCTCGTCGCAAAAACAGGCATCATAAGGATGTCGTCGTCGCCACAGTAGCTCTCGTCAACTACTCCGATACCGTTCGACTGGAGAAGTCCGTAATTTTTAAAAGTGGAAGAACGTGGTGCTGTGATCATCTCGTAGCCTTCCGGAAGCTTGACAGAAATTCCAAGGTCGATAAGACAGAACTCACCCTTTTTCAGGTCGTAGTCCTTCGCAGCGCGAAGGTCGATCCAGTCGCTTTTCCCGTCGATGTATTTAAGTTTTTCGATTTTATCTGTGTGATATTTGATCTGAATAGTCTCTTTCATGATTTTTCTCTTTTTATTCCCAGCAGTCTCCGCTGATCTCACTCTTTTTGTCTCTGCACATCAGGTCGTGTACCGCGTCCTTTGCGCTTTTGTTGCAGAAAAGCACCTGATTTACCTCAGTGATTATAGGCATCGATACCTTGTATTTTCTGCCAAGTGCGAATGCAGCTTTAGCTGAGTAGACGCCCTCAACTACCATATGGATTCTCTCCATGGCTTCCTTTACCGGGACTCCCTGTCCGATAAGCTCTCCGGCCTGGTGGTTTCTCGAATGCACAGACGAGCAGGTAACGATCAGATCGCCAATGCCCGCAAGTCCTGCGAGCGTATCCGGCTTTCCGCCCATCGCAACAGCAATCGCCGTGATCTCTCTGATGCCCCGCGTAATAAGAGCGGCCCTCGCGTTGTCGCCGTTTCCAAGGCCGTCAGACATGCCTGCAGCAAGCGCTATGACATTCTTCAGTGATGCGCCTACTTCAATTCCCTTTACATCGGAGCTCGTATAGACACGCAGGTTTTCGTCCATAAAAATATCCTGTACTTTTTTTGCGAGGCGGAAATCCTTCGCTCCTGCGACAAGCACTGTAGGAAGCTTCCTTATAACCTCCTCTGCATGTGAAGGACCGGATAAGGCTCCGACCAAAACTCCCGGAAGCTCGTCTTCGATGATCTCCGTCTGAGTCATCAGGCTGTCCTCTTCTATTCCCTTTGAAACTGAAATGTATCCGACATTTTTATTGAAACATGGCTTGACTTTTCCGGCGGTCTGCCTTGTAGCAGTAGACGGGACAGCAAATACAACCAGAGAGCTTCCGGAAAGTGCCTCTCCGATATCGTCGAAAAATTCTATCCCCTCCGGGTATAAGAAGCCCGGAAGATTTTTGATCCCGCGGTCTTTTTTCATCTGAGAAACCGCTGCGGGATTGTGTGACCAGAGCCTGACACTGTGTCCGTTCCATGCCAAAACAGAGGCCAGGGCACTTCCCCAGCTCCCTGCCCCCAGTATGGTGACCTGTGACATCTCTCACCCCTCCTTCTTTTTGTGGTGGAATGAAAATTTATTCTCGTTTCCAGTGATGAGACGGCCAATGTTGCTGTGATGGCGCCATACAGCAAGCGCTCCGACGCCAAACGACAGGACTATAATAAGAGGCGCCTCCTGCATAGTAAAAGCTGTATGGCCCGTGAGGATTGCGGCCATAGCCATGAATGGAAATGAGATAGCACAGAGTATAGAACCCAGCGAAACAAACCTTGTGATCGCTACTGTGATCACAAAAACTGCAACCTGGAAAGGAATTATGATCGGATAGGCTATGATAAAAAGGCCAAGCGAAGTGGCGATTCCCTTCCCTCCTTTAAAATGCATAGTAGCCGGAAAATCGTGTCCTATGACGGCGCCAAGCGCCGCAAAAAACATGATCACCGCCTTTGATTCCGGCTCAAAATGAGATGCGACAGCACCCATGATAAGCGCCGGCACAACGCCCTTCATGCAGTCAAAGAGGAGGCAGAGAGCCCCCTGCAGGTTGCCAAGGACTCTCAAGGTATTTGTCGTACCGATGTTTCCGCTGCCCTGCTTCGTGATATCCACGTGTTCAGCCTTCCCCATAAGATAGCCGGAAGGCACATTTCCAAAAGCATACCCCAATAAAAATGCCAGAAATTTAAGCATTATTCTTCCTCTTTTCTCTGCCTCACAATAAAATGAAGTGCTGTCCCCTCGAATCCGAACGCATCCCTCAATCTGTTCTCCAGATATCTCAGATAAGAAAAATGCATCAGATCCTTATCATTTACAAATATTACGAAAGTCGGCGGCTTGACACTGACTTCTGTAGTGTAGTAAATCTTAAGCCTCCTGCCCTTGTCTGACGGCGGCTCCTGCATCGCAGTGGCATCCGCTATGATCTCGTTTAAAACGCCGGTCTGAATACGCAGGTTCTGGTTAGAAATGACCTGGTCGATAAGTTCGTAGAGCTTTGATACCCTCTGCCCACTCTTCGCGGAAATAAATACGATCCTGGCATACGGGATAAATGAGAGCGTCTGGCGGATCTTATCGGTCTCGCGCTTTACAGTGTGCGTGTCTTTTTCGACGGCGTCCCATTTATTAACGGCTATAATAATGCCTTTACCCCTGTCGTGGGCGATACCGGCGATCTTCGCATCCTGCTCAGTGACACCTTCTGTCCCGTCGATCATCATAATGACGACATCAGACTTCTCTACGGCAGCCACAGCTCTGATTATCGAATATCTCTCGAGGTCCTCTTTTATCCTGCTCTTTCGTCTAAGTCCAGCTGTATCAACGAAAATATATTGCTCACCGTTGTACTTTACAAGCGAGTCGAGAGTGTCCCTTGTAGTGCCTGCGATATCTGAGACAATGGCTCTGTTCTGACCTGTGAGCCTGTTTACAAGAGACGACTTTCCTACATTCGGCTTTCCAATGATCGCGATACGCGGGATGTCGCTGTCATCGTCACTGCTGTCCTTTGCAGGAAAATCCTTAGTCACAGCATCAAGCAGATCTCCGAAACCCAGGTTTGAAACCGCTGAAACCGGAAACGGGTCTCCGATTCCCAGATTGTAAAATTCGTAGATGTCGTTCTTCTGCTTCTTAAAATCGTCGATCTTATTTACACACAGAACTACCGGTTTGTGTGAACGTCGGAGCATATCTGCGACTTTTCCATCCGAATCTACAAGTCCACTTCTGCCATCGACTACGAAAATGATGACATCCGCGGTATCTATCGCGATCTGCGCCTGGTCGAGCATCCTCGAAAGCAGGATGTCCGAAGTCCCCGGTTCAATGCCGCCCGTATCTATAAGTGTAAAGTCGTGATCAAGCCACGACGCATCAGCGTATATCCTGTCCCGGGTTACACCGGGAGTGTCTTTTACGATTGAAATCCTCTCTCCGACGAGAGAATTAAAAAGTGTGGACTTCCCGACATTCGGGCGTCCAACTATAGCAACTATTGGTTTAGCCATAATCTATCTCACTATTCTTCTTTGCCGAGCAGAGCATCCAAAAGATCCTGCCCACTCGATTTTACAACAGTAACCGGCACTTGTAAAGCGTCAGAGACTTCGCCTACGGTCATGTCGTCGAGAAATACCTCCTCGTTGCTGCGCAGCATATTTACAGGGATAAGAAGCCTGTCATTTACTCCGTGCTCTAAAAGCTGTGTTTTTAAGTCAATTCCCGTGATAAGGCCCGATACCGTTATCTGCTCACCAAAATAGTGGTTTATTATCGTAACCACTTCGACCTTTATCCTCGGGTATTTTTTCATAAAAAGGTCTGCCAGCTGCCTTAGAAAAGGAGCCGCAAGAACTCCGGTCGCGATCGTAACACTCTTGTGCCTGAAAAAATGCGGGCCTTCCTTTTCAAGCGCTGCCTTGAATTCCTCGATCAGAAGGCGGATCATCCCCACTCCGTTTTCAAGCTGCCCGAAACCATCGTAGACAGAAGCCTCCGGCAGGTCCCTTCCCGCCGTAAGATACCACTCGTCCGAAGCGAAGACAAAGTGTTCTCCGTACTTTTCGAAGATCTTTTTCTGCCAGCCCTCGATCTGGTCGATGACTTTTATGGCGTCGGCCCTTTCAAAAGGTTTTAGATTGTATAAGCCCTTCCTGAATTTCGTAAGCCCTACAGGGACCACTGAAAGTGAGGTGACCTGCGGATAAAATGAGAGAAGGTCTTCTATCGTTCTATCTAACTCCTTTCCATCATTTATCCCTTTGCAGAGCACGATCTGGGTATTCATCGTAAGTCCCGCATCCGAAATCTTTTTCAGGCGTTCCATAACGCGGCCCGCGTTTTTATTCGCGAGCATCCTGACCCGGAGTTCAGGATTTGTAGTGTGGACCGAGACATTTATCGGGGAAAGCCTGTAGTCGATTACCCTCTGAAGCTCTTCATCGGACATATTCGTAAGAGTAACATAGTTTCCCTGCAGGAAAGACAGCCTCGTGTCGTCGTCCTTGAAATAGAGCGTCTCTCTCATTCCCGGCGGCATCTGGTCGATAAAGCAGAACATGCAGTGATTAGAACAGGACCTGTAGTTGTCGAGAAGACCGTTTTTAAAGGTGATTCCGATGTCAGTGTCTTCGTCTGACTTTTCGATCACGTAGTTTTGTTCTCTTCCGTCAGGGTGCCTTATCAAAAGATCGAGCCTGTTATTTTCCTCGTAATAGTAATAGTCGAAAATGTCCTTAAGCTCTTTTCCTCCGGCCTTAAGGATCGTATCTCCGGGCCTTATACCGGCCCTTTCGGCAAGAGAGCCTCTCCTGACTGATTCTATCTCGTGTGTATCATTACTCATAAAAATAAAATGCGTTCCTCAGCAGCCTGATGCGATCCGGCACAATGCTTACCACATCAAAGCGCACTTTTCCCTGATAGTCGTGTAAGGTCATATAGTAAAGAGCTGCCCTGCATATCTTTCTCTGCTTCCTCTTATCGACTGTCTCCTCCGGATAACCATATCTTAACGAGCTTCTGTACTTCACCTCGACAAAACAGAGCGTATCGCCTTCACTTGAAATAATATCTATCTCGCCGACCTTACAGTGGTAATTTCGCTCGATAATGCTTTGGCCGTGCCGTTCCAGAAAATCGCAGGCCAGCTTTTCATACTCTTTTCCAATGTCCCGCTTATTCATGCTTTCCCTCAGTACAAACCGTCATCTTCCAAGTTTTGCTTTCAGTTTGTCGGCCTTGTCTACAAAGACCAGGATCTCCGCCACTACTTCATAGAGTTCAGGCGGTATCGCATCACCGATCTTTAACTTCGAAAGCGTCTCAGCAAGCGATGAGTCCTTGTAAAAAGGCACGTCGCTCTCCTTTGCCTTCTCGATGATCTTCTCAGCGACTTCCCCCTTACCTGTCGCAAGAATCTTCGGCGCCTCGTATCCAGCCTCGTAGGAAAGCGCTACAGCTGTTTTTTCCTGATCTTTTTCGTCCATATTCAAGCCCTCACATCAAACGAATACCTGAGTATCTGCTTCCCGCTTTTGGCCTTGTTGGTTTTTACATCCTGCTTTAAAAAGTCATCGACAAAATTTCGCTTTACATCGGTATTTTTCACGGAGATCGTACAGTTGTATCCCATAGATTCGAGCTTCTCCTGTAAAAAATGAATGTTATTTTCTATAAGCATGTAAGACTCGTCGTCTGCGAGCGAAAAATTCGTATCGAGCTTTTTCTTTAGAAGCTTAACGGAGATGTCCGTAGACCCCAGATGCTCCAGGTCAAGGTGCAGAAAAGCGGTAAGCGGCTCATCCGGATCCCAGTGCTTTTTCTTTTTGTCAGCATAGACAAAGAGCTCACTGGTCGCGTTCTGGTTTAACATCTTAAGCGGTATCTGCACGTAATTGTAGACCGTATTTACCTGCTTAATGAAGTTGACATTGGACTGAACCTGCTGGCTTAAACTGTTTATCTGCGCCGCCTCCCGCTGAGGGAGTTTTTCGGCCGCCTGCTGCGCGGCTTTAGTTACATCCTCGGAGAGCCTGTTAAACGAGTCGTTTATCCTCTGCTTGTCAACTGCCTCCTCCGGCGTTAGCAGGTACTTATCGGAAATTATCGCCTTCATAAGCTCCGGAAAACCGCTGTTTTTCATATTCGCTCTGATAAATTCGCTTCCTCTGGTGTCAAAAAGCGCCTTCATCGAGAGAAATACATCCTTCGTCAGCGCATCCGGCTTCAGCTGGCCTATTTCATTAAAAAGCCCCGGAAAATTTTCTTTTAATGCAGTATTTGAATTCATAAAATCGGAGAGCTTCTTAAAGTCGTCGCTTCCCAAAGTGTTTCCAATCGTGCCCTGAGGAAATGCGCTCCTGTCTATTTCACCTGGATTTATATCGGCGGCCTCAGTCCGCGCCATATTTGATGCTGCACTGCTGCCATCCCCTGCAGAAACCGCCTCTCCTGCCTCATTTAAAGCTGTCTCGGCGGACAGCGGATTCTCAAAGGCCATATCAGAGATAGCGTCATCTCCGTCAGAAAAGACATTGTTTATGATTTCAGTGACCGCGTCAAAATTTTCGTTGTTTTCAGAAGCTATATTTGAAAAAGCTTCAGATAAGTCTTTTAAGTCAGAAGCCACATAGTCGCTTGACTCTTTGTAATTATTTATCTGCGTAAGTGTCTCCGAGTCGACTGGAATACCGAGATTTTTAAGGACTACAGCCATCTTCGGGTCAGCTTCCGGATTTAATAAAACTTCCCTTCCGACGGACGCGATGCTCTTCGAATCGATCGGCATCTTGTTCTTTATCATCTCATCGACCATGGCTACGGTCTGATCTGTCACAGGAAGCTGCGCGCTGATAAGCGCATTTTCAATGATGGGGTTTCCAGTTGAGGCTCCGATGGAAACTGGTTTGATGACAACCTCATTTCCGTCATTCTTCTTGACCTGAAAAAAGACAGACTCCCCCTCTGCAAGCGCAATGTCTCCGAGCAGCCTGGCTGTGATGTTCTGCCCGCTCGAAAGCCCAAGCAGCACCTCGGAGCCACGGATGTTATTTACCGTGCCTTCAAAAACAGCGCCTTCTTTTAAGGCATTTAGCGCGGAGGTCAGCTGCTCTACGCCCTGGGCCTTCGCGGGATCAGCTTCTGAACTCACTCCGTTGCTGTAATACTGATTTACGAGATTTCTAATCTCCATAGAGACACCTCTCAGTCGGGAAGTCCATATTCCTTTAAAAATGTGTCCATTATCGTCCTCGGATCTTCAAATTCTATATTATTCTCCGAGGCAGAAAGCTTTCCCGCCTCGATTCTCTTCGTAAGAAATGATCTGCGGTGTATCGGCAGTATTCCATATTTTTCAATGGCCTGATAGTGGGCCTTCGTCCCGTAAGCCTTGTTCTTCGCGAATCCGTACTCGGGCACCTTCTCGTCGTAGACCTTCATGATGTGGTCCCTCGTGACCTTCGCGATCACAGAAGCTGCCGAAACCGCCGCAACTGTCGCATCGGCCTTTACTTTAGGAAGCTGCTCTATGTCGACTCCCGGGATTTTTACAGCATCGTTTACTATAAAATCAGGCTTCACCTTCATAGAAAAAATGGCCCGCTTCATGGCCATATAGTCGGCCTGAAGGATATTTATCTCGTCGATCTCCTTTACATCTGCGAGCCCGACTCCGATACTTACCGCATTTTTAACTATGTCTTTAAAAACTTCTTCTCTTCTTTTTTCGGATAATTTCTTCGAATCGTTCAGATGATCGATAAAGACGTCAGGCTTTAAAATAACACAAGCCGCCACAACAGGTCCCGCGAGCGGTCCTCTCCCGGCCTCGTCGATTCCGCCGACGTGTTCAATTCCTCTTCTATGGAGTTCATCCTCTGTCTCGTAGAGACTCTTTACCCTCTCGCGCTCTTTTTCTTCTCTCTGAGTCATCTGGCTTCCCCTCTGAAAAAAATATACCTACGAAACTCTTCCCGCCTTATCAAACGGAAAAATACGTGTTATCACTTTCCCGACTATCTGCTCGCTCTTTACGGTACCGACATCTGAATACCGGCTGTCTTCACTGTGGTTTCTGTTGTCCCCGAGCACAAAATACTCACCAGCCCCGAGCTTTATCGGGTAAGCTGCAATCCCCGGATCAGAGATCTTCTCTTTTCCGTATTTGTCGGAAATTTTCTTCCCGTCTATTAGTATATCACCTTCGTCGGTAATTTGTACTGTTTCTCCAGGAAGACCATAAACTCTCTTGACAAAATAGGTGTGCTTCTTATAGAGATAAGTAAATTCGACTATATCGAAGCGCTGTATCTTATGCTTTAGCGGGGCCATCCTGTCTACGATCAGATTGTCCCCGTCGGAGAGGACCGGCTCCATCGATGAGCCCTTAACGACAGTCCTCTGCACGAAAAAATGTGCCGCGAGAAATCCTGCAAAGCAGATTAAAAATATAATTAATGTAAATCTAAGATATTTAGTCCGGCTTTTCAAAAGATACCTTTCCCAGTCTTCCAGACCTAAGATCGTCAAGAAAAATATTTGCCGCGCGGTTTAAATCAAGTGCTCCGCCGGCCGCAAGAAGTCTCCTCGACTCAGCTATTGCAGGAAGCACCATAGCATCATCCAGATTCTCATCTATTCCGTAAAAATCGTTAAGCCTTCCAGGATAGAGCTCTGTCATCCTGTGATAGAGGATAAGGGCAAGCTCCTGTTTTTCAAAGACATCATCTGAAATGGCACCAAAGAGAGCCAATGCTTCTCCAGTGCTCTCGTCGTCAAACTTTGGCCAGAGGATTCCCGGGGAATCGAGGAGGTCAAGTGTTTTATTTACATGGATCCACTGCTTACCCTTCGTGACTCCGGGCTTGTTACCAGTTTTTGCGGAATTTTTTCCGGCAAGATTATTTATAAGAGTCGACTTCCCGACATTCGGAATACCTGCAATGAGAGCTCTGACCGGGCGGTTTTTAATGCCGCGGCGCAGATCTCTGGCTCTTTTTTCAGCTGAAGCCTTATCTATCAAAGCTGCGATCTCGCGCTTCTTAGCCTTCGAGCGGCTGTCTAAGGCCAGTGAAAAAATGCCCTGTGACTTGTAGTATTCGATCCACTTCGTTGTCACTGCATCCTCTGCGAGGTCCGCTTTATTCAGCAGAAGGATATGGATCTTGCCGTTCGTCAGATTCTTTATCTCCGGGTTTCTGCTCGAATCCGGGATCCTCGCGTCGGCAAGTTCGATGACCATATCAATAAGTCTGATATCTTCTTTTATCTGTCTCAGGGCCTTCGTCATATGGCCCGGATACCACTGTATATTCATCAGTCTACTACTCCGAAATTTTTCCTTGAGACATCAAACCAGATCTTACCTTTTATCTGGCTTCCGAGCACATTTCCAACGTTCTGGTAGCGCGAATCCTCGCTGACATCCCTGTTGTCCCCGAGCACAAAATACTCATCTTTTCCCAGAGTGATCGTATTCGAGGCGAGTCCGGCATCATTTATGGCTGTCGTCTCTACAGGTGCAGTGTATGCCTTGTTGTTGACGTAAACTATGCCGCTCTTTATAACGACCTTCTGTCCCGGAGTAGCTATAACGCGCTTTATCGAGTACCTGCCCGACAAATCTCCGTACGGAAGAAATGCCACAACATCTCCGGCCTTAGGTGAATGAATCCTGTAGGAAACTTTGTCTATCAGAAGGGAATCCGAGACTCCGACCTGCGGCTCCATTGACTCCTCTGTCATAATGACCTGAGTCGCGAACGATTCGATTATTATATATGCAAGCAAAGTAACTGCGGCGATCTCAAGCGCGAGTATCAGTCCGTGTAAAATCTTGTGGTAGTCTCTCTTCTTCCTGTTCCTTCTAAAATCAAGAGTCTTGCTCGTAGGTTCTGGCTTTATAAATGCCCTTTTATTCGGAATGACTTTCATAAAATCCGCCTTTTAAGAAAAAAAGATGGCCGCGCGCGGCCATCCCATTTACATTGCAGACAATTAGTCTCAGATTGTCTCCTTGACCTTAGCGCTCTTACCAACGCGGCTGCGGAGATAGTTAAGCTTAGCTCTGCGAACTTTACCTTTTCTGACAACCTTAACGTCAACAACGTTTGGGCTGTGAAGAGGGAAAGTCTTCTCGACGCCAATACCGCTTGAAATCTTTCTGACAGTAAATGTCTCACGGTTTGAGCCGCCCTGCTTCTTTAAGACAACTCCCTCGAAGACCTGAATACGCTCATGATCTCCTTCCTTGATCCTGTTTGATACACGGACTGTATCTCCGGTATTAAACTCTGGAACTGTCTCTTTCTTCTGTCCTTCTTCGATCTGTGCAATGATCTCTTTTGCGTTCATCTGAAAACCTCCTGCTGACAAGCCCGTGAACATGAGCCTGCCCCAAGTGTAACGTTCATAGGGATTGGTTGACCAAAATGCCTGCCTACTCTTCTTCGGCTTGCGTCCCCAGCGGACCGTCATGTCAAAAAGCAACTATGATATACTATCACATATCTCATTCTTTTTCAAGAATTTTTTCTTCAATCTGTTTGAGAGTGAATCCCTAAGCCCTGGAAGAGCTTTCTTAAACAGATCAGGGCGAAGCGTCCTTGTCCTCTCGATGCTCTGTTCGAGACGCCACTCGTCGACTAATCTGTGATTTCCCGAAAGCAGGATATCAGGCACTTTCCTGCCTCTCCACTCCTCAGGCCTCGTATACTGCGGATACTCAAGCAGATTATTTTCAAAGCTCTCAGTCTCTGCCGACTCGCCGTTCCCTAAGACTCCCGGCACAAGCCTTGCCACACAGTCACAAATGACGCAGGCCGCAAGCTCTCCACCGGTCAGGACAAAATCACCGATTGAAATATAGTCGGTCACGATCTCATCCAAAACTCTCTGGTCTATTCCCTCGTAGTGGCCACAGAGAAATATCAGATCAGACTCCTTCGAAAGGTCCTTCGCAATCCCCTGGTTAAAAGTCCTGCCCTTCGGGGACATAGCTATGACCGGGCAGTCGCGCCCTGTCTTCTCGTGGATATATCTGTAGCAGTCGTAAACAGGCTGGGCCTCCATTACCATCCCGGCTCCGCCGCCAAAAGGATAGTCATCGACTTTCCTGTGCTTATCCTTTGAAAAATCGCGGATATTTACGCAGTTAAGCTCTATAAGGCCCTCATCAATGGCTCTTCCGGTAATACTCGTATGCAGAGTATTCTCTACCATCTCCGGGAAAAGCGTCATTACAAAAAGTCTCATCAGAGATCCTCCAGTCCTGGAAGAAGGTGGACTTTGATGACGCCGGACTCTGTGTCTACAGACAGGATGCAGTCGTGAATAGCCGGAATCATAAGAGCAGAGCCATCAGTACGCTTCACTTCATAGACATCATTTGCGGCTGTAGTTATGATATCGGAGACCTTTCCGAGTTCTTTCCCCGACTCATCAATTACAGTAAGCCCGATGATATCGCCTATGAAAAATTCGTTTTCACCAAGCTCTATTCCCTCGCTTCTCGGAATCCTGATCTCAGAATTTCTAAGAGCATAGGCCGAGTCCATGTCTTTTATCTCTTCAAAGCCCAGAATAACCTGTTTTTTAAAAAATTTGACCGAGTCGACCGTAACCTGCTTTTCTTTCCCATTCAGGTAAAGCGTCACAGTCTTTAAGTCTCTAAACCTCTCAGGTTCATCCGTCGTAGGATATACCTTAACTTCTCCGTGGACTCCATGCGTCGAGGTGATAACTCCAACCTTTAAATAATCTCTGTCCATTTCAGTCCCTGTAAAAATGCCGCCCGACTCATGACTTATGTCATAAGCACAGGCGGCGCATCGTCAATTCCTGTCCTCTATATCGACATAGACTTTCTTGTCTGTGTCAACTGCGGCAGCCTTGACCACAGTACGTATAGCCTTGGCTATACGGCCCTGCTTTCCAATGACCTTTCCCATATCGGAAGGATCTACAGAAAGCACCAGTCTTATGGCTCTGTCATCCTCAGTCTCAGTAACTGTGACACCCTCCGGATGATCGACCAGGGCACGTGCTATAACTTCTACTAATTCTTTCATGTAATCCACCTATTCCCCTGACAGTGGTACTGTCCGGAAAATTATTTCTCGATTCCGGCGTTCTTCAAAAGACGCTCAACAGTAGCTGTAGGAACAGCACCGTTCTTGAGCCACTTCTTAGCGAGGTCGGCATCGATATTTACAGCAGCCGGCTCCTGATTAGGATCATAGGTTCCGATCTGCTCGATGAAACGTCCATCTCTAGGTGAGTTTGCGTCTGCAGCAATAATTCTGTAGAACGGATTCTTCTTCTTACCAATTCTTGTGAGTCTTAACTTTACCATTTTGTCCTCCAAATAAAATTAAAAATATATCGTTAAAGTCAAAGGATAAGCTCCAACTTTAATACCTAAAATCCAAACGGCATCTTTCCGAAGCCGCTGTGTCTTCTGCCCTTCATCATACCAGGCATCTTCTTCATAAGCTTCGCAGATTCGTTAAACTGCTTTATAAAGCGGTTGACCTCTGCAATATTCATGCCGGCACCCTTTGCAATGCGCTGCTTTCTCGAAACAGATAAGATCTTCGGATTTTCCCTCTCTTCAGGCGTCATCGACATGATGATAGCCTTTGTCCGGCCGATCTTCTTCTCATCTACCGAGCCCTTGAGCTGATCCATCTGAGCACTCGAAAGTCCAAATCCCGGAAGCATGCCGAGAATACTAGTAAGTCCGCCCATCTTCTTCATCTGGTCGAGCGAAGTCAGGTAATCATTGAAATCGAAGCCCTTCTTGAAAGCCTTCTGATTCAGTTTCTTCGCTTCTTCCTGATCAAATGAGTTCTGAGCTTTCTCGATAAGAGTAAGCATATCGCCCATACCGAGAATCCTTGACGCCATACGGTCAGGATGGAACGGCTCCAGGTCTGAGAGCTTCTCGCCCATACCTGCATACAGGATAGGCTTGCCAGTAACCGCCCTTATCGAAAGAGCAGCTCCGCCTCTGGTATCGCCATCGAGCTTAGTCAAAACAACTCCGTCGATCCCGATCCTGTTATCGAAGGTAGAAGCTACGTTTACAGCTTCCTGACCTGTCATGGCATCGACCACAAGGATAGTCTGGTGAACATCGACTGATGCCTTGATATCCTCGAGCTCTTTCATCATATCGTCGTCGATCTGAAGACGGCCGGCGGTATCTAAGATAACAACGTTCCTGTTGTTCGAGCTGGCGTAAGAGATGCCCGCCTTCGCGATATCCACCGGTGACTTCTCAGTTCCCATCGAAAATACCGGAACATCCTGCTTCTGTCCGTTGACCTTCAACTGGTCAATAGCAGCCGGTCTGTACACATCGCAGGCAACGAGAAGAGGTCTCTTGCCTTTGAGCTTCATCTTACCAGCGAGCTTTGCGGCAGTCGTCGTCTTACCAGCACCCTGGAGACCACACATCATGATTACTGTAGTGGCCTGTCCCGGCTGATACTTGATCTCGGTGATGTCCGAGCCCATCAGAGAAGTGAGCTCCTCATTTACGATCTTTATGACCGTCTGAGCCGGATTAAGTCCTCCAAGGACGTCGCTTCCAACACATCGCTCAGTGATCTTATTAGTAAAATCCTTCACGACACGGAAATTGACATCCGCTTCGAGGAGAGCCATCTTCACTTCCTTCATGGCTGTCTTGACATCCTTTTCAGTCAGGCGGCCCTTGCTGCGAAGATTCTTGAAAACATTCTGAAGTTTTTCTGTCAGACTGTCAAATGCCATATAACTCCTATAGCTGCTTCATGATCTCCTCTGCCTTCCTGTGGCAGACACCTATGTCGTCGCTCTCAGCGATCTCTTTCGCCAGACCCTCGATTCGCTGATACTCAGCGAGGAGCCCAAGCTTCTCTTCATAGCCTCTGAGAAGCCCCGATACCCGGTGTATCATCTCACTGATACCCTGTCTCGACATCGAAAACTCCCCTGCCATCTCGCTTAACGAGAGATCCTCGAAGGCATATTCCCTGAAGATCTTCTTCTGCTTGTCAGTCAGAAGCTCTCCATAGAAATCAAAAAGCAATCCGTCATGTACCTTTTCTTCCATAACCTGAAACAATATACTACATTTTGATTTTGCTGTCAAGTATTTTTCTTGACAGCAAATATTCTTTAATCAATTCCCCATCATATTTTACAGAAAAATCATTGAGTACTTCTACTACATATGGTAAAATAGGAGCCGTTTATCAGAAAGTATTGTGACAGCTGGCTTTTTCAGGAGTGTCGGTGCATAATGGCGGACTTCAGGCAGCTCATACGGGCATCGGAGCGCGAATATCCAAATCTTAATTATCTGAAAGAGGATAGTGAAACCAGCAGGGAACTCGCTGGTGTTTTTGGTGTATCCGAAAACGAGATACCGCTCGTCTGCACAGCTCAAAAGGCCAATGATCTGGCGCTTTCAATAGGCAAAAATGTGCTGATAACAGACACCTCCGTTCTGATAAAGGACGGCGAGGGGCCAGTAATGCGCATGCCACTCTCCCGGCTTTACAGCGTACTGATATCATATAAAAGCAGAAAGAAAAAAGTACTTTTCATCACACCTTCAGGCCGAATAGAGCTCTACACCCCTAAGATGGTATTTAAAGACAACATTTCCTTCGAGCTCTACAGCCTTCTTGTCACACTTCAAAACGCGCTGATAAACGAAAACCCATCTCTTAAGGAGAGCTACTATCACACTCTTGATGCTCTCTCATCATATGTCAAGTCCTGTTTTAAAAATCAGGCATATCTCTCTGATGAGAATCGCGAGCTTTTAATTGAAATCCTGCATACCGATCCGAATAACCTGATAGCCGGCATGGTCTTAAAGGAGGACCGCTACAGGACATTCGATGCAACAGTGCCTCCTGCCCAGGAGGAGAAGTTCTACTCGAACTACCTGACGCTTATCGCGACAGACTATTCATCCAGGCTTTACCGCACCATGATAAAGGCCTACAGCCGCCTGTTATCAAAAGATACGCTCTCTCTAAAGGACGCATATCTGCTCTGTGCCCTCGGATACAGGATGAATGATCAGAAGACATATCTTCTCTACGACAGGATTCAGAAATACCTGACAGAAAATCAGAAGCACTTTCTGAACTATATATCTGCACGCGTATCCCGCGAAGGCATGGACTCGTGCATGTCTATGATACTGACCGGAAAAATCCCGTCGGGGCTGCAGCTTCAGTTCACAGACGACATGGGCTTCGACTGCCTGCACTATGCGATAATCCTCGAGAAAAAGGAGATAGTCTCCGAACTCCTGAAACAAAAGACCTGGGGAGCCGGCGAGCCGTCCAGATCAGCCGGTCTCGCAAACAGCTTCTATGACTACTTCTTCCTTGCCTCATGGCATATAAATGACGTGATGTTCTTAAGAGAAGTCTTCATCTATACCAGGCCAGAGGCATCAGAGGTCTGCCGGACTCTAAAGAGAGGCCGCTCCTTAAGAGGCATCGCAGTATCGAGGCTTAGTCTGATAAATAACAAGATAGCCACGATAAAAAAGCGTCAGATTGAGGCCTTAAACTCAGGCAATCCAATGGCCTACTCTGACTACGAGCTCGCCATCTCATCTCTTCTCGAAGAGAAAAATGACCTGAAGCTGGAATTAGCCTATCTGAAGAAATGTGAAGAACAGACCGAAGACGAGCTCGATGTGCTCTTCAATAAAGCTCTCTCACAAGCGAAAGAGATGCTTGCGGTATTAAAAACTACTGCTCATCCTATGGTCTCATATATGCTCCAAACACTCAAATCACCAGAGAGCTTCATAACGCTTCATGCGATGACTCCGGACAGCTACACACTGTTGAGGTACAGAGGACTCTGCTTCCTTGGAAAAGCATTCAAAGACTTAAAAGGCATACTCTCAAGCGAGATCATAGAAAGTGAAGAGGCCGACAGAAAGAGGTTCTTTACTGCTAAGACATCTCCAATAAATAACCCATGGCGCGAACACGAAAGGGAACAGGAAAAGAAGAGAGAAAAAGACAGGAAAAAGTCGTACGAAAACTATCAGGATAATGCAGATGGAGCTGGCGATAACAGCACAGGAAATCGTCCTGAGCGTGGAAGCCGGAAAACACACTGGTTCTCAGAAGCTGCGATCCACGACGACAGAATCCTAAAGAAAGAGTATCATCTGCTGATAAAGCGCTACCATCCGGATCAGACCGGAAACAGCGATGGACTGGAGACCTTAAAAGAGATCATCGAAGAAAAAGATATGATCCTAAGACAGGCTCCTTAAGGCCTCTCTGACCTTGTCATAGTCGAATCCGCGTCCAAGGAGAAAACGGATCATCTTCGCCTTGTCCCTCGGATCTGCAGAAGAGACATCGTAATGTCTCTTCTCAATAAGTTCTCTGATCTTCTCCTCTTCACTCGTAAGGGATGCCTCATCAAGGCAGTCTTCAATAATATCCTTATCAATTCCCTTCCTGAGAAGGTCCTGAGTTAGTCTTCTCCTGCTCTTCTGCTCCTGATGAAAATAGATATAGTTCGACGCATAGCGCCTGTCATCCACATAACCATATGACGAGGCGTAATCTATGGCGGCATCAGCTATATCCTCCGGATAGCCTGACGAAGTAAGCCTCCCGTAAAGGTCTGCTCTGGTCCTGTCCTGCTTCTCGAGGAGATGAAGGCAGCGCTTCTTCGCGCGGGGAAGAAGGATGGACGTCTTAATACTCTCAAAAGACTCCTCACTTAAATCTTCCCCGACCCGAAGGCCCGGCATTCTCCTGATCTCTCCGGCATAGAGCACAAATGACTCTCTCGTATCGAGTGTGATCCGCTTTCTCTTCTTAGACCTGGGAAGCGGCTCAATGCTGACTATCTGCATCTGACTTCCCCAATCCTGTACTGCTCAATGTCATACGCCTTAGTCTTCATCTGAGACCTGGGTAACAGAAACAGCATCTGATGAAGCATCCTTAGTATCAGTATCCGACGTGTTCTCATCAATGTCCTCGTCATCGAGACCGTAGTGCTCACGGATAAGCTTCGTCACATCTGCCATGACCTGTGGATTCTCAGCGAGATAAGCCTTCGCATTCTCGCGTCCCTGTCCGATCTTATCTCCCTGGTAAGCGTACCATGAACCTGACTTCTGGATGATATCGAGCTTCGCAGCTAGATCTAATACGTCTCCTTCCTTCGAGATACCTTTACCGAACATGATGTCGAACTCAGCTTCCTTGAACGGAGGTGCGACCTTGTTCTTCACGACCTTGATACGGGTGCGGTTTCCAATGACCTCTCCCTGCTGCTTAATAGCCTCAATACGTCTGACATCAAGGCGGACTGATGAGTAGAACTTCAGAGCACGTCCACCGGTAGTCGTCTCAGGGTTTCCGAACATGACGCCGATCTTCTCACGGAGCTGATTGATAAATATAACGATGCACTGGGTACGGCTGATCGCAGCGGTGAGCTTCCTCAGGGCCTGTGACATAAGTCTGGCCTGAAGGCCAACGTGTGAATCTCCCATGTCTCCCTCGATCTCGGCCTTCGGTACAAGAGCTGCAACCGAGTCAACAACTATAATGTCTACGGCACCGCTTCTAACCATGGTCTCCGTGATCTCGAGAGCCTGCTCACCGCTGTCAGGCTGTGATATATAAAGGTTATCGATATCTACGCCGATGTTCCTCGCATAAACAGGATCTAAGGCGTGCTCAGCATCGATAAATCCCGCAATTCCGCCTCTCTTCTGGACCTCAGCTATACAGTGCAGCGCAACCGTAGTCTTACCAGAAGACTCAGGTCCGTAGATCTCTACGATCCTGCCCTTCGGAAGACCTCCCTGTCCGAGCGCAATGTCAAGACTGATAGAACCCGTAGGAACAGTCTCGACCTTCATCCTGTTCGACTCGTCTCCAAGTCTCATAATAGAACCTCTCCCGTACTGCTTCTCTATCTGTGAGATAGCGGCATCAAGTGCCTTCTCCTTATCGTCTTTTAAATCCTTTGCATCTTTAGCCATCTGAATTCTCCAATCGAAAAAGTGTTTGTATCTGGAATAAATAATAGAACATACTATCTGTTTTGTCAAGAGCCTGTCTGCATATACAGATAGTAGCAAAAAAATAAATCCGGGGCAATACAGACCACCCGGATTTAATTTTTATTTAAGTGAATTTATTTTATGTTTAGTTTTATAAACTAAATATTAACGATCTGGTGGTCAGCCTTTTGACCACCAGATCATTAGTATTCCATTTGTTCCTGACCGAACTCGGCGAGCTGAAGGCCCTCGTTTCTGTTCTTTACCATGTCGATGCTCCACTCATTCACAAATAGAAGGAGCGGACGGCCTTTGAGGTCCTTAACCTTCTTCATGTCTGAAGTTCCGACGATCTTGTCGACATCAATGTCTTTATTTTCAACCCAGCGGACGTACTCATACGGGAGATTTTCCATAATGATATCGACTTTGTACTCATGCTCAAGGCGGAACTTAAGTACATCAAACTGCAGGACGCCGACGACTCCAACGATGATCTCTTCCATTCCTGTGTGGTACTCCTGGAAGATCTGGATCGCACCCTCCTGAGCTATCTGCATGATACCCTTCATAAACTGCTTACGCTTCATAGTATCGACCTGACGAACCCTGCAGAAATGCTCGGGAGCGAATGTCGGTATGCCTTCGAATTTAAAGTGTTCCTTCGAAGTCGTTATAGTATCGCCGATAGAATAGATCCCCGGGTCAAAAATACCGATAATGTCTCCTGCATAGGCCTCGTCGATCATTTTTCTCGAGGAAGCCATCATCTGCTGAGGCTGTGAAAGGCGGACATCTTTTCCCTCCTGAACATGAAATGCGCTCATGCCGGCAGTAAATTTTCCGGAGCAGATACGCATGAATGCAACTCTGTCGCGGTGGGCCTTGTTCATATTTGCCTGAATCTTAAAGACGAAAGCCGAAAAATCCTCACTGTACGGATCTATAAGACCGTGGTCGCTCTTTCTCGGGAGCGGCGGAGTCGTCATCTTTAAAAAGTGTTTGAGGAACGTCTCTACTCCGAAATTCGTAAGAGCAGAGCCGAAAAATACAGGTGTGAGTTTTCCGGCATCTACCGCTTCCTTGTCGAAATCAGCTCCGGCACCATTTAACAGCTCTATCTCGTCGAGAAGACTGTCCCTCTTATCCTCACCGATAGCTTTGACAAGCTCCGGGTCGTCGATAGGATAATCCTTCTCCTCGCCCTCTTTCGTGCCTTTCATGGTATCCCAGAAGGTCATGACTTTTCTGGTCTTTCTGTCGTAAACACCCTTGAACTGCTTTCCGCTTCCGATAGGCCAGTTTACAGGGTAAGTCGAAATGCCAAGAGTATTTTCGATGTCGTCCATAAGCTCGAAAGTATCCATAGCATCACGGTCCATTTTATTGATGAATGTGAAAATGGGGATGTGGCGCATGACGCAGACCTTGAAGAGTTTTCTGGTCTGGGGCTCAACGCCCTTCGCGCCGTCGATAACCATGACAGCAGAGTCGGCTGCCATAAGTGTTCTGTAAGTATCCTCTGAGAAATCCTGATGTCCGGGAGTGTCAAGGATGTTTATGCACATGCCGCCGTATTCAAACTGGAGTACTGAACTAGTGACTGAGATACCACGCTGTTTCTCTATCTCCATCCAGTCCGAAACTGCATGTCTGGCTGTGGCCTTTCCCTTTACGGATCCGGCCTGATTTATCTGTCCACCGTACAGAAGAAACTTCTCTGTAAGTGTAGTCTTACCAGCATCCGGGTGCGAGATGATTGCAAATGTTCTCCTCTTTGTTATCTCATCTTTTAATGTACCCAAAATAAAAACCTCCTGATCATGATTCCAAAACTATATTATTATATTGGAAATCATTGGCCAGGTCAAGCACCTTACCGGATTCGATTTCAACAACTTTCGGGCGCATAGGATAATCAGGATTATTTGCGACGACTTTGGCGATCTTTCCATTGGAAAGCTCTACTAATGTATCTACAGGATAGAGGATAACGCTCTTGGAGAAGCACTCTAAGGCCTTTAAATCCAGGTCATCGCCCATCGCAAGTACGATCTCCATCGCCTCACGCTGTCCGTAGGGCTCCTTGTATGGCCGCTTTGTGACAAGAGCATCGTAAATATCTGCGACAGCGATAATCCTCGCATAGAGCGGGATCTTCTGGCCTTTGATGCCCATCGGATAGCCCCTGCCGGTCAATTTCTCATGGTGCAAAAGCACCCCGGCGAGAATATCAGGTGAAAATTCGTCCTTTTCTTTCAGGATGTCATAGCCAAGCTTCGAGTGGGTCTTCATGACCTCAAACTCTTCATCCGTAAGCTTTCCCGGCTTGTTTAAAATCTCACTGGGGATCTTCGACTTTCCCATATCGTGCAGAAGGCCCGCTACGAGGAGCTCATGGAGCTGGCCCTTATTGAGGCCGTATTTCTTTCCGATGATAGCAGAAATCGTCGCCACGTCGACCGAATGCTTGAATGTGTACTCATCGCTGGTCTTTAACGTGCGGACATCAAAAGCGATGGAATTATTTGAAAGGATGCTCTTCGTCAGATCCTCTGCGATAGAATTCGTGGCCTCTGCGAAATCCCTGCTCTCCGGAGCATTGAAAAGATAGGCCACTCCCTGGCCCACTCTCTCCTTTACACTGTTTGAAATGCTTACCTTGACAGGGTCGTCCTTGTGGTTATCCTCGATGGCCTTCTTCGTGGCTTCCGGAATAACGATATGCTGCTCGAGGTCGTCCGGGACTCCCTCGTAAATGTAGATTCCCATGATTCCCCTCTTCTGGAGGTATTCTATCTGGAAATCGTCTAAATACGTGCCCTTTTTTATCATCTCACGGCCGGTGGCGTCGCTTATGGTCTGGTCGATCCGTGAACCTGCCGCTACTGTCCTGGTACTTACAAATCTTCTCCTGCCCATTTTCACACCCTGATGCTTTCTCAGCGGAAACTTTTTTTTAGAAAATTAGAAAAAGCAAAAATTACAGCTGTAAAAAATAAACCACACCAAAATATATTATACAATACCTTTTAAAAATCCACAACGGAAATCTTTATGCACAGGGCAAGTGTCCATATAAATACAGCCTCGCAGATGCACAGGAAATACCCGCTCGTATCACCCGAGATGCCGCCGAATTCCTTTTCGCAGATAATCCTGGATAAAAAAAGCCACAGGACGCTTATAAGTGTAGCAGCGATCACAAAGGGCTGCCTGTTTAAAAAGCTGATCGTTATCACAGCGAAAATGTAGATAAACATCATAGTAAGCACAAACTGCCTGCTGCCCTTCGTATCGAAGTGAATAAGCGAGGTATTGCTGTCACGCCTTTTAAAAGTGCAGACGGCAATTCCGGAAAGTGCCCTCGATATCACGAACGCGTACAGGATCGAAGAAAAATATCCTGAAGACATCACCTGACAGATTCCCGAAGTCACAAAAAGCGTAAGCACGATAAGCTGTATCACGCCGAACGCGCCAATATGAGAATCCTTCATGATGCGGATTTTTTCGCTCCTGTCCCTGTGCGAGCAGAGCGCATCCATCGTATCCATGTAGCCATCGATATGGAATCCACCGGTGTAGATTACGATTATAGCAGAAAGCACAAGTGACGCCGGAAGCGCGCCAAAATTAAATATGGAAAAAAATTTATAGACCAGATACATGACTCCCGAAAGGCCCGCGCCGACCAGCGGGAAGAACGCAAAAGAGTTCTCGTAATTTTTCTGGTCCCACTGGAACTGCGGCATCGGGATTGCCGAATACATTGAAAAGGCTATCGCCATACTTCTGAAAAAATCCATTAAAATTTTCCTTGAATTCTGATCTTCAGATCAGTGAAAATGAAACTGACATCCTGTCGTTTTTGCAGACAAGGTTCATCATCGCACCGTTTATCATCGTAAGTCGCGGAACCGAGTGACCGATATCTGCCCTCTCGATCACCGGAATACCGGAGAGTGCAATGCTTAAAGCGTCATGGTATGTCATCCCGGACTCTGATGACTCAAAAGCGCTCCTGCCGAAAATAACCGCATTTGCGCCCTCGAACCAGCCCGCATATCTGAACTGAAGAAGCGTCCGGTAAAGTGCCTCCGAGCTCAGGGAAAAATTGTCAAAATACCAGATAAATCCGTCGTCTCTGTATCTTTTCAGGAAATCGTGTGTGCCGTCGAACTTAGTCCCTATCAGATCTTTCAACACGTCGATACATCCTCCGATGCATCTGCCGCTTGTAGAAAGCTTTTGAACAGAGCAGGTCATATCAGAATCACTGTCGTATTCGATCTTATCTGCCATAAAAGGCATAGTGGACATGTACTTTGGAAATCCCGATTCTGTCAGATTCTCTCCCTTTATCACAGAAAGGTTCGTCTTTACAAAGTCAGGCACAGGAAAATTGCCGTAGGCTCCGGCATTCATGCCGTAAAGCGTCGCGACATCGTATTTGGTCGTATATGGATAGAGAAGTCCTGTCGGATCAGAGGCTCCCATAAGCCATTTGGGATTTACTCTCATAAGGTCAAAGTTCACATACGGAAGACATTCATCGAGAAAATCTCCGCCAGCGGCGCACATCACAAAGTCGACCTTAAGATCCGAAAAGAGAGAATTAAGCTCCTCTCCCCTGGTCTTTGCGTCGGCACTTCTCTGGTCATTTACTCTGACAGAAGGGCTCTCTTTAATCTGAAAACCTTCCGACTCGAGAAAACCAATCGACTTCTCAAAACCCTCTATATCATCGCCGACCCCGGCGCTCGGCGCCGCAATTCCTATCGTGCTTCCGTTCTGTAAAAATTCAGGGTATACCATATATTCTCCTCTAAGTTATTTATTCAGCAGAAACTTTTTCCGACAAAGTCTCGTCTGAAAGAGTCTCGTTCATGCTCCCGGTCCGATAACCGGTAAGGTCCATAGTCACATAGGTAAAACCGTATGACTTTAATGCCTCGGTTATCTTCTTACGGTTTAAAAGCACCTTCTTGAGTTCGCTCTCGTCTACTTCTATACGCGCAAGATTTTCCCCGTGGATTCTGACACGTACCTGATGAAATCCGAGGTCTAAGAGAAGCTGCTCGGCTTTTTCCACCATTCCAAGCTTCGGGACCGTAATCTCTTCCCCGTAGACAAATCTCGACGAGAGGCAGGCAAAGCTCTGCTTGTTCCAGGTAGGAAGAGCAAGCTCTTTCGAAAGCTGTCGAATCTCTTTTTTGTAGAGCTTCGCATGGCGCAGCGGGCTTTTTATCCCAAGCTCAGCTACAGCCATAAGGCCCGGCCTGTAGTCGCCATTGTCGTCCATATTTGACCCTTCAGCGACAGCTTTAATTCCGTTTTTCTCTGAAAGCTCAAATATTTCTGTAAAAAGCTCATGTTTGCACAGATAGCACCTGTTCGTCGGATTGTGTGAAAATCCCGGTATCATAAGTTCCTCGGAATCGACGACAAAATGCCTGATGCCCTCCTTTTTGCAGAAGTCAAGAGCCTCATCGAGCTCTCTTTTGGGAAATGAAGCTGATCTCGCGGTCACAGCTATACAGTTGTCACCTAAGACATCGTGCGCCGTCTTTAAAAGAAAAGTCGAATCCACTCCGCCTGAAAAAGCTACGGCAACGGAGCCCAGGCCTCTCAGATATTCTTTTAGATCATCGTATTTTTCCTGTGCAGTCATTCTCTGTCATCCTTTAATTCGCCGGATTCAAGGTGCCTGTCGAGGATCTCCTTCGTTATCTGATAGAGATCCTTTGAGGCATTCTTTGTACCATCCTGCCTTCCACGGACCTGACCATATGAGACGCCGTGTTCTACCCAGTCGCTTCCGCCGTTCGAATCGTTTAAAAGCAGTGGCTGGAGGTTGTCCATCGCCCTCGCAAATCTGGCCTCCGGGGTCTTTTTTTCCTGAAATTCCTCGAAAATACCGCGCAGGTCAGCAGCCTGGTCTTCAGGCAGCAGCGAAAAAATCCGGTCAGCGGCCTTCTCCTCCCTTGCTTCCTGCGTCTTCTTCCCCTCTTCGTCGTAGGCATAGGTGTCGCCGGCGTCGATCTCAACAATGTCGTGGATAAGGCACATGATCATAGTCCTTGCGACGTCAATTTTTTCATCGGAATATTCGCTTAAAAGATAGGTCATAAGAGCCATGTGCCACGCATGCTCCGCGTCATCCTCATTTCTGCCGTGGTTCGTCAGATGAGTCTGGCGGAAAACCGTCTTCTCCTTATCAGCTTCAAGTATAAAATCCTTCTGTTTTTCAAATCTTTCTCTGTCCATATACGCTCCTTTAAAAATGCAGATCTAATTGTAATCGACTCTTATCCCTGCGATGATTTCTGTCACCTTACCCCGCTCTGCTAAAAATGTGTGAATCCTGCCAAGCTCCCTCATATATTCCTCGGTAAGAGGATCGTAATCTGTTCCCGATTCAAAAATATCGTCGGAGACTATAATAAGGCGTTTCGAGCGTTTCATCAGAAATTCAATGTCGCTTACGACTTTTTCGTATGCATCGTGGCAGACTCCTCCGTCACTAAGAAACATCGCATCTGCAAGCAGGTTCGGAAGGTCTTCGAGCAGCACGTCAGATCCTTCAGGGATTCCTGCCTTTGAAAAATCCCCGGTGGATTCTATTGTCGTAAATCCCTTGTCCGCTCTTCTTCTGATGTGCCTTTCGATCCGCCTGATGGCTGACTTATCCCGCCTCATAGTCGCAAGATATATTTTTTCCGGGGAATCGGATAACAGGCTCTCCGCGAAGTCGCTTTTTCCGCTTCCGCTCCCTCCAAAAATAAGTCTTATTTCATCCATGATTCAAATATTATAACACAAAAACGCCCCATGCCAATGGCACAGGGTGTTTTGTAAAAAAATATATATCCGGGAGTGGACTTATTGATTAAGCAGATGTAACACGTGTCGGGCGATGCTCTCCGAATGATCTCCCATTCTCTCGAAGTACTTTGCTATCATCATTATATCTATACCAGGGGATGCATCCTTTTTCTTGTCGCCGCGGATTGCTTCGATCACCGAAGCTTTCACCTCGTCGAAAAGATCATCGACCTCATCGTCATAGGCTATGATCTTTCTGGCCTGATCAGAATCTCTGTTTACAAGCGATTCGACACTCTTCGAAACCATATACGAAGCCGCGTCAGCCATCATAAGGATAGGGACCTGGGTTTTAAGCTGCGAGTCAGCCACATACGGAATGATCTCGGCAACGTCGTAGGCATTTACACCGATGCGCTGCATATCGATTATGACATTGCTTGCAGTGTGTATCATTCGAAGGTCGCCTGCCACCGGCTGTTCTTTTATGATCAGACTGTAACAGAGATCCTCAATTTCCTGCTGCTTCTTTGCGATATTTTCGGAGACTTTCTTAATCTCCTCAATGTCCCCCTGCTTCTCGTCGGCTAAGGCATCGACATCCCGGTGAATCGCGTCCACACACATCTTGCCCATCTCGACAAGCTCGGAGTTCAGCTCTTTAAGCTCTGCATTAAAATTATCTCTCATATCAATTAACCCTTCTGGTCAAAAATCAACCGAATCTGCCTGTAATGTAATCTTCAGTTCTCTTGTCAGCCGGATGTGAGAAGATCTTTTCGGTGTTATCGTATTCGATAAGCTCACCGAGAAGGAAAAAGGCGGTTCTGTCGGCAATTCTTGCGGCCTGCTGCATATTGTGCGTTACCATGATGATCGTGTATTTTTTCTTAAGCTCGAGAAGGAGGTCTTCGATCTTAGAAGTTGATACAGGATCAAGTGCTGACGTTGACTCGTCGAGCAGAAGCACCTCAGGCTTTACAGCCAGTGCCCTGGCGATGCACAGTCTCTGCTGCTGGCCGCCGCTCATGCCGAGAGCTGAAGTTTTCAGTCTGTCCTTGCATTCGTCCCAGATGGCGGCCTGCTTTAAAGAAGTCTCTACAATCTCGTCGAGCTCTTTCTTCTTGTGGACGCCCAGAATCCTCGGACCATATGCAATATTGTCATAGATGCTCATTGGAAAAGGATTTGCCTTCTGGAAAACCATACCGACACGGCTCCTTAAAACATTGGCATCTAAGTTTTTGATGTTCTCACCCCTCAGGCTTATCTCTCCCTCAATCCTTACACCTTCGATCTGGTCATTCATCCTGTTTAAGGTACGGAGAAAAGTGGATTTTCCACAACCAGAAGGTCCTATCAGGGCTGTGATCTGATTCTTTGGAACAGCCATATTTATATCCATCAGTGCATGGTGTTTACCATACCAGAGATTAAGGTCTTTAGTTTCAATTACGCTACTCATAAAATCACCCTGTCTTTTTTCAGTAAAGATCATTTCTTAAGCTTTTTTCCAAGAAGCTTTGCGCTGATATTTATCACAAATGTGATGATAAGCAGAATTACTGCGATTGCAAAGGCAACATCGAACTGTCCTCTCTCTTTCGCGTACATGTAAAGAGAAACCGTAAGGGTCGCGCCGGCATTTCCCGGTGTGATACTTTTAAGCGGTGTAAGGATCTCGTTTGCCATGCCTGCTGTGTAGAGAAGAGCTGCCGACTCACCGACGATACGGCCGATTGAAAGAATGATGCCTGTTACGATACCATCCATTGCACTTGGAAGGACTACTGTGCGGACCATGTGCCATCTGCCGGCGCCAAGGGCCAGAGCACCTTCCCTGTAACTGTCCGGGACCGTCTTTAAAGCTTCCTGAGTAGTACGGATAATGATCGGAAGTGTCATTACTGCGAGAGTCAGGGCACCTGCAAGGATCGAAGTTCCCATATTCATTGCCTGAACAAAGATCAGCATACCAGCGAGACCGTAGATGATAGAAGGAATACCACTTAAGGTCTCTGTCGCAAGCTCGATCACACGGACGAGTTTTTTATTCGTAGCATACTCGTTCAGATAAACTGCCGTGCCGACCCCGATAGGGAGTGCAAATACCAGAGCTATTATAATGATATACAGTGTATTTAAAATATTAGGAAGTATACCGATGTTGTCGGTCAGAAGTGATGGAGTCGTCGAAAGGAGATTCCAGGTCACATGAGGTACACCTCTGAAAAAAATATAACCGATGATCCCCACGAGGAGCACTGTCGTAAGTGCTGCCGCAAAATACATGAGTCCTTTAAGGGCGCCGATCTTTGCCTTTCTCTTTGCTGAAATCCCTGCCTTTGCGGTAAGGATAGCGTCGCTTGTGTTAGTCCCTGAAATATCCATCATTTAACCTCTCCTTTCGAAGTGAGCTTTCTAAGCACCACATTGATCATTATTATGAAGAAGAAAAGTACCAGTGCTATTGAGAAGAGTGCCTGCCTCTGAAGTCCTGAAGAGTAAGACATCTCACTTGCTACGGCTGTAGTAAGGAATCTTACGCTCTTGAAAATTCCCGGCATGTTGGCAACATTTCCTGCTACCATCATTACTGCCATCGCCTCACCTATAGCACGTCCTGTGCCCAGGATTACAGAGGTAAGAACTCCGCTCCGTGCTGCCGGAAGAGACACCTTAAAGACTGTTTCAGTATAGGTGGCGCCCAGTGCCAGCGAACCTTCCTCGTACTCCTTTGGAACCGCTCTAAGTGCTGTCTCAGACTCTGAGATGATCGAAGGAAGGACCATAATAGCAAGAACTACTGTGGCTGAAAAGAGGTTTGCTCCATCAGGGAGATTGAAAAGTTTCCTGACGCTCGGGACTATGATTATCATACCGAAGAGACCATAGACTACTGAAGGAATTGCAGCCAGCAGATCAACTGCCTCACGGACTGCAGCAGCCACCGGTCCTGGCGCCATCTTTGCCAGATATACCGCACAGAAGATGCCCACCGGAACACTCACCAGGAGAGCTCCACATGTACCATAAACTGATGTAAGTATGAACGGAAGGATTCCAAAGGACGGTTTTGCAGCTGTCGACGCCCATTTAGTTCCGAACATGAACTTGAAGAAGCCGATCTTTGTGATTGCCGGAACACCTGAGATAATCAGGAAAATCGAGATAAAAATTACGAAAGCTATTGAAAACATTCCGAAGATCAGGAATATCGTCTTAAAAATATTCTCGACGCTCTTCTGTTTCTTCAGCCTTGATTTTTGTAAAGTCACTGTACCGTCCATTGTTGTTGCCTCCCTGGATAAATTTACTTGTGAAATCCTCCCCGGTCAATTCTTTTAGTTCTTGGAAACAGCTCCTGCCTTTGAAATATACTGTCCTGCCTCTGAGCCAGTGCAGTAATCGAAGAAAGCCTGAGCCGGTGCACTTAACTTCTTGCCATCTTTTGTGATCAGGTTGAAGTTACGCTGGATCTTGTAAGAACCATCCTTTACAGTGTTTTCAGAAGGTGCTACTCCGCCGACCTTGATAGCTTTTACAGAGTTGTTTAAATCTGCAAGTGAAGCATAGCCGATAGCGTTAGGGTTGCTTGCTACAGTCTGGATGACATCACCTGTTGAAGTGAGCTCCTGAGCGTACTTGCACTTCTCTTTTGTATTGGTGATCGTCTCGAAGCCGTCACGTGTTCCTGATGCAGCCTCACGTCCGATTACAACGATCTGTCCATCTGAGCCGCCAACGTCTTTCCAGTTCTTGGTCTGGCCTGTGTAGATCTTTGAAATCTGGTCGATTGAGAGGTCCTTTACATTGTTCTTCGGATTTATGATCATTGCGATACCGTCGATTGCGATCGTAGTCTGAGTAAGGCCTGTCTTCTTCTCGTCGTCTGTAAGGTCACGGCTTGCAAGTCCGATGTCGCAGCTTCCCTTGCCGACTGCTTCGATACCTGAGCCTGATCCTGTAGGGTTGTAAGTAACCTTTACTCCTGAATTCTTCTGCATGAAAGCTTCGCTTAAGTAGCCGATAACTTTCTCCATGGAAGTCGAGCCATCAGTTGCAACTGTTCCCGAAAGTGATCCAGATGAAGCTGAGCTTCCAGATGCTGAAGCAGACGATGCAGTCGCAGTTTTTTCGCTGCTTCCCGATGTAGCCTTCTGTGTGCTTCCGCAGCCAGTCATAAGTGTCATAGCTGCCATTGCTGAACAGAGAATAAGTGATAAGATCTTTTTCTTCATTTTTTACTCCTTTGTTTTTAGCTTATCAAAATATTTTTCCCTTGCTACGCATATTATGTTAGACCAGCCAGGTAACAAAAAAATAACGGAGGCGTTAAGCCTCCGTTAAGATTTGTAAATCTAATGTAAATTGTACTTCCAAATGTAAAATTTATTTTATTTGTCAAACCGGACCGTGATCGTCGTTCCTACATCCACTTTGGATGAAAGAGAGATCTTTGCATTGTGAAGCTGAGCCGCGTGCTTTACGATTGAAAGACCGAGTCCCGTGCCGCCAGTCTCCTTCGAGTGGCTCTTGTCGACGCGGTAGAATCTCTCGAAAATCCTCTTCTGCGCGTCCTCCGGAATTCCGATTCCGGTATCTTTTACAGTGATAAAAGGATTTCCGTCGTCGGATACTTCAGTCGTTACCGTGACCTTTCCGCCTGGTTTGTTGTATTTGATGGCGTTCTCAATGATGTTGTGGATCATCTCATCCAGTATCTGCCTGTAGCCTGTCACAACCGCGGACTTTCCGACTAAAAGCACTGACACTTCGTACTCACCGGCCTTTCCGGAAAGCCTCTTTATGATCTCATCCGCCATCTCATACAGGTCGCACTGCTCTTTGTCGATTCCGATCTTGCCCTCGTCGAGCCTCGAGAGCTTAATGATATCCTGCACAAGGTTTAAAAGCCGCTGCGCCTCATTGTAGATACGATTTGAAAAATCCGGGATATCCTTTTTCTTTACGATTCCATCTCTTATGATCTCGGCATATCCTGAAATCGAGGTGAGCGGAGTCTTAAGCTCATGCGAAACATTCGCGGAAAATTCCTGTCTCATTGCCGACATCGCAGCCTTCTGCTTGTTCGACTCGTCAATTCTTTTAAGCAGCGGAGTAAGTTCCTCGTAGACATCGTTTTCTAAAGGCTTGTCGAGATTCAGGCTGTTTACAGGTTCTACGAGGTCTCTTGCAGTCTTGTGTGAAAGCCAGTATGAAAAGAACAGAAGCGCCACCGCAGAGATGATTATCACTGGCAGAAGTTCAAGGATCGTCGCAAAGATCGACTTTACGGAAACCGCGACACGAAGGACCTGCCCATTATCAAGGCGCACCGCCGAATAGTACATGTCCTCCTGAAGCGTATCGGAATGCCTCTTGTCCATTCCTCTTCCATATTTAAAAGCGGCTGCGATTTCAGGCCTCTTCTTGTGATTTTCAAGTGAGTGGCTGTCCTCCTTCGAGTCATAAAGCACTGAACCATCCTTATCAATAAGCGTGATCCTTGTGCCCGGCTCCAGATTTTTAAGCAGCTTCAAAAAAGACGAGCCGTTTGTATTTACCGCCTCAGCCAGGTAATTCGACTCGTACCTGACATTTTTTTCAGAGAGGTGTTCAATACTTCTGTATACGAAAAAAATGGTGACAGCATACGCTATCAAAAGCGCCAGTGCTATCACCTGTATCATCCGTGTCTGTATCTTCTTCTGCATATCACTTTTCCTTGATCCTGTATCCTACTCCACGAACGGTCTCGATGCGGTTCCCGGCTTTTCCGAGCTTCTGCCTTAGCGACCTCACATGCACATCGACAGTCCTTGTCTCGCCGTCGAAGTTGTATCCCCAGATCTCCTCGAGAAGCTGCTCACGCGTAAGTACTATCCCGCTGTTTAAAATAAGCATCTTCAAAAGCTCGAATTCCTTCAATGTGAGGACTACTTCCTTACCATTCACTGTGACGGCGTGGCGGAGAACATCGATCTTTATAGAACCTGAGCTTATCACCGGCTCATCCGTGTTCTTCCCGCGGCCAGATCTCCTCAAAACTGCCTTGATCCTAGAAACCAGCTCCATCATTCCAAACGGTTTCGTCACATAGTCGTCCGCTCCCATGTCGAGTGCCGAGACCTTATCGTACTCTGCTCCCTTCGCAGTCAGCATGATCACCGGAATGTTCTTCGTCTTCGGATCTTTCCTGATATCCGAAAGCAGCTCCATCCCATCCTCTCCCGGCAGCATGATATCTAAAAGTATAAGCTCCGGCAGCTCGTTCTTAAGCGCAGTCTTAAACTCTACTCCTCCCGGGAATCCCTTCGCCGGAAGCCCGGTCGAATCCAGGGTGTAGACGACCAGCTCTCTGATATTGTCATCATCCTCTACAATGTAGATCATGGACTTCTCCTTTCACACTACCTATAATAAAGGGCCCTTGTAAATTGTACAAGAGCCCTCATGTAAAATCAATGTAAAATTTGTGTTACAGTGGGACAGTGGGGACGGTTCTTTTTGTCCCACTTTTTTCAGTATAGAGCCTGGCGGGGCGAAATTTCTACAATGGCTCGCTTTTAGTTTCAATATGTATCTGGGTAGAAGCAAAAAACTTAAAAGGCTTTCGATCTTTCTCAATATGAATGCGATTTTGTGTAAAAAAATAAACCCCTGGATTCACACTTTCAATGTATGTCCAGGACTAAACTATTTTATACAATGTATTTATTATTTCTGGCTCCGTATAAGCTTATATTGAAACCGTCAATCATGCGGAGCCGGAAATATTTCGCCCGAAGTAGGCATCGGGAAATTCGACGGAAATATGCCTCTGATCGCCTCCATCGCCTCAGGCAAAAGCTACAAAGGCTACACCGTGTATCAGGTTCCAAAAAACTGGAAGACATTAAAAATATCCTACAGAGATTCGATAACAGGAAAGACCAGCAGCGCTTTTTCGATCAAGTCGACGGAGATCAAGTGAACTAATTCAATGCAAATAACTTACTAAGCTCATCCTCCAGTGTTCCCTCTTTAGCAAACTCCAGCGTATCGCAGAGCTTGATATTGTGCTTTTCGATCCTGATCTTATCGCTGAATCCAAGGATGTAGCGCAGGCAGATCCTGTAGATGATCTCAGTCGGCGCGCAGCCGTAGACCTGCTTTGCAAAAATGTGATTCAGGCGCTCTGTGTCATCCGGGAAGAGGGCCTTCATGCGCCTGCTCAAGAAGAGGCGTTTTACGATCTCTGTGATGTACATTCCGGATTTCATGTAGAGGTCTGCAAATGTGGCATCGGGATCGTCGAAGCAGCCCGGGTTCTCTTTTTCAAGCATGTCGACCATTTCTTTAACAACCTTCTTCGGCGTAAAGATCTGGTTCGTTCTCTGCGGTGGAATGTAATTGAAAATATCCTCGTCGTGTTCGCCGCTGAAATAATCCGATAAGTCTCTGCGCTTTTTCATAAACTCCTGAACAGCGTCGTTAAACACTACCTCATCAAATAAGTGACCGTCGAAATGTTTTGTTACTGGATTTCCATTGTCATCAAGCACAGCATTTCCATTGTCATCTTTTACCTGGTAATCGCCGCCGTCGCGCAGCATTCTGAACTGCTCGAGCGTTACGCCGACTCCGTTCTGAGGATTTACAGTGACTTCCCAGAAGACATTTTCAGGGACAAGAGAATCGAAGTTTTCAAGCGTCGTGCCCTCGTCGCCATAGGCCATAAGAAATGCCGGAATCGTGCGCGAAAAGCCACGGAGATGGTCGCGGACCCTTCCTTCGATCGAATCCTTCTCGGCATTGAGCTTCTCGGTCTCGACAGTATTTACGATCTTCTCGGCTGCATTTCTGGCAGTCTCTTCGCTGTTCAGCTTCTTATGGATGTTCTCTAACATCTGCTGATAGCTCTGCTGCCTGCGCTTTTCGAATTCTTCATCAATACTTGAAATCTCAGCCATTGAGGCTCCGGACTTTTGAGCCTTTTTAATCTCATCATCACGCTTCTTTTTAAGCTGGTTGTCATGGATCGTATAATCACCATATTCGCGGTTAACAACATTCTCCGTAGTTGCCTGAATATCGCGTTTTAGCTGATTCTGAGTCGACTTCTTTAACTCATCTCCGTACTGCTTTGTCGCCGTCTCCATAAGAGTGTCGGCGATTGGTTCTGAAAATTTTTCACGGAGAGATTCGAGTTCGTCTTTCTTCGGGTCAGGATGTCTGGCATGTTCTTCGGTAAGATCCGAGACAGCCTGTGCCAGCTTTTCATCAACGTCGCCATACACTTTTTCGCCGAACAGGTCACTGGCCAGGCCAATGGTCTTCTCGGTTGGAATATCGACTTTGCCATCTTCGTTTAAATGAAGGTCATCGGCAGTGTTTTCATCCACACCCACATCCGAGAGTTTCTTCGGCTGCTCGAGCGGCTGCATATCGTTTATCAGCTTGATTATCTCCTTCGGCGCGCCGAAAATACCGGAAATATTTGCAAAGAGGAAATTTGACATGAAGCCACGGTCCACGACTTCCTTCGCATGGATATGACGCGGTATCGTAAGGACTGATTCAGCGTCGAGCTCCACCATCTCCCCGCCATCGTCTTCACCATAGACAGGGAAGAAATTGAGGAGCTGCCTTACGTTATTCCTGCGCTGGTCCATCTCACCCTTATCACCGGAAGTCTCCGGGATCAGGTCATTTGCAAATTTTTCAAAAATAGTGAGAGTTCTCGCCGGATCAAAGTCAAAAATATAGGCATTTTTCTTTCGATAAGAGTTGCCATCCCTATCATGAAAAAGGCACGGATTCTGGGCGCGGAAAGCCGCCTGCATATAGAGCGCCGGGCTCTTCATATTTGAAAGCATAAGCACTGCCGTCCACTCCGGAATTGTCACACCGGTAGTCAGCTGGCCTACGGACAGGGTTATCGTCTTATCGTAATTTTCAATAGCCTCGACTACTTTGTCATAGGATTTCCTGTTCTCGTCATCGTCGTCGAGCCTCCCGTCGCCTGCTGCAAGAATGATATGATAATCCTTGAACACCGGATGAATACTTAATTTCTTGTATAAGGCCTTTGCACTCGCGACACGGTTTAAAATCCAGAATGTGTGCTTTAACTCATCCCGAAGCTCCGGCGTTGAGAACGGAAATTTCTCCTGAGTCGTAAGAGCATCGAGAAATTTGTCTACATCCTTGTCGTGGACAAATCTGCCAGACTCATTCGTCTTGAAAAATTCGTTCAGATCGAAGGCATACTCCTCGACATCATCATCCGCGAGCTCAATGCCCTGCCTTACCTTGTCACGGATGATCTCCGACATCTGATATGTAAAAAGTGAGAGTCTCGGCAGATTCTCATACGGATTTTCAATCTCGCTCGAATCGTCCCAGTCGCGTTTTTTCTTCTGTTCGTCGGCATATGTCCAGTTGTAAATAGCCTCCTGGGGAAATTTGTCATTGGCCAGAGCCTTGAACGGTGTACCTGAAAGATGCAGAGTACATTTGCGGTTGATATGGTTAAACGCGGTGTCAGTCTTATAAGTGTCTACACCTTCATGAGCTTCATCGATGATCAGGACATCCCAATTCAATCCATGCTCGGCACTGACTTCCACAAGCTTATCGTACCTGCCGCCGAAATAGATCGAGCCCTTCAGATCCTGAAGGCTGACAAATTCAATGCAGCCTTTGACCTCGCCTTCATCGGACGATACAACTTTTTTCATGTACTCATCACGGCTCAGGACATATTTTCTGTCCCTGATGCCATCTGCATTGCTTACGAAAAAATAGCCGGACTGCGGCCCGAAGAATGTCTCATAGTCCTGATACCATGAATTTGCGATCGCCGGCCGGTTCGTAACGATAAGAATATTTGTCGCCTGAAGGCGCCTGCAGAGATCGTATGCCGAAAGTGTCTTGCCAAAACGTGGCTTGCAGTTCCAGAGATATTCTCCATCTTTATGAGACTTGAAATAATCGTAAGCCCTCTGCACTGCATCTTCCTGCTCGTCGCGAAGCTTATAGGGGATCACCGCATCCGCATCGTCATCCGAAACGACTCCATGATTCTGCGTAAAATCCATGAAATCTGCACGGGCGGTATCCGGTGCTATCTGAAACCACTCGGTCCCCTCCTCGCGCGGAATGCCAAGCTTCTTCAGATACGCGTGAAAATTTTTGTCAGTGAAAGTACCAAACGGTTCTGTCATAAATACAGCCCGCATATGCCACCATGTCTTATGCTCTACGCCAACTGTATGAGTCTGCTCATTTATACGGGTCTCAACATCCCGCTCCGTAAATCCGATCTTGGTCCAGCCATCGTGCTTCGGCACACCCGGAGTCGTATACGCATAGCACTGAGGGATAACCTTGGTGGCTGTCTTAATATTGATCTTCGCCATTATGCCATCTCCTTTACATGCGTCTCAATAAAATTGATCTCGTTTTCGTCAAGACCGTACTTTCTATAGAGCTGAAGGTCAATCTCGTGAATGGATTTGGACCAGTCGATGTCGGACTGGTTGGTAAAATTCTGGAGAGGGACATATTTCCACACAGATTTTGCAGTATGTTGTGTTGCTTTTTTTACACCTAGCATTGCTCTGCAAAACTTAGTCTTTAAATATTTTTTGGCATTCTCAGACTCTGATAAAGAGTCAAAGAATCCTATACTTATAAAAGTATCAGTGGCTCCTTCAGCAGGACTCGCTACTTGAGGTTCAACAAGAGTTTCACCAAATTTGCCAGTATTATTTGCCTCAGAAATAAGGACATTATATGTATAAATATAACCGTTATCTATTAAATATTTTGCATTTATAAATTTGATTGTTCTTCTATTTTTTTCTCTCCCAATTATTTTTACATATTTGTCATCATTAGGTTTTGTATTATAAAATGCTTCTGGAACTTTTTCAAAAATATTAGAAACAACCATATTTCCTGTTCCTTTTCCTACTTTCGAAGCAGCATCTGGGAAATCAGAAAAAAAGTTATCATTTAGTCTATAGCATCCTCTTGCAGATACTATAGAGTCGATAGACTTAGCTCCAGATTTTATAACTTTAGATAGAATAGAGTTTAGTTCTTCAAATTTTGTAAAAACCTTAATTGGAGAATAATCCGAATCAAAATTATGATATGTTACTGCTACTCCACCTTTAATGTCTGTATTAGGAAATACTTTTGTTGCATCAGCTTCATATTTCAAAACTTTAAAATGCGAATCATCAAGCATTTTACGGTTCCAGTCCTTTGGTGTCTGACCTGCATCAAAAAGAAATCGAGCTGGAGTAATTAATTCTACCTTATCAGCTACACAATACGCTCCATCCATAAAACTGTTATAAACAGGTCTTTTTCTTGTTGATTCAGTTGTATCTTCCTGATACGGCGGATTTCCTATCACATAGTCAAACAATTTTTTTTCGCTCATATTAGCCCTCCTTCAGCTCCGTAAACAGGAGCGACTCATTACTTCTCCAATTAAATATCCTGCACGGTATTGCTGCTTGCTGCGGCTCTTCTTTCTGATCGGCGCTCGTCTCGAAAAATGACATCTGATGGAACTCTTCAAATGGCTTGCCAAGTGGGACGGTATCTTTAAGACCGTCCATCTGCCAGATGTTCCAGGCAATTTTATTTGCGAGATGGCGGAGCAGTTTTTTATCGGGATCTTCGCCACAGCGTTCTCTGTAATAGTCCACAAATGTCAGCAGCAGATTTATTCTCGCTATCAGGAGATTGTCGCCCTGATATTCATATCCGTATGAAGCCTCGAATGCCCGGATCGTCCACTTGAGCCAATCGTCATAATCTGAAGTATTTTCATTTACGATGCGAAGCTTCCGATCCAGCTGTCCGATCCGGTGCTTCGGCGGAACGATCAGCCCGCCAGTCGAAACGTCATATCGCGAAACCAGGTACGGCGCCTCGCCACAGGTGATCTCAAGTCTGCGGGAATCTACGTATTGCTTCCAGTTTTTTTTATCAGGAAACTCTATGCTGCCATCGACGGTCGTCCAGGTATGATCTTCATTTTCAATATTGAAGACATTTTTTCTTCCAAACCATTCCTCATCGCAGTAGTTGTTCATCTGGTTGCAGAGCCAGGCCGGAGTAAAGACTTCGGCCTTTTTTCTTGTGCGGGCCGCCTGCGCCTCCTGCGATTTTAAAATACGCGGTTTGATAATATCCGAATGCACCAGCAGCAGATCTTTCTCTATCTGCTCTCTGTCACTGAATCCATGGCCGAACCCGGCATAGGTGTCCGTCGCCCAGATAATATTCTTCCCTGTTGACTTATCCTTCAGGAGCAGATCGAGTAGCTGTACAACCGGAGCACTTCCAATATCTATCAGCTTACACATAAGGATAAGTACCCCTTCTATATCTAATTTCTGGTTATAAAAATATTTTATCACAACGGGCAGCTATTATCGATAAGCAATTTCTTGTTAAATAATAGAAATTTTCCTTTTGTTAAACATTATGAAGAAAAGTACTGTGGGCATTTTCCTATCTGGGTTACTGCTGAACTGATGACGTTTAGTAATCTTTTTCAACTATATAAAATCATGAAAGTCAATGATCGTGACAGAATAGCCTCTTATTTTGCCACTGAACAATACATATTAAAGACATGGATTGCTGCCCTTGTTGAAGAAGGATGGGAGAAATTACTATCCTAAATACTAAATGTCTACAATGAAACTTGTTGACAAAATTCATTCAAGTAGGTATTATAATAATATTCAAAAATTATTATTTCCCATCGACACTGCGATCCCGATCATTTCTTCCGGTGTCTCACGCATATCGTACGAAAACCAGAGGAGCAGGCAGGCATAGATTCCGCCGATGCGGTACGCCGTGCGGTAATTGTTCATATTTTGAGCGCCATAATCTGTGCTGTCAGAAGCATCACTAGAATCATCCCGCGCCTCACTCGCATGGAAGTATTCCCGCAGCGCGTCGAGAAGCACGGGCGAGAAGCCAGCACGGTTTAAGGAAAGCATCTGCTCGCGGTTGTCATATATGGCCTGGAAGGCCGGGCGGATGAATGTGGCGAAGTCCGTGTTGCCAAGGCTCAGCAGTTGATAAAAGCGACACCAGTCGCTATTATTAATATGGTTATATTTTAAATCATATTCAAATTTTATCAAGAGGTATCAAGATGAAGACATTTTTTATTCTTTTGGTGATTGCCCTGGCAGCGAGCGCCTGCGGTTTCAAAAAATACGTGTGGTTCATTTCACTGGGCTATGGTTTTGCGATCGCAGCCGTTGGCGCCGGCTCGCTGATCATTTTTCACGGAAACCTGACCACAGGGGCCGTGATTCAGTGCGCGCTACTCATCATCTACGGCATCCGTTTGTCCGGATATCTGGTCTACCGCGACGTGAAAACCGCCTACAATCGCCGCATGAAAGGCGAAGTCAAGACCAACGATGAAGTTTCCTTTGGTGTCAAATTTGCGATCTGGATCTCCGTTGCTCTCCTCTACGTCTTTCAGACTTCTCCTGCCTGGTTCAGGCTTATGGACAACCGCGGAACTGACGCGTTCTGCGTCGCCGGCGTGATAATCTCCGCTTTCGGCATTATTTTTGAAGCGACCGCCGACCTCCAGAAAAACAGCGCCAAGAAAAAAAATCCCGGCCAGTTCGTTAGTTCCGGGCTTTTCAGCTTCGTGCGCTGCCCGAACTACCTCGGCGAAATGATAAATTGGACGGGTGTTTTTATTTCTGGTCTCAGCATTTATCATAACGCCACCGAGTGGATCTGCGCTGTGATCGGTTACGTCGGCATCATTTACGTAATGTTCAGCGGCGCCCGCCGCCTCGAGATCCGCCAGGACAAAAACTACGGAAGCGACCCGAATTACCAGCACTATAAGTCCACGACTCCGATCATGGTCCCATTCATTCCTCTCTACTCCGTAAAAAAACACAAATGGCTCGTCGCCTGAACAGGTAGCAAATGAACAAAAAAAATTTTTATAATTCTGCTGATTCAGTCAAGCAGTGCGGCTCGGCTCCGGTTCCGGAGGGCTTTACTCTTGGGATGGCCATATTAGATTTCATCCCGGTGATATTTTTTATAATAAGCTCATTTGTCATCGCCATGCGCTTTGAGAGCGTCCTTTTCAGGATTGGCGTATTTTTCGTAATTCTAGCCGGAATTCTGAAAGTCCTCTGGAAATTTATTATCGTGCTCGCCCACAAAAATATCCGTTTTTTCAACCGCCAGATGCGCTACCTGATGCCGACCGGTTTCCTGCTCGCTTTCATTGCGCTCTTCGTTGATAAAAACCGCTGGTCCTTCCCTTCCGTCCTGCATTTCATAATAACCCCACCGTCCCTGATTTTTTTCATCGCCGGTGCGTGCGGCATCGCCACTCTCGCGTGGTACGCCCGCCATCTGAATGGCAACGACGCGAAGGCGAACTGGAAAGAACAGGCGATAAACAGCGCCACGCAATTCTTAATAATGCTCGGAATCCTGTTGTAAAAAGGCTTCCGGCTCCGCGTAAGCCTATATTGAAAACTTCCCGCTCCGCGGAGCCGCCTGCCTCAATCATCCGCATTGAAGTCCGTGATGATCTGGTTTTTCTTCAGTCTCTTTGCCTTGTACATGTAGCTGTCGGCCCTTGACAGAATGGATGAGATATCATCGCCCTCTCTGACGCAGGTGATGCCGATGGCTGTCTGGCACATGATATCTGCGCCGTTGACGGCGACTTTGGAGCTGTTGGCGAGTTCATGGAATCTGGCGGCCGCTTTTTTGATGTCTTCCTTTTTTTTAAGCTCGAGAAGACCTACAAACTCATCACCACCCCAGCGGCAGAATTTTTCATTGCGACGGCTGTATTTCCGAAGGGAAAGGCCGAGGTCGTTTAAGATGCTGTCGCCAGTGTTGTGGCCGTAAGTGTTGTTAATGTCGTGGAAGTTGTCGATGTCGGCAAAGAGGACAGCAAAGAGGTTGCCGGTTCTCTCGAAAACCGTAAACGCCCCTTCCAGACATTCTTCCATATACTTCCTACCAGGAAGACCGGTAATAGCGTCTCTCGTCGCAGTCTCGTAGATGCTTTGAACAAGCTCCCTGCTGTAAGTCTCTTCGGCCAGCGGTGAAAAGACATTAATAAGTTCAAGAACTTTTCCGCTCCGGTCTTTAAGCGGGATTACAGAGTTCCGAACCAGAAGGCTTCCACCGTCCTTCTTGTTCATAAACATATTGATAGAGTCAGGCCTGCCTGTCGTGAAGCTTACAACGGCCGGACAGTTGCTGTAGGAAATCTGGCAGCCATTCGTATAGTGGCAGCCAAAAGCCGATTCGAAGCATTTTTTCCCGAGCATATCAGAAGCAGAGAAGCCGAGGAGCTTTTCCGTTTCCCTGTTCCAGTAAACGATCGTGTGATCAGGGCGCATGATAAAGCACGCGATAGGCGCCTCGTCTATAAGAGACTGGATAAGGCGGTTTGTTTTCTCAAGTTCTTCGGTATTTTCGCCCGAAATCCACGAGTCATTATCAAAGTCAAAGAGCCTTGCGACCAGATTGTCGCGGAGCTTCAAGAGCTTTAAAACATCATCTGTGTAGAAAATTTTGGTCTTGGCGTAAAAAGATACCGGATGGTCTGCGACCTGATGGATCGTGTTGATCGAGTCGCGGATCTTCTGCTCTTTCGCATCGAATTCAGCAGTCGAGGCATAGGACGACATTATAACAAACCGCCCGAGACCGATGTAAGTAAACGAAGCCGAATTTCCGATGACTTTCGTAATAGCTTTTATACAGGCACTGACCGCAGCGTACATTGTACTTTTGCCATAGTTCTCAGAGATCAGAGAAATATCCGAAATCTGTATGGAAATAACGCCGAATTTGCGCTTATTCAGCTGGTAATCTGAATCAAATTCAGTCAGATCCTCCAGAAATTCAGAAACCGTCTCTATCCTGCGCGAGTCGCTTGAACCGGAATCAACCGCATCGTCTCTCAAAAGCTTCTGGAAATAAGCTTTATCTATAAAATAGCCCATCAGGCCGGAAATCTGCGTGCCATCATAGGTAGGCCATTTCGTCGCAAAAATGTCCCGCGCCACGCCATTCGAAATGCATCTCCCCTTGACATTATCCTCGATAACGCCGTTTGTAAGGACATCTTCCTCTGCATCCCTGTAGGTGTCGTTATTTGTGTGCCACTGCAGATCCTCGTCCGTTTTTCCAATGATCTCATTCACATCGGAATAACCGTAATAGTCGAGGAATGACTGGTTCGCGCCAAGGAACCTGCGCTCCTTGTCCTTCCAGAAAATTGGCCGCGGATCGTGACGCATGATTTCGTCAAAGAGATTCGCCTTTCTTTGAACTTCCTGGCTGGTAACCGGTTTTTCTCTCTCCTGATGCGGAATCCCGCTCCTCTCATCCGCCGGACGGACCACATAGAAGGCATGCTTCCCGTCCGAATTCGGCGCGAGCAGAATCTTGTGCGTCATCCAGACATATCTGCCATTCATATAGATCGTGCGGAATTCATCCACCAGGAAACCATTCGGTGCATTTTTGAGACGGTCCTTAAGTGTCGCCGGATTCAGGAATTTTTTAAATCTCTTCCTGTCATCTATAAAAATAAGCTGAAGAAGGAGCTTGTCTCCCTCACCCGATCCGGTGATCGGAAGCACGCCATTATTTTCTGCACTGCTGCCGGATTCCCCGTATAATCGCAGATTCCGGATGGTCATATCTTTCAGATCAATACTGAAAAAATTCCTGTAAAAATATGAGAGATTCTGCATAAATTCAAATTTCTCAGGATATTTTTCATGAAAAGATTTAAGCTCGACAGCTCTGATGATGAAAATACTCGTCCCTTCAAAACTGCCGATTGCCTTGATCTTCATCATCCGCTGGTGGCCATTAAAACGGGCAAGCACGTCTCCCGACTGCCCCGACGTCAGCACATATGTCATCTCGGACATCAGTTCCTGGCTTGCTAGATTGTTCTTATCATTGACATTTTTTTCAAGCTCGATAAGGTCAGAAAAACCGTCGTCCTTTATCAGTTTCATGGCTCTGTCATTCACATAGATGATATGACTTGTACCGTTTTTCACCTCTGCGATCGTAAGGGGAGATGACTGAAAATCGACTTTTCCAAGCTTGTCATACAGGACTCTGTGCTTTGTACTCTCAATGCCGAGACCTTTTTTAACACAGCTTTTAATTGTGTCATTGAAAGGCTGCGGTTTTCCAAAGTAATAACCCTGCATTTTTTCACAGCCTGAGTTGATCAGAAATACCGACTGCTCCTTAGTCTCAACGCCTTCCGCAAGCGTGCGGATTCCGATCTTTTTGTCCATCGAGATAACGGAAGCGACGATATCAAGTGCCCTCTTCGACCCGCTCCTCATAAATACCATGTCAAGCTTCAGCAGATCGAAGTTATAGTCTTTAAGGAGATTAAGCGTAGAATACCCGCTGCCAAAATCATCCATCCAGAGCTCATATCCGGCTTCGCGGAATTTATCAAGTGTGTCCAGGACACCGCTCTCATTCGAAGTCAGGATGCTCTCCGTCACCTCAATATCCAGAAGACGCCTCGGTATATCATACTTCTGGACAAGTGTTTCAATCTCCTTGAACATATCGCAGCACGGGAAATCTGCTTTCGATAAATTGATAGAAATCGGAATCTCCGGCTCGTGATTTCTGCAGCGCTCAGCAATCCCTGAAACGACCTGACGGATCACGCAGAGATCCAGTTTGTATATAAGCCTTGCATCCTCAAGCGAATTGATAAATGTGGCCGGCGGCATCAGCCCCCGCTCGGGATCATTCCACCTGGCCAGCGCCTCCATCCCGCACACTTCATTCGAAATCGTCCTCACGATTGGCTGATAAAAGACCTGAATCCACCCCTGATCAACAGCCTCATCAATATGCCCGATCACATATTCACTCTCCTGCTTTCTCTCTATATTCTCCACCATAAAACCTTACCCTTTTATATCCAGGAAAATAATCAAACAAAATCCCACTCATGTTGAAAATCGCAAAAATCGTTTGTCACTTTTAATTTCCTCCCCGACTCATGTTGAAAATTTATCGAAAGCCTCTGTCCCGATTCGCTAGGAAATCGTTCTATGTTGATAATCCGCGTTTCCGCGGAGCCGGGATATGATGCTTCTGACAGACCGCGATATTTGCATCAAATATCAGGATCTCTCCTGTCCTATCTCACTATCAAAGAAAAAACATCTGACTGTTCAGATAAACTGCTTCGCAAAATTCTTCGCATCTTCAAGCTGTCCGGCGCTCGGCGTGTTCTTCACATAAAAATAATCTTCAGCCACATCTATGCCCCTGGCTTTCAGGCCATTTTTTATAAGATCTACTGAATGCTTTGAAATCCAGGAAGTTGAAAATACGACGGCCTTCCTGACCTTCGTACCGTCGAGATTTTCGATGTAATTTTTCAGGTGCTTGTCAATCCCGTAAGCGTACAGCGCACCGCCAATGAAAAGTACATCCACATCATCATTCGTCCATGCCTCCGGCGCATCGACAGAAACCGCCTTCACCCCACAGGCCTCAGCAATCGCCTCAGCGACCATCTTTGTATTTCCAGACCTTGAAAAATAACGAACTAAAATATTCATAAGGAGCCTCCCTTTATTTAATTTAAAGTATTTACTGCTATTTATTAGTAAATGGTAAATAACCCGTCACCTTCCTTGTTCCGGATCTCTTTGTTAGAATAACTTTAAAAACTCAGAAAACCTTTTCTCAGTTTTTCAAGTTATCAAACATTTTCACGGGAGGTACAGGCATGGATGTTAATCCAAACGAAGTTGTAAAACAGGTTCGCCTCAAAGATTGGTCAAACATAATT
>QOUV01000012.1 GCA_003862155.1 Lachnospiraceae bacterium
AATTATGTTTGACCAATCTTTGAGGCGAACCTGTTTTACAACTTCGTTTGGATTAACATCCATGCCTGTACCTCCCGTGAAAATGTTTGATAACTTGAAAAACTGAGAAAAGGTTTTCTGAGTTTTTCAAGTTATTCTAACAAAGAGATCCGGAACAAGGAAGGTGACGGGTTATTTACCATTTACTCCCTTTATTTAATTTAAAGTATTTACTGCTATTTATTATAAACGATTCTCTATGAATTTTCAGCAAACAATATGTAAAATATGCATCAAAAAAGACACCTGATATATTTTGATCCATCAGGTGCCCTTCCGTCAAAAAATCACAATTCTGTTATTTTTTCTTGCTCTTCTTGGATGATTTATTACTTTTATCTTTTGATGACTTTTTAGCTTTACTCTTAGTGGAAGATTTCTTGGCTTTAGCTTTACTCTTAGTGGAAGATTTCTTGGCTTTAGCTTTACTCTTAGTGGAAGACTTCTTGGCCTTGGCTTTACTCTTAGTGGAAGATTTCTTGGTTTTAGCTTTACTCTTAGTGGAAGATTTCTTGGTTTTAGCTTTACTCTTAGTGGAAGACTTCTTAGATTTAGCTTTACTCTTAGTGGAAGATTTCTTGGCTTTACTCTTAGTGGAAGACTTCTTAGATTTAGCTTTACTCTTAGTGGAAGATTTCTTGGCTTTACTCTTAGTGGCTTTCTTTGCCGATGTGGTCTTTGTTACGACGCCTTTCTTATTTACTGTATATTTCGTCTTTCCTACTGTTACGGTCGTATTCGTGTAGACTGTGCCGTCTTTCTTAGTGATATACCTGCTCTTTCCGACAGTAACAACTTTCTTCTTAGAAACTGTGTTTCCATTCTTATCAGCATAGTAATATGATTTACCAACCTTTACTACTTTCTGTTTTGCGACCTTATTATTGCAGTAAATTACTTTCTTATTGCCTTTTGTGACAACCTTATTGCCGGCGGATTTCTTTGCTTTATCAAGCTGTTTCTTAAGTTCAGCTATCTTTGTAAGTGACTTGCAATCCTTGAACATATCGCTCATATCAGTAACTTTACTTGTGTCAAAGTTGCTTAAATCAAGTGATGTAAGTGAACTGCAACCAGAGAACATGCTGTCCATATCAGTAACGCTACTTGTGTTAAATTTGCTTAAATCAAGTGATGTAAGTGATCTGCAACCACAGAACATGTAGCTCATATTAGTAACATGACTTGTGTCAAAGTTGCTTAAATCAAGTGATGTAAGTGAACTGCAACCAGAGAACATGCTGTCCATTTTAGTAACGTTACTTGTGTTAAATCTGCTTAAATCAAGTGATGTAAGTGAACTGCAACCACTGAACATATATCTCATATCAGTAACTTGACTTGTGTCAAAGTTGCTTAAATCAAGTGATGTAAGTGAACTGCAATCACCGAACATGCTGTCCATATTAGTAACGTTACTTGTGTTAAATCTGCTTAAATCAAGTGATGTAAGTGAACTGCAACCACTGAACATATATCTCATATCAGTAACTTGACTTGTGTCAAATTTGCTTAAATCAAGTGATGTAAGTGAACTGCAATCACCGAACATGCTGTCCATATCAGTAACGCTACTTGTGTTAAATTTGCTTAAATCAAGTGATGTAAGTGATCTGCAACCACAGAACATGTAGCTCATATTAGTAACATGACTTGTGTCAAATTTGCTTAAATCAAGTGATGTAAGTGAACTGCAACCAGAGAACATGCTGTCCATATTAGTAACGTTACTTGTGTTAAATCTGCTTAAATCAAGTGATGTAAGTGAACTGCAACATCTGAACATATATGTCATATCAGTAACTTGACTTGTGTCAAATTTGCTTAAATCAAGCGATGTAAGTGAACTGCAACCATAGAACATGTAGCTCATATCAGTAACTTGACTTGTGTCAAATTTGCTTAAATCAAGCGATGTAAGTGAACTGCAACCACTAAACATGCTGCTCATATCAGTAACTTGACTTGTGTCAAGATTTTCAAGGCTAATACTTTCCACATTTCCTAGATTATAAAAAGCACGGCTCATGTCAGGAATGGCTTTCGTTCCAGCTTCTATATCTACTGATTTTACTTCAGAATACAGTCCATTGTCATCATCATATTCGCCACGTCCACACTGACTAACATCCCAATATAAGTATTCTCCTGAGGTAACAAACCTATATTTATTGTTGTTTTCTTTCGGTGTATATGAATTGCCATGGACACTCTTGATGGTTCCAACACCAGAAGCATCTTCTGAGTCAATATCAGTTTCCTTTTCATTAGTATTAAAGACATGTAAGACGCCATCATTGTCGGTGACATAAGCTATCTTTAATCCATCAGTAGTATTCGTGGTGTCGTTTTCTTCTGCCTTCGCTGTTATCGCGCTGTTTCCTCCCATATATACACCAGTCAGGGTGAATGTCATGGCGAGGGCAAGCATACACGACGCGGCTCGTTTCAATACGGTTTTCATTTTGTTCATATCTGCCTTCCTCTCTAAAAAATGAGATAAAAAAGTTTCCTCGTGTACTTAATCAGAATTCACACACTAAAATAATTTTATCACAATAAAAATTAAAAAGCAACGCCAGATTGTTATAATAAATTTCATATCTGCCATTACCGTCACTAGTCGGTCCTGTAAGATGTGAATCTATATCATAAGGATTTTCGCCCCAGGTTAACACAATTCTGATCAAGCCATCATTCGGATATAACTGCTCAGGTGACATAGCTACATTAAGTGTCTGCTCTGAATTGGACACAACAGCTACATTCATCTCGTTATCTATATAGCCGTCTTTCTCAAACTGAATCGTATAATTTCCAGGCTTCAGATTTAATTCAAAATTTCCTTCATCATTGCTTTCAATTGAGCCCTGTGCGACGATATTTTCATCACCTGTTATGGCGTTCCAATTCTTTCTGACTTTATAGCTTACTACATCTATATCATCTCCGGTTTTGAATTCCTCAAATGAAAATTTTCCGTCATCATCTGTATCGGTACTATAAATTTCAACGCCATTTAGCTTGGCAATTACTCTTGTTTTTACTGGATTGTTATCACTCGCTCCTATTACGCTTCCAGTGATCTGTCCAGTTGCATATGTACATGTTGGAACAATACTAAATTCTTTACCTTCTCCTCCTTCAATATGTAAGTTCTTTCTAAACGGGCTGTTATTTTCATCAAAAACACGTCCGCTCCAGCTTTTATGCACGGCATGATCTTTGTATTATTGTGTCCGTTGATGCCGTTATAAAACTTGATCCCGACTCCGCCGGCAGATATCCATTCCTTTAAGTTCTTTCCAAAGTCATCTACAAGGATGCCTTTTTTTGCATAAATATGCACGGTACGTGCGCCAGAGCCCTTGAATTCAGGGCCTATGCATGTCCGTGCATTTAAAAGTAGTGGAGTAGGCGGGAGTCGAACCCGCGTCCAAAAATCTATTCACTCTCCTTCTACGAGCTTAGTGATCTGTTTGTCATTCCCTCTGCCGGACGGGAGAGCACGCCCTTCCGGGGTCAGTAGCTTCATGATACGTACTGGTGCGCAAAGCTTAGCACAAGCCGTTTCCCATGTGTTTGAAGCCGGTGACTGAATGCATGGGTACAATCAGGCGACTTACGCTGCGATCAGGCAGCGTATGCTAATTCGTTATTGTTAGCGTTTAAATTTAATTTGAGATTTAACGCATCATCCTGCGGCTCGCTTCTAAAGTTTCAAAATCCCTGTCGAGACCTTTACTACCCCGAAACTAACTATATAATAACACCTGGAGTCAAATTTTTCAACCCGCCTATATATTCTGGCTTAAAAAGGCCTCTGTTTTAGACCAGTATCAACATAGAGCCAAAATTATGCCATTACCTCCAAGACGTTCTCAACATAAGGCTTCCGCGGAGCAAGATGCTACAATTGTCTAAAAGCCATTTCTACATAGAGCTTCCTCCCGGTAATTTGTAACAAACTATATTGTCTTAAAGCCCACTTCAGCCGGAATTTTTTGCCTTAAAGCCCTCCTCAGCTGAAATTATTGTCTTAAAGCCCGCCTCAACCGAAATTTCTTATCTTGAAATCCCTCTGGGCCTCTCTCTCCTGGTCGCGCTTTGCCATGTCGGCGCGCTTGTCATAGAGCTTTTTGCCGCGGGCCAGGGCTATCTCTATTTTTACACGGGAGTCTTTGAAATAGGCTTCGACCGGAACGAGGGTGTAGCCCTTCTCCTTGATGCGCTGCGAAAGCTTGCGGATCTCGTCCTTGTGCAGAAGCAGCTTGCGCGGGCGGAGCGGATCCTTGTTCATGATGTTGCCCTTTTCGTATGGAGCGATGTGCATCTGCTTGATCCAGACCTCGCCGTTTTCGATTGAAACCCAGGCCTCCTTTAAGGAGCAGCCGCCGTTACGGAGGCTTTTTACCTCGGTGCCGACGAGCTCTATCCCACATTCTATATATTCATCAAGAAAATAGTCATGCCTTGCCTTGCGGTTAGTGGCGATGATTTTTCTTCCAGTTTTTCCCTTTGCCATCTTTAAACCTTTCTCCAGAAAACTTCTTCAGCTGCTTCTTCGCTTTCTTTGAAAATCTGCCGGAATGATCCTGCTTCTCGAGGCCATACGGCTTCTTCTTGTGTCTGGTGCCGCCGCCCATGAAATCGTCGACAAGCTCAAAGTCAATAAGACGGGTCGTCGGCTCTGCGTCAACGAGCCTTACACGAAGCATCATCCCAAGCGTATAGTGCCTGTTGAAGCTTTTTCCGATGAGCTCATAAGTCTCCTCTGAGAACTCGTAGTAGTCGTCGTTCATAGTGCGTACAGGGATCATTCCCTCGATAGAGTTCTGAAGCGCCACATAAAGTCCCCATGAAGTGACTCCGGAAATCCTTCCGGTGAATTCCTCGCCGATATGAGGAACCATATACTCGACTTTCTTCAGTTTTATAGAGTCGCGCTCTGCGCTGTCCGCTCTTCTCTCAAGTGTGGATGTGCGGTCTGCGATATCCGGGAGAGCCTCGTTTAATTCCCTGATCTTCTTCTTTGTCAGCTTGTGGTGGATATCAAGCTTTAATACCCGATGTATAAAGAGGTCCGGGTATCTTCTGATCGGAGAAGTGAAGTGGCAGTAATAACCTGCTGCAAGTCCGAAGTGGCCTGTGCACTCTGTCGTGTACTTTGCCTGCTGCATACTCCTTAGAGTAAGTGTCTGAATAAGCCCCTCCTCCGGTGCTCCCTCGACTCTGTCTAGAAGCTTCTGCAGCTCCTTCGGGTGTATCTGGTTCACATTTCCCTCGAGTGTATATCCGAAGCCGCCGACAAAAGACTTCAAAGTCTCAAGCTTCTCAGGATCCGGGAATCCGTGTGTCCTGTAGAGGAACGGGAATTTGTGATCGTAGGCGTGCTTGGCTACTGTCTCGTTGGCTGCGAGCATAAAATCCTCGATCATCTTCTGGGCAACTCCCCTGTAATACGGGTGAACGTCCTTCGGATTGCCGTCATCGTCTAACTCTACGACTGTCTCAGGAAAATCGAAGTCGATCGAGCCTCTGTATGTGCGCCTTCCATGGAGGATGAATGCAAGCTCCTCCATCTGCTTAAACATCGGAACTACATCCCTGTACTTTTCGATCTCATCCGGGTCGTTCTGCTCGAGGATCTTATTTACAGAGGTGTATGTCATACGGTGGTTAGAGCGGATTATCGACTCTGCGATCTGGTGATCCTTTACGGCTCCTGTGTCGTCAATTCTCATGATGCATGACATCGCGAGCCTGTCCTCGCCTTCGTTTAAAGAGCAGATCCCGTTTGAAAGCTCGACAGGAAGCATCGGGATAACCCTGTCCGGCAGGTAGACCGATGTGCAGCGCTTGTAGGCCTCTTTGTCAAGCTGTGAGCCCTCTTTGACATAGTTCGATACGTCCGCGATATGGACTCCGAGGATATAATCCCTTCCGTCCATCCTAAGAGACACCGCATCGTCGAGATCCTTCGAATCCTCGCCGTCGATCGTAACCATCGGGACATTACGGAGGTCCATGCGGCCCTTCATATCAGACTTTCTGACTCTGCCACGGCCTGAGACTTTCTTCGCCTCAGCGAGCACTTCGTCCGGAAAATCTGTCGGGATATCGTTTTCTTTTACAATCGATAAGATGTCGACTCCCGGGGCTCCCTTGATTCCTATGATCTCCTTGATCTCACCCTCAGGCTTTCTGTTCGCGCTGCCGTAATATGTCAGGTGGCAGACCACCTTTGCGTTGTCAGGGGCGCCATTGAGCTTCTGTGCCGGGACGAAGATATCGCTCGTGAGGTGCCTGTCATCAGGCACTACGAAGCCGAAATTTCCGCTCCGCTCAAATGTGCCGACTACATCTGTGTAGGCGTGCTCTACGATATCTACGACTTTGGCTTCCTGCCTCGTGCCGTCGCCCTTCGGGCGGCCGATCGGCTCTATCTTTACAGTGTCCTTGTGGAAGGCCATCTGTGTGTATCTCTCAGGAATAAAGAAGTCCTCGTCGAATCCCTCGACTGTGACGAAACCGAAGCCCTTGGTATTGCTTGAAAAAGTACCGACAAGGTACTTATCCTCCTCTCTCCTCTCCTCGGCAGCTTCCTTTTGATCTTCTATCTGCTTTTCAACTGACTTCTGGCGCTCTTCTGCTTCAAGAGCCTCATCTGTCTCTGGATTCCCAGCATTTTTATCAGATTCAGTCTGACTGGCTTCCGTGAAAAGCTCCTGATCTTCTTTTTTTACTGCGTAATAAGTGCCGTCCGAAGACTTCATGATTTTCTTCTCGGCGACTAGCGACGACAGGGCATTCTTAAGCTCCCTGTCATCGGCGGCCATAAGAAGGGCACCCAACTCTTCCTCTGTCATCGGCGAATAAGAGGCATCCTGCAGAACTGCCAGCAGGGCGCGCTTCTGATTCGTCCATCTCTCTTTATTGTTCATTCTATCTGACCTTTGCGAAAAAATAATAACCTGACTTCTGCGAAAAATCGGCTTTACACGACAAAAGGCCACCGCCGAAGCGATGACCTTGTTTGTTAAAGTGAAAAGGAATTCATATTCAGCACTGCTGCTAATACGAAAAATACCGCAACAAGAATGGCAGTAACCCTTACTATAACGCCCTCTCTGGAACGTCCCTTGTTCTTGCCCCAGTATGTATTATTAAGACTCTGTCCGCTCAGTGAGCCTAAGCCTTCATCAGCACTCTCCTGCATCATAACGACGATAGTCAGGACGATGGAGACTATGATGAACAGTGTCATGAATAAATACTTCAAAACAGTCATCGTGTTTTACCTCCGATATTTTTGTCATGCGTAAGTCACAACTAGTATATTATACAATATGTAGTTACGCTTTGCAAGTATTTTCGCAAGCCTGTGCCTGCTGCATTATTTCTTATTCTTAAAATATGCATCGATGCCCTTGGCTGCGGCTTTTCCGGCTCCCATGGCAAGGATTACTGTTGCAGCTCCTGTTACGGCATCTCCGCCTGCATATACAGCGGTCTTTGATGTCTCTCCATCCTCTTCCTTCGCGAGGATGCAGCCCTTCTTGTTCGTATCGAGTCCCTTCGTAGTCGATGCGATAAGTGGGTTTGGTGAAGTTCCGAGTGCCATGATCACTGTATCGCAGTCGATCTCGTACTCAGATCCTTCGATTGGTACCGGTCTCCTTCTGCCTGATGCGTCCGGCTCGCCGAGCTGCATCTTTATGACACGGATGCCTTTGACCCAGCCCTTGTCGTCTGCTAAGATCTCAACAGGGTTCTGGAGAAGGTCAAAGTGGATGCCCTCTTCCTTTGCGTGATGGACTTCTTCGGCCCTGGCCGGAAGCTCCTTCTCACTACGTCTGTAGACGATATGTACCTCAGCTCCGAGTCTTAAAGCTGTACGGGCCGCGTCCATAGCTACGTTTCCGCCGCCGACAACTACGACCTTTTTGCCGTGGATGATAGGTGTGTCCTTGTCCTCGTAAGCCTTCATAAGGTTTGATCTCGTAAGGACTTCGTTGGCTGAGAAAACGCCGTTTGCTGTCTCGCCCGGGATTCCCATAAATCTTGGAAGCCCTGCGCCTGAGCCTATATATACTGCCTCGAAGCCAAACTCTTCCATCAGATCATCGATCGTAAGTGATTTTCCGATGACTACATCTGTCTCAATGTCTACTCCAAGGCCCTTTACGTTGTTGACCTCGGCCGCTACTACCTTGTCCTTCGGAAGACGAAACTCCGGGATACCATAGACTAAAACACCGCCGGCCTTCTGAAGTGCTTCGAAGATCGTGACATCGTAGCCCATCTTTGCAAGGTCTCCTGCACAGGTGAGTCCTGAAGGACCGGATCCGATAACGGCTACCTTGTGGCCGTTTTTCTCCTTTGGAGGCTCCGGATGGATTCCATTCTCACGGGCCCAGTCTGCTACGAATCTCTCGAGTTTTCCGATGGCTACCGCCTCACCCTTGATTCCTCTGATGCAGACGCCCTCGCACTGTGTCTCCTGTGGGCAGACACGGCCGCAGACTGCCGGGAGTGATGAGGAATCGCTGATGATCTCGTAAGCTTTCTTGAAATCTCTCTCTGTTACCGCGTGTATAAATTCAGGGATTCTGATAGATACAGGGCAGCCGCCTACGCAGCGTGGATTTTTGCAGTTGAGACATCTCTTTGCCTCTTCCACTGCCTCTTCCTCTGTATATCCGAGACAAACCTCGTCAAAATTATGTGCTCTTACCTGTGGCTCCTGCTCTGCGATAGGAACTCTCTTTGTCATATCTGCCATTACTTGTCACCTCCGCATACACCGCAGCCGCCATGGTGTGTATCGCCTTCCTCGTACTCGAGCTTCTTGCGGCCCTCTTCGGTCTTGTACTGCTGCATTCTCTGCATTGCCTTATCGAAATCGACCTTGTGTCCGTCGAACTCAGGTCCGTCTACGCAGGCGAACTTCACTTCACCGCCAACGATAAGTCTGCATGCTCCGCACATTCCGGTTCCATCGACCATGATCGGGTTCATCGAAACTACAGTGTGGATTCCAAGCTTCTCTGTCAGCTTGCAGACAAATTTCATCATGATCATGGGTCCGATAGCTACGCACCAGTCGTATCTCTTTCCCTCGTCCCAGAGTGCCTGAAGTCTGTCTGTGCCCATGCCGTGGAATTCGTAAGATCCGTCATCTGTGCAGACATAGAGGTTTCCTGCTGCCTCTCTCATCTTGTCTTCGAAGAAAAGAAGGTCTTTATTTCTAGATCCCTGGATAACGTCGACATCTACGCCGTGCTCATGGAGCCACTTTACCTGGCAGTAAACCGGAGCTGTTCCAACACCGCCTGAGATAAATACGATGTGCTTTTTCTTTGTCTCCTCGAGATTCTCCGGGATGCAGAGCTCTGAAGGCTTGCCGAGAGGTCCTACGAAGTCGTGGAAGGAGTCTCCTACATTAAGCTTCGCAATTTTTTCGGTGGATTCACCGATCGGCTGGAAGACAATAGTTACAAGCTGTTTCTCCCTGTCGTAATCACAGATGGTAAGAGGGATTCTCTCACCGTCCTCCTCTGCGATGGCGATGATAAACTGTCCAGGAAGACATGAGTGTGTGACCATCGGCGCTTTGACGTCCATCAGAAGGATGTTAGACGCAAGCTGTTCTTTTCTTACGATCTCATACATACTTTCTTTTTTCCTTTCCTAACTTAAATTAGTTGAAATATACCAGTTCGTCTTCAGGCTTCTCTGCCTTCTCGATACTGATAGGATATAATACAGGACCTTTGCCCCTATATTCTCTTGCGAATTCGTCCTTGACTCTGGCGCGGAGCTTTATCCAGCTCTTGTGCGGTACGTTCTCTGCGTCGGCGTATTTGCACTTCATGCCGAGGAACTGTATATCCTGTACGCAGCAGGTCATCGCGAATCTTCCCGGAATTATTACGCCTGGACGGTTTCTGCCTTTCTTGTCGGTCGGGTTGTAGACAAGTCCGGTGAAATCGACGATCTTGCCGTCATATTTCTTAGGATTGTCCATGCAGTCCATAAACCAGAGTGCGTAGTCTGCATCAGTGATATTTATCTCAGGCTGATTGATGTCGAATGGCAGCTCGTCAGGCGTATTGTCGATCGTGCCGTCTTTTCTCTCGTAGACGATCTGTGCCTTGCGGTTTACACCCTTGACATTGGCTCTGAACTTCGCCTTGTTGGTATTTTCGTCGCATCTGTTAAAAATGACGACGTCGGCCCGAAACATCTGCTCCTTCATCATCGTACCCATGTTCTTCATATACATCTCGAAGGTAGTGGCATCGACTGTGCAGAGGCTCTGGACTATGACCCAGTCGTCCGGGCCGTCCATCTCGTAGAGAAGGCTTGACTCCCAGGTGCCGTTGTACTCTATAAAAATAGCCTGCGGATCGTATTCTTTCTGAAGCTTCTCCATCTTCTCGAGGGTGAAGTCATTCTTGTCGTCTATCTCAACGAAATCGATCCCGTTCTCTTTAAGCTTGTCCTCATCGTATTCTTCGTCGCCGTCTTCGCATGCAATAAGAAGGCATCTGTCGAAGTCATCGGCAAAACCGTTGTCAAAAAGTGTCTCCTTTATCAGCGTGGTCTTGCCTGAATCCATAAAACCAAAGAATACGTAAACGGGGATCTCGCCATCGTTCTCTTCTGTATTCATTTGTTACCTCTCTTAAAGTCCGAAAAGCTCTTCGACTTTGTCTTCCTTTACGTCTGTTCCAATGACTACGAGCTTTCCTGTGACATCAGGCTCACCAGTCCTGATCTCGTACTCGCCGTCTACCAGGTCGAAATAGTACCAGGTGCCATCTTCTCCAGGAACGATACCCTTGGAGCGAACAATATAGCCGTAGTCGTCGCTCTCGGCAAATGCCTTTAAAGCATTCTCGATGGTCTCTCTCTTGAACTTGTGAGGTGTCTCGCGGCCCCAGGTAGTAAAGATATCATCTGCGTGATGGTGGTGATGATGGTGCTCATGCTCATCGTGATCATGATCATGGTCATGCTCGTCATGATCGTGATCGTGTTCGTCGTGATCGTGATGATGCTCGTGGTCGTGATGGTGCTCGGCCTCTTCCTCAGCATGGTGCTTCTCAGCGAGCTCGAAAACTTCGAGATTGTCGTTGCCAGTGATGGCATCCATGATCTGCTTTCCGTTCAGCTCGTCCCACGGAGTAGTGATGACTACTGCCTTTGGATTCAGCGCCTTTATAGAATTTACTGTGTCCTCGAGCTTCTGCTCGTCCATCTTCTGTGTACGTGAGAGAACGACTGCTGTAGCGTGCTCGATCTGATCCTTGAAAAATTCACCGAAAGCCTTCATCTGCTTTTTGGCCTTAAGGCTGTTTACGATCGTAACAAGTGCTCCGACATGAAGGTCCTCTGTCTCTCCAACTTCGAGAACCGAGACTTCGATATCTGAAAGCTTAGCCACACCTGAAGGCTCTACAAGGATCCTGTCAGGATTGTATCTCTTTATTACTTCGTGGAGATTCTTCGTGAAGTCTCCAACGAGTGTGCAGCAGACGCATCCGCCGTTTATCTCTGATACCTGAATTCCTGTATCTTTGAGGAAGCCTGAGTCGATTCCGATCTCGCCGAACTCGTTTTCAACTATGACTACCTTCTCGTCAGAAAAAGCCTCGGCGACAAGCTTCTTCATAAATGTCGTCTTTCCGGCTCCCAAAAAACCTGAAATAATATCTACTTCTGTCATTGTAAACCTCCTGTGGTTTTAGAACATTTTCTCACATACTCCGGTGCTTTTTATCTTTACATGCGCTCTGGCGCGGAAAATCCGAGAAGATCGATTCCACACTCTAAAACCTCTGATGTAAGTTCGAGAAGTGACATGTAGCCATCCTGCTTCTCTTTGTCTTCGCATGAGAGGATCTTCGTCTCATGGTAAAAATGGTTGAATGCGTTCGCAAGCTCGTAGATATACTGGCAGATACGATTCGGCATATTCTCATTGTATGCAGCGCGAACTGCGTCCTGGAATGGAGCGAGTGCCAAAAGAAGGCTTCTCTCGCTCTCTGTCTCTGGCGCAAGGATCTGTCTCTTCTCAAGCTTCCTGCCAATTCCCTCGTATTTTCTTATGATAGACTTCATACGAACGATCGTGTAGAGGATGTACGGACCTGTATTTCCCTCGAATGAGGTAAATTTGTCCACATCGAAGATGTAGTCCTTCGACGGCTGGTTCGAGAGGTCGCCATACTTTATGGCTGCAAGGCCGACTATATCGGCCGTCTCCTTCGCCTCTTCCTCCGGAAGCTCGTTATTCTCTTTGATCTTCAAAAGCATCTTCTGATCGACATCTGCGATAAGAGTCGAAAGACGCATGACACCGCCCTCACGGGTCTTAAACGGCTTTCCATCCTTGCCGTTCATGGTGCCGAATCCTATGAAATCGAGGCCGCAGCTGTCCGGTACGATGCCGCACTTTCTCGCTGCCCTGAAACACTGTATGAAGTGAAGCTCCTGACGTTTGTCGACCACATAGGCGATTCGGTCAGGGTGATAGTCGTTTACACGCCAGATCATAGTGGCGAGGTCAGTCGTGTTGTAGAGGGCTGCACCATCTGACTTTAAGATCATGCACGGCGGGATCTCCTTCTTGTCGGAGTCCTCCTTTACATCTACGACAAGCGCTCCCTCGCTCTCGTGGGCATAGCCGTTCTTCTTCATATCCTCGACCATGTCAGGGATATAAGGAGCTGCATCCGACTCGCCCTTCCAGAGGTCGAATGAGACGTTTAATTTCTGGTAGTTCTTCTTTAAATCAGTAACTGACACATCCATGATGTGCTTTAAGAGAGCCTGGTATCCGCGGCGTCCGTTCTGGAGCTCCTTCGTGGCTTCGAGAGCCTTCTCGTGGTATGCCTCGTCCTCTTTGGACTTTCCGGACGCTAAGGGGTAGATCTCCTCGAGTTCAGAGATAGTAAATGGCGGCTCCTCAGGGTAGTCACCAGTATAGTTCTCATCGAAATAAATGAGGTCCGGTTTTCTCTCGTGAAGCTCTGTTATGATAAGTCCCATCTGGAGTCCCCAGTCACCGAGATGTACGTCGCCAATGACCGTATGTCCCATAAACTTAGCGATTCGCTTAATGGCTTCACCTATGACAGCAGATCTTAAGTGTCCTACATGGAGCGGCTTTGCAACATTCGGACCACCGTAGTCTAAAATTATAGTAAGCGGCTTCTCCGGCTTATCGAGTCCAAATCTCTCAGATGATGCCATGCCATTGGCATAGTCAGCTAAAAATGAGGCGCTCAGATTGAAATTCAAAAAGCCTGGCTTTACTGCCTCCACCTTTGAAAAAATACTGCTTTTCTCAAGGTTCTCTGCTACTGCCTGAGCCATTATTATAGGCGCCTTGTGGTACTGCTTTGCAGCCGCCATGGCGCCGTTGCACTGGTATTCGCAGAGGTCAGGACGGTTGCTCACCGTAACGCGGCCATAAGACGCGTCTAATCCGGCTTTAGTAAAGCCGGACCGTACCTCTTCTTCAATAAGTTCTATAAGTTCTTTCATCAGTCAATAACCCTTTGTCTGTCTTTTTCCGGAAAGAGAACATTTCTGTACCTTCCGAGGATCTTCTTAAGTGCGAATCCGAATCCGAATACTGAGATGGCCTCTCCTGCTCCGACTGTAAGTACGAGGAACGGATAAGCTGAATTTACTCCGTATGCGAGAATCAGGATAACAGGAACTCCGAGTGCGTTAAAGAGCACTGGCGGAATCGTGTAGATAAACTTCTGGTTTCTTAAAAGTCTGGTAACAAAAGCAGCTGCAAGCGTTATAAGGCTTCCGAAAACTACATCGTAGATGGCCGAGCCTGTGATAAGATTTGCAAGCAGGCATCCGATGAAAAGTCCCGGAACTGCTGCCGGCGTAAATACCGGAAGGACTGTAAGGGCCTCTGAGATACGTACCTGAACAGCACCGCTCGCTAAGTCAAAGCCTGCTGCAAATACCGTAAGTACTACATAAAGTGCTGCGATAATCCCCGCCTGTGCTACATAAAGTGCGCTGCTTTTTTTACTGAATGACATAATAAACCTCCTGTGGTAAAAATCCGGAAGCTATGTCACCTCGCTTCGCAATTAACATTAACCAAAATATTCTAACATAGATTGTGTACAATTAAAAGGCAGTCCCTGTATTTAATAAAATGCAAATATCAGAGTTCTTTTTCGATCACATCTACCATCTGATCGACGTATTTCTCGCAGAGATCCTTTGTATCTGCCTCTGCCATAACCCTGATCACAGGCTCTGTGCCGCTCGCACGCAGGAGCATTCTGCCGTTGCCCTGGAGCTCCTCTTCGATCTCCTTCCTGCACTCCTGTACCTTAGGGTTATCGAGGATTGCCTGCTTGTCAGTTACCTTTACGTTCTTAAGCAGCTGCGGGTACTTCTTCATTCCCGATGCGAGAGTGTGCAGAGAAGTCTTCTCCTCCATTATGACTTCCATGATCATGATGGCCGTAAGTATTCCGTCGCCTGTCGTAGCATGTTTTGAAAAGATAATATGTCCGGACTGCTCTCCTCCGAGAACATAGCCGTTCTTTACCATGTCTTCGTTTACATACTTGTCGCCGACCGTCGTAACATCGTACTCGATGCCATTTTTCTCAAGTGCCTTGAAGAGTCCGAGGTTTGCCATGATCGTAGCTACGACGTGGTTTCCATCGAGGCGGCCGTGCTTCTTTAAATATGTGCCGCAGATATAGATGATATAGTCACCGTCGATAACCTGACCCGTCTCATCGACCGCGATACATCTGTCTGCGTCTCCATCAAATGCGAAACCGCAGTCGAGCTCCTTCTCTTTTACTAACTTCACGAGGTTATCGATATGTGTCGAGCCGCAGTTCTGGTTGATATTGAGGCCATTCGGCTCATTTCCAACGACATATGTCTTTGCGCCGAGAGCGTCGAAAACAGACTTTGCGATATTAAACGTGGAACCATTAGCACAGTCGAGTCCGATCCTCTTGCCCTTGTAGGAGCGGGTCGCAAGTGAGATCAAAAAGCCTATGTATCTGTTTCTTCCGATCGCATAGTCGATAGCGACTCCGATATTCTCCCCGATAGCAAATGGCACCGGATCGGTCTTTCCATCGATGTAGTCCTCGATCTGGCTCTCGACAGCCGCGCTCATCTTGTGGCCGTTCGAATCCATCAGCTTGATGCCGTTATCCGTGTACGGATTGTGGGAAGCCGATACCATGACTCCGCAGTCGAAGTCGTCAGTGCGGACTACATATGCGACTGAAGGTGTCGTCGTAACGTGGAGAAGGTACGCATCAGATCCTGAAGAAATAATACCTGCTACGAGAGCATACTCGAACATGTAGCTCGATCTTCTGGTGTCCTTTCCGATAACGATCCTGCCGCGCTTCTCACGTCCATAGTACCAGCCGAGATAGCGTCCGATCTTGTACGCGTGGTCTGCTGTCAGAACTTTTCCTGCTTCTCCTCTGAATCCATCTGTTCCAAAATACTTCATATTTTTTCCTTTTCATTAAAAAAATTATGTTTTTAAAAGTCCATACAGAAAGTTAGTATAGCACATCATGTATTTTTTGGATAGAGAGAATACTTGAAATTGATGAGATTTTTTTCTAGAATGAAGTCATGAAAAAAATAGAAAATACTTTTAATTCAAGTGAAAAGATAAAATACCCTTCGATCGTAAATGAGTACTCATCTGATGGTGACATCTTCTTATCAATCGAGACGACCGGTCTCTCTCCAGAGCGCCACAGGATAAGCTCTGTCACATTAGGGAGGCTTGCGGCCTCGAAAACAGAGACTGTGACTTATTTTTCAGAGAGTGAAAATGACGAGCTTACTATAATACAGGCTGCTATAAAAGACATGAAGGCTTTCAAGCGTCTCGTCACTTTCGGCGGCACGAACTTCGACCTCAAATTTCTCTCGAAACGCGCAGAGGTCTACGCGATCAGATTCGACTTCAACAGCTCCTCTGTAAAATTTGCCCGCCACGAATTGAAGAACTTCGATCTCTCCCAGCTTCTCCGCCCTATAAGGAGATTTCTCCCTTCAGAGAGCCTTTCGATCTACTCTCTTCTCCCTGAGATGGGCCTCTCGGACAAGTCACTTCCCAAAGGCCGCACAGTCACGACCCTCTACAAGACCTACCTCACCACAGGCGAAAAAAAATACGCTGAGCCGGTAATCGACCACAGCGTATACAAAGTGACGGGAATCATGAACGCTCTCGCGCTTTTAAACTGTCTGAAAATCAATAAAGCGAATCCGTCTCTTCTGGACATTTCGCGGGATGAAGAAGCTGTCACCGTAAACGGCACAACTGATATTTTCTTCCCTGTAGAGCTTACGTTCAATCTCCCAGCCATAAGTCTCTCTTTTAAAGAGAACTCATTAAAAGGAATCTTCGCTTCAAACTTCCCATCCCACAACGGCTGCATCCGCATCTACCTTCCCGACTGGAATTCCTATGTCAGATTGAAAGAGAACGGCCAGCTGATTCCGAAGGAGCTCGCGAAGTCTCTCCCTAAGGAATCTTACGAGAAAGTCACACAGGCCGACTGCTATATGCTTTCACCAATCCCTGAAGACTCTGCCAAAGCGAAAGATCAGCTCGAGAAGTACATCAGGCAGCTGATAAGGATGTGAGATTCTCACTCCTTCTCATAGAAGAACGAGCTTCTCCTCTTGAATCCGAGCTCCCTGTACTCCATGATCTGCTCGGTGCTTCCGATGAAAAGCAGGCCGCCCTGCTTTAATGACTTCGCAAACTTCGAATAGATGTCGTGCTTCGCCTCATCTGTAAAGTAGATGACCACATTTCTGCAGACGATAAGGTCACAGTTCGAAGGATAGGCGTCTTTTAAGAGATTTCCCTCGTGGAAGCTCACCCGCTTTTTGATGTCTTCAGAGATCTGGTAAGATGTTCCGACCTTAGTAAAGTATTTCGCCTTCAGGTCATTCGGTACTGACTTGATGCTCTTCTCATTGTAGAGACCGGTCTTCGCCTGGGCTAATACCTGCTTGTCGATATCGGTCGCATCTATCCTGATATTTGACAGAGGGACGTGCTTTGAGAGAGCCATAACAAGAGAATACGGCTCGTCGCCGGTCGAGCAGGCGGCGCTCCAGATCTTTAAGCTCCTGCCAAATTTCTGAATCAGGTAGGGAAAGTACTCCTTGTCAAGGAGCTGCCACTGGTCTGGATTGCGGTAAAATTCAGAGACATTTATCGTAAGGAAATTGACAAATTCGCCAAATACATCCTTATCATCCCGCAGCAGCTTCACATAATCCGGATAGCTTACAAGGTGATGCTTTGTGACAAGCGAGTCGATACGGCGCCTCATCTGCTTCTCCTTGTAAAGAGAGAGGTCGATCTTCGTCATCTGATAAACCTGCTTTTTAAATTCCTCATATCCTTCCATAGTACCGCTCCTTTTATTTACCACTCTTTTTAATAAAAAATAAAAAAAGAGCGAACGGCATAACCGTCCGCCCCTGAAAATTCAATTAGTCTTCTGACTTCTGATTATCGTTGTCCATAGCCTTGATTGAAAGAGAGATCTTGTGATCAGCCTCACGGAACTCTACGATCTGAGCATCAATCTCCTGACCAACCTTCAGTACGTCTGATGGCTTGTCAACATGATCCTTAGATATCTGTGAAACGTGAAGAAGTGCATCTACTCCCGGCTCAAGCTCTACGAATGCGCCGAAATCTGTCATACGGGCAACTCTGCCGTGTACGATAGTGCCTACTGCGAACTTCTCAGCAGCATTGTTCCATGGATTCTGATCCGGGAACTTCATAGAAAGAGCGATCTTTCTGTCGTGGATATCCTTGATGAATACCTTGACCTTGTCGCCGTTCTTGAATACCTTGCTCGGGTTGTCGATACGTCCCCAGCTCATCTCTGAGATGTGGAGAAGTCCATCGATACCGCCTAAGTCGATGAATGCACCGAAGTTGGTAACGTTCTTTACAGTTCCCTCGATAACATCGCCGACCTTAAGGTTAGCGAGAAGCTCATCCTGCTTCTTCTTCTTCTCAGCAACGAGAAGCTGCTTTCTGTCGCCTATGATGCGGCGCTTGCGAGGATTGAACTCTGTGATAACGAACTCGATCTCCTGATCCTTATACTTATTAAGGTCTCTCTCATAAGTGTCGGATACAAGGCTGGCCGGAATGAATACTCTGGCACCGTCAACCTCGGCAGAAAGTCCTCCGTTAAGAACCTGAACAACCTTAGCCTTCAGTACCTCGTTGTTGTTGAATGCCTCCTCTAAGCGGCGTTTTCCTCTCTCCTGAGCAAGACGCTTGTATGAAAGCGTAACCTGACCCTCAGTCTCGCTGTATTTGACTACTACTGCCTCCATAGTGGCGCCTACAGATGTAACTGTGGTAAGATCGAGGTTTGAGTCGTTTGAGTACTCGTTTCTGGTGATGACACCGTCAGCCTTTGTGCCGATATTTAAAATAATCTCATCCGGCTTTACGTCGAGTACCGTTCCCTCTACCACATCTCCTGCGCGGACCGTCTTGAAAGACGCATCCAGCATTTCGTCAAAACTCATTTCTGACATTTACTAATGACCTCCTGAATAATTTTCGCTGGTGTAGATGCTCCTGCCGTAATACCGACACTGCTGGCAGATTCAAGAGCCTGTGGGTCCAGGTCGTCCGCGGTCTCCAGAAAATACGTATCCGGACATTTCTGCCGGCAGATATCATAGAGTTTCCTGGTATTCGAACTGTTCCTGCCGCCGATCACAAGACACACGTCGACTTCCCCAGCAATACGTGCAGCCTCATCCTGGCGTTCCTGTGTAGCATTACAGATTGTATTTAGAGCATTAATATCATACCCTTTTTGGTTTAAGATTTCAACTAATTCGTGAAATTTCTTATGATTAAATGTCGTCTGTGAAAGAAGCGTGATTTTCCTGCTTTTGTCTTTTAATGTGAAATTTCTGGCCTCTTCCTCAGTCTGGATGCAGGAGTAATCGTTCCCCTGAATCCAGCCGCAGACTCCCTGTATTTCCGGGTGATTGCGGTCTCCGATGATTATTATATAATCACCATTTTTCGAAGCCTCCATGGCGAGGTTGTGGATTTTTTTTACAAAAGGGCAGGTGGCGTCAACAGTGGTATGTCCGGCGTTTTCGATGCCCTCTTGCATTTTTTGAGATACACCATGTGAGCGTAAGATTACGATGCCCTTTTCATATGAAGACGCATCCTCTGTCTCATCCATTACCTCGACACCCTGCTTTTTAAAATCATTCACAACTGTCTCATTGTGGATTATCGGGCCGTCCGTATAAATTCTACGTCCCGGATTTGCGGCTATCTGCTCCTCTACGATCGAGACGGCGCGCTTTACGCCGAAGCAGAATCCCGCATGTTCTGCAACTATTATCTTCATAAAACCGAATCCTTTAACGGGTCCATCCTGTCCACTCCTGAGAAATCGAATTCGTTTAAAAGATCTTCCATCTTTCTGTTTCTCTCGCGGACCTTGTCGGACCTCTTAGAGAGGACGCCCATCACGAGGGCTCCTATTACACTCATGCCGGCCACTGGAGAGGACGCGAACGCGTTCCTGTCGCAGGAGGCCGTCAGGTTCACTGTCGAGTACATATTAAGCGGCGAGTGCACGCTGTCTGTGATCGTTATCACCGGCGTATTTTTCGTCTGTGAGTACTCGAGAAGGCGGAGCACCGAAAGCGAATACCCCGGAAAACTGATACCCACCATCACATCATTTTCATTTAAGTCTATGACCTCACTGAAAAAATGCTGCATGCTCCCCTTCGAGAGCACCCTGACATCCGGCAGAGCCTGCCGCAGATACATTGCAAAATAGTCAGCGAGCGGCGCTGAAAAGCTCACCCCGGCGATAAAAACTCTCTTTGCATTTAAAAGCATCTCGACTGCTCTAAGGTAGGCGTCGTGATCGATCGAGTCCTTCGTGCTCTCGAGGTTTTCAATGTCCTGTTTTAAGGTGTCTGTCAGCGTATCCTTTATCTCGGCAGAAATATATGGTGCTTCCTTAGGCCCCGATGGGACGAGGTGGTTCTTTACCTCAGATGCCATCGCCTGCGAAAATTCCTTGTAGCCCTTGTATCCTAAGAATGTGGCAAAGCGGACTACTGTCGACTCACTTACTCCGACGCGGCTTCCGAGCTCGTAGGCGTTCATAAAGGCTGCCTTGTCTATGCAGTCTGTGATGTAGGCTGAAAGCTGCTGCTGGCCCTTCGACATCGAAGAGTATCTGTCGTTTATTCTCGTAAAAACATCATCACGCATATAAACTCTTTATCTTATCTACTACCTCATCGATCGTCATATCAGATGAATCGACGAGCACTGCATCGTCGGCCTGCTTCAGTGGCGAAATCTCCCTTGTCATATCGGCCTTGTCGCGCTTTTTTATGTCTTCGATTATTGTGTCGAGGTCAGGATTCTCGCCCTTGGCCTTAAGCTCATCGAATCTCCTCTTTCCTCTGACCTCGGCTGAGGCTGTGAGGTAGATTTTTAAGGTGGCATTCGGAAGGACACAAGTTCCTATGTCTCTTCCATCCATTACGACGTTCTCCTCTTCGGCGAGCTTCTTCTGAAGAGCCGTAAGATTCGACCTGACCTGTCCGTACTGGCTTACAACGCTTGCTGCCTTTCCGACCTGTTCCTCGCGGATCTCCTTTGAGACATCGGCACCATTTAAGATAACATGCTGTGTTCCATCGATATATTTTAATCTGACATCTGCATTCTGTGAGGCCTTCTCAACAGCGGCCTTGTCATAAATATCGATTCCGTGCTTTAACATATAAAGCCCGATGCTTCTATACATTGCGCCGGTATCCACGTAGACAAATGAAAGGTCACCTGCCAGTTTCTTTGCGATCGTACTCTTTCCGGCTCCTGCCGGTCCATCTATGGCTATCTGTTTACTCATCTTTACCTCCTTTTGCTGCCGAACAGCCGGCAAGCGCTCCCATCGAAAATGCGCTCTGCAGGTTGTATCCTCCGGTCAGCGCATCGACGTCTAACATCTCTCCGCAGGCGAAGAGCCCCGGATATTTTTTAAGCTGCATGGTCTTCGGGTCGACTTCTTTTACCGATAGTCCGCCGCCTGTGGAAATCGCCTCATTAAAGCCTCTTGTGCCCGTTATAGTAAGCGGGAAGTGCTTTAAGAGCGTAAGAATATGTGCCCTCTCCTGCTTTGTGATCGAGTTGAGCTTCTTCTCGGGATCTATCTCAGTTAGTCCGACCATGACAGGGATCATTTTCGAAGGGAGAAGCCCGTCGAAAAAATGCGAGAAGTTCTTATTCTCACCTTCCTCCACTGTCCTTATCAGTCTCGCGTTAAGCTTCTCATCAGAGAGAGCCGGCTTAAGGTCGATCTCGGCTTTAAGCTCTCCTTCTCTCTCCAATACTTTTGCGACCTTTGATGATGCCGAGATTACTACCGGCCCCGAAATTCCAAAATGCGTAAAAAGCATCTCTCCGAACTCCGAGTAGATTGGCTTTTTCTTTTTCGATGAGAAAATCTTAAACTCGATATTTTTAAGTGAGAGGCCCTGCATCTTCGGGATGTATTCCTCTTTTGTCTCGAAAGGCACAAGCGCCGGGTAGCACGGCTTTATATCCAGTCCCATGTCTTTTAAGACAGGGATCAGGTTCCCATCGGAACCTGTCGTGGGATAGGACTTTCCGCCTGCCGCAAGGATCACAGCGTCCGCCAGATACTCCTTCTGTTCGGAGAGGTGTCCCTCCTCTGCGGCTCTTACCCCGGTTACTTTTCCATTTTCACAGAGGATGCCTAAGACTCTCGTGTTGTAAATGATCTTTACTTTTAATTTTTTTAGAGTGTCGGTAAAAGCCCTCGTGATGTCGGAGGCGTGGTCAGACTGTGGGAACATCCTGCCTCCCCTCTCGACCTTTGTTGGCACTCCAGCGTCTTCGATAAATTTTTTCAGGTCCTGATTGTTAAAATATGCGAACGCGGAATAGAGAAATCTCGGGTTCGTAACGATATTCTGGTAAAAATCGTCTATAGGCGCAGCATTTGTAAAATTGCAGCGGCCCTTTCCTGTGATGTAGATCTTCTTGCCGGCTTTCTCATTTCGCTCGAGAATCGTCACGTCCGCGCCTTTCTCTGCGGCAGAGACCGCTGCTGCAAGCCCGGCCGCACCTGCTCCAACAATTATTATTTTCATATTTTTATTCAAAAAATGCCACAGGCAGATGGCGGACATTTTTCAATGAGCCAACGCCTATGGCAGCTTATATTAAGGCCTTATCGGAATTTAGTCTTTTAATGCTTCCTTTGGAACATCCTTTATCGAGAAGCTCATACGGCCTGTCTTATCTTTTCCAAGGCAGATAACTGTAACCTTGTCGCCGAGTGTCAGTACATCCTCAACGTGTGCGATACGCTCATTGGCGATCTTTGAAATATGTACCATGCCCTCTTTGCCTGGAGCGAACTCTACAAATGCTCCGAATGGCTTTATGGAAACGACTGTGCCCTTTAAGATCTGTCCCTTCTCAAAGTCGGTAACGATAGTCTTTACCATGCGGATAGCTTCTGCATTTGCGTTCTCATCGAGCGAGCTTACAGATACGCGGCCGTCCTCATCGATATCGACCTGAGCGCCTGTGCGGCTGATGATCTCGTTTATAGTCTTTCCTCTCTGGCCTACGACATCGCCGATCTTATCGGTCGGGATCTGAACGAATGAAATCTTTGGAGCGAGTGCTGCAACGTGATCCCTAGGCTTTGAAATAGCCTTGCTCATGCAGGTATCCATGATGAAGTTGCGGGCCTCGTGTGCTCTGCGGATAGCTTCCTCTACGATAGGCCTTGTGAGTCCGTGGATCTTGATATCCATCTGAATGGCTGAAATTCCGTCGTGTGTTCCTGTAACCTTGAAGTCCATGTCACCGAAGAAATCCTCGATGCCCTGGATATCGGTAAGTACGATGTAGTCATCGTCTGTCTCACCCGTAACGAGTCCGCAGGAAATACCAGCTACCATATCCTTTATCGGAACGCCTGCTGCCATAAGTGACATGCACGATGCGCAGGTAGATGCCATTGATGTCGAGCCGTTTGACTCGAAAGTCTCTGATACGGCACGGATGGCGTATGGGAACTCCTCTACTGATGGGATTACCGGCTTTAAGGCTCTCTCAGCAAGTGCTCCGTGTCCGATCTCACGGCGTCCCGGTCCTCTCGAAGGCTTCGTCTCGCCTACGGAATATGATGGGAAGTTGTACTGGTGAATATATCTCTTCTCTGTGATGTTCGGGTCAAGTCCCTCAACTCTCTGAACTTCTGAGAGAGGAGCTAAAGTTACGATATCGCAGATCTGAGTCTGTCCTCTTGTAAACATAGATGAACCGTGAACACGAGGGATCAGGTCTACTTCAGCTGAAAGAGGTCTGATCTGGTCAATGGCACGGCCGTCCGGTCTCTTGTGGTCTTTGAGGATCATCTTTCTGACTGTCTTCTTCTGATACTGATAAACAGCATCCGGTAAGTGTGTCAGGTATTCTTCATTGTCAGCAAAGGCCTCTGTGAGCTTATCTGTGACAGCGGCTACATTTGCCTCTCTGGTCTGCTTGTCGTTTACAAATACTGCCTCTTCCATCTCATCAGGAGTAACGATCTTCTCGATATCCTCGAGCATGTGCTCAGGAAGTGCAAAGCTCTGGTATTCGAACTTCTCCTTGCCGACCTCTGAAACCATCTGATCGATAAGATCTATGATCTTCTTGTTTACATCGTCTGCGGTGTAGATGGCATCTATCATGGTCTGATCTGAGATAAGATTTGCACCGGCCTCGATCATGATGACCTTCTCGCGGGTAGATGCGACTGTGAGCTGGAGGTCGCCTGTATCCCAGTCTTTCTGAGACGGATTGATGATAAATCTGCCGTCCTTCATGCCGACCTGTGTCATGGCACAAGGTCCGTCGAATGGGATATCAGAAATGCAGGTAGCCATTGCCGTACCGATCATGGCAACGAGCTCCGGTCTGCACTCCGGGTCTACTGAAAGGACGAGGTTGTCGAGAGTAACGTCGTTTCTCAAATCCTTAGGGAACAGCGGTCTCATAGGACGATCGATAACACGGTCTGTAAGGACAGCGTTCTCAGAAGCTTTTCCCTCGCGCTTGTTGAATCCTCCAGGAATCTTTCCGATAGCGTAGTACTTCTCCTCAAACTCGACTGAGAGTGGGAAGAAATCGACGCCCTCTCTAGGCTCCTTCGATGCAGTAGCGGTAGAAAGAACTGTAGTGTCGCCGTATGAAATAAGAACGGCGCCGTTTGCCTGAGCTGCGACCTTGCCGACCTCTACCTTTAAAGGCTTTCCGGCGAGATCCATCTCGTAAGTTTTTCTAAGCATAATGATCCTTTCTGCGAAACAGTCACAGGATAAACAGATCAGAATACACTGATCAGTCTGGTTCTATGACTGTTTCTAAAACACAAAAACAGAGGCCTTGTATACAAAGCCTCTGTAAAGTTACTAAATTACTTACGAAGTCCAAGGCTCTCGATAAGCGTACGATAACGATCGATATCCTTGTTCTTTAAGTATTCAAGGAGATTTCTTCTCTTACCTACCATCTTCAGAAGTCCACGTCTTGAATGATGGTCTTTCTGATTTACCTTAAGATGTTCTGTGAGCTCTGCAATTCTCTCTGTAAGAACTGCTACCTGAACCTCAGGCGAACCTGTGTCGCCCTCTGAACGGGCGTACTTCTTGATGATCTCTGTCTTCTTCTCTTTTGTTATCATAACAAAATCCTTTCTTAAAAAAAATTACATCACATACCATGCAGCCGTCGGATTGCTCGAACTACAGGGCATGGAAAACACAACCCAAAAATAATATCATAATCCCGCACGGTTGTCAATCACGATTGAAATAATCTCTGGCCTGGCGGATATTTTTTTCTATCTCTCTTTTAAGGTCCTCAATGCTTTTGAATTTTTTCTCAGGTCTTACATACTTGTAAAAAGCGACAGACGCCTTCTCTCCGTAAAGATTGTTCGTAACATCCAAAAGATTTGTCTCGACTGTGACCCTGTTATCATCGGAGATCGTCGGGTTGTCACCCACATTTGTGATACCGTGAAAAATCCTGCCGTCAATATCCACCGTTGAGATATAGACTCCGAATGGCGGGAGCAGCTTTTTATCTGGCGGGACGATATTTATCGTAGGAATTCCCATTCCTGTGCCTATGTGCTTTCCATGAACTATCGGCCCGTAGATAAAGTACGGCCTGCCGAGAAGCCTTGCGGCCTCTTCCACGTCGCCGTCTTTTATAAGTCCTCTGATTCGTGTCGAGCTGATCTCAGCCCCGTCCTCACGGATCTTTTCTATGACGTTCAATTCGAAACCAAGCTCTTCGGAAAGTTTCGAAAGGAGGCTGGCATTTCCCGCTCCCTTGTAGCCAAATGTAAAATCGCTTCCGACCGCCAAGTAGCACATGTTTAATCTCCGATAGAGCATCCCGATAAAATCTTCCGGCGACTGGTGCATAAGCGAATCGTCAAACGGAAGGATCAACAGGACATCGATTCCCTGCTTCGCAAGGATAGCATTTCTCTCCTCCTCCGTCACGATGAATTTCATGTCGGGATCGAAGAGGACCTGCTTCGGCGACTTTTCGAAAGTCACCATCACGCTCTTAAGGCCCGGCTGCTTCGTGATAAGAGATACAAGGGCCTCATGCCCCTGATGGATCCCGTCGAATTTTCCAACAGTGACCGCGGTCGGGAATTTATGAAGATAGTTTTCTATTCCTTTAATAATTTCCATTATACTTCCACCGGATGAACGAGCTCCCACGGGTCTTCTGCCGCCTCGAGCTCTTCAAATGTCACCGCCTCATCTATTGAAAAATCACCGTTTTTCAGTCTTCTCAAGCTCTCCATCGTACCATAAGTCCCGGCCTTTTCTGAAATATCCTCGATAAGAGTTCTGATATAAGTTCCCTTGGAACAGTGTACCAAAATCTTTGCATGCGGATATGAAAAGTCCAGAAGCTCAATAGTAAAAATATGTATGTGCTCCGGCTCTCTCTCGACCTCGATGCCCTCTCTGGCGTATTCATAGAGCCTTTTGCCGTTTACTTTCTTGGCTGAGTACATCGGAGGGATCTGGTCGATATCTCCGGTAAATGCTGCGGCAGCTTCATTTAACTCTCCGGCCGTGATCTCTCTGTCTGAAGTCTCTATGACTTTACCTGTGATGTCTCCGGTATCTCTCTTTTCACCGAAGAGAATCCCTGCCTCATAGATCTTATCCTCTGCTGTAAGCTTAGAGACCAGTTTCGTCGCCCGTCCGACGCAGACTACCAGAACTCCTGTGGCTATCGGGTCAAGAGTGCCGGTGTGTCCCATTTTTCTGGTATGGAGGATGCCCCTTAGCTTTCCTATCACGTCAAATGACGTAAAGCCCGAAGGCTTATCCATTACAATAATTCCTGCGTCAAGCATCACTTCTCCTCAAATGCCGGAGCGACCTTTTCGGCAAGCATGGAAACCATAGCCTTCGGGTCGTCTCCGTCGAGCGAAAAACCTGCTGCTCTCTTGTGGCCGCCACCGCCAAATTCTGCTGCAAGCTTAGAGAGATCTACAGTGTCGTCTGCGCCTCTGGCGCTAACTTTGTATTCTCCGTTTTCAGTCGGATACATGAAAAATGCCACGACAACGCCTGATACAGAGCGAAGAGTGCTTACCACGCCCTCCATATTTTTCGGAGCAGCATCGTACTTTTTCATCTGATCTAATGTCACATAGCTTCCGATGACTTTTCCACCGTCGAAAAGCTCGGCGTTATTTATCGCAACGCCTAACATCCGAAACTGCTTCTCGCTTCTCTCATAGAAGACATGATCTACGATAAATGAGTAGTCGATGCCCTTCTCCATAAGCTCGCCGGCGAATTCCATAGTGCTCCTGTGAGTCGAGTTGTACTGAAAGCAGCCTGTGTCTGTGACGATTCCAGTGTAGAGGCACTCCGCGATGTCCCTGTCTATCTTGTCATTGTCAATAATCTCGCCTATGAGCTCGCAGGTACTTGATGCCTCAGGAAATACATAATTAATATCCGCAAAGTGGCCGCTGGTCTCGTGGTGATCTATGCAGATAGTCTTTACAGCATTTGTAAAATAGACTCCGGAATCGCCTAGGCGGCTGATATCTCCGCAGTCGCAGGCTACAAACAGGTCGTAGTTTGTCGTGTCAAATTTGTTCGCCCTCTTCAGCTTGTCAACACCCGGAAGGAAAAGAAAATCTCCCGGAACCGGCTCGAGATAAGGGATGATCTGGATATCAGAATGTGTTTTCCTGATGTAGTTGTAGACGCCAAGAACCGACCCGATGCAGTCTCCATCAGGCCTTATATGGCCTGAAACTGCCATCGTCTTTACGTCTTTTAAGTAATCGTCTAATTTCATTGCTGATCTCCTCTTTTTTTCTCAATCTCCTCGTCGTGCTCGATCACCTCGTCGATCTTGTGTGACATTCCGACGCCGTATGCTATCGATCTGTCGAGTCTGAAATCGAGTACAGGCGTATTTCTGAGGTTAAGTCTCGTGGCGAGCTGGTGTCTGATATAGCCTGCGGAAGACTTGATGCCTTCCATCGTGCGTTCTCCGTCCTCGTCACTGCCTAAAACAGAGATAAAGATCTTTGCAGTCTTTAAGTCAGGTGCGACTATAGCCTCTGTAACCGAGACGATAGGCGAGATACGCGGGTCCTTTACGTCCTCACGCAGGATCTTCGAGATGACTCTTGCGACGTCCTCGTTTATTCTGTTATTTTTTGCGCTTCCTTTTCTCATAGATATATCCTTTTTTTGAAAAAAAGCCGCGAAAAGACAGGAGACAACTCCCTTGTCCTTTCGCAGCCAGAAAAATTTATTATCGCTGTACTTCTACCATCTTGTAGGCTTCAAGCTTATCGTCTTCCTGATAATCGGAGAATCCCTCTACTACAAGTCCGCACTCATAGCCGGCCTTAACCTGCTTTGCGTCGTCCTTGAATCTCTTCAGGGAAACAAGCTTGCCCTCGTAGATCTGGTCGTCACCGCGGCGGATACGGACTGTGCTGTCTCTTTCAATATAACCGTCGTCGACAACGCAGCCTGCAATAATTCCAGCTTCTGATGACTTGAATGTCTGTCTGACTGTAGCATGTCCAATGACCTGCTCCTCGTAAATAGGCTCGAGCATTCCCTTCATGGCGCTCTCTACATCCGAGATAGCGTTGTAGATGACCTTGTAAAGGCGGATATCTACATCCTCGTTGTCTGCAACTTCCTTAGCCACGTTGTCAGGCTTTACATTGAAGCCGATGATGATGGCATTCGATGCTGCTGCGAGGTTTACATCTGATTCTGTGATAGAACCAACGCCGCCATGGATGACTTTTACGACTACCTCTTCGTTCGAAAGTTTCTCGAGCGAAGTCTTGACAGCCTCTACAGAACCCTGGACATCTGCCTTTACGATGATGTCGAGTTCCTTTAACTTGCCGGCCTGAATCTGGTTGAACAGGTCGTCAAGGCTCATGCCACGTCTGGTATCCTCTACGAGCTTGTCCTTATTTACAGATACGAAGGTGTTCGCATAATCACGGCACTCCTTCTCTGTATCGAATGACTTTAAGATCTCGCCAGGCTTTGGAACCTCTGAAAGTCCTAGGATTTCTACAGGAGTAGAAGGTCCTGCCTTTTTCACGTGTCTGCCGTTCTCATCGAGCATAGCACGAACTTTGCCTGATGATGCGCCGGCTGCCACGAAGTCTCCAACATGGAGAGTACCCTTCTGAACGAGGACTGTGGCAACAACTCCGCGGCCCTTGTCGAGCTCTGACTCGATGCAGATGCCTCTGGCATTTCTCTTAGGATTTGCCTTGAGCTCCATCACATCAGCTGTAAGAAGTACCATCTCAAGGAGCTGGTCGATTCCCTCGCCTGTGTGAGCAGATACAGGAACGAATATAGTGCTTCCGCCCCAGTCCTCAGGGATCAGGTCGTACTCAGCAAGCTCCTGCTTAACTCTCTCTACATTTGCGTTCGGCTTATCGATCTTGTTCACTGCGACGATTATCTCGACGTTTGCGGCCTTCGCGTGGTTGATAGCCTCGACTGTCTGAGGCATGACACCGTCATCTGCTGCGACAACAAGAATTGCAATATCAGTCGAGTTCGCACCACGCATACGCATGGCTGTAAATGCCTCATGACCAGGTGTATCGAGGAAGGTGATCTTGTGGCCATTGATATTTACAACATAAGCACCGATCTTCTGGGTGATACCTCCGGCCTCTCTGTCAGATACGTGTGTATGACGGATCTTATCGAGGAGGGAAGTCTTACCATGATCGACATGTCCCATAACGCAGACTACAGGAGGTCTCGGTACGAGTGTAGATGGATCGTCCTCGTCGTCTTTTACGAGCTCAGCGATGACATCGACCTTCTCCTCATGCTCAAGGAGACAGTTGAACTCCTCGGCAATGGACTCTGCCTCTTCGAATGAGACGTCTGAATTTAAGGTGTAGATCTTTCCTGCGAGGAAGAGCTTCTTAATAACGTCGGCTGCGGAAACTTTCATCTTGTCAGCCAGATCTCTGATCGTGATATGATCCGGGATCGTGATAGAAAGGATCTCATCCGGATTTCTCTTCTCGGTCTTATTGCTGTTATTCTTAGGCTTCTTCTTGTAAGACTTCTTCTCGAGACTTACGAGATTCTCCTGCTTCTTTCCGAGAGCGTCGTGGTCAGTTCTCTTCTTGTGGTGGTTCTGCCCATTGTGACGGCTTCTGTTCTCCTGAACCATAGGCTCAGAAGATCCACCTCCGCGTGAAGGACGGCCACTGCCGTCTCCAAACGAACGGCCTGTGCCGTTTCTGTCTCCGCGGCCATTGCCATTCTCGGCTCTTCTCTGCTGTCTCTCTTTTCTCTCTTTTCTTTCAGCGGCGGCTTCTTTCTTTCTCTCAGCTGTACGCTTCTTCTGCTCCTGGATCTCGTCCATGATGTTTCCGAGCTTCACAGGACCTGCAGGCTTCTTATCCTTGACAGGGGCCTTCTGGGAAGTCTCAGCTTTGGCTGCTGCCTGCGGCTTTGGCTCATCAGCTGGCTTCTTCTTTACGAAAGTCTCCTCAGGATAGGTATCGAGTCCCTTCGGACGGGCCATAGCCGAACCTGTACGCGGCTTAATCGGGCCTCTGTTCGCAGGTTTTCTGTCTCTTTGCTGTCTGTCACCTTTCAAGCGGCCTCTGTCCCTCGAACCTCCACGGCTGTTTCCGTTTCTGTTCTCCACATGGAAGACTGCAGTGATATTTTTCTTCTTTTTCTGCTGGGCCGTTTTTTCTGAATTCACAGCCGGTTTTTTCTCTGGTTCTTTAGCTGCCACCCTGGCTTTTTCCTCCTTGTGAGTACCTGCTTCTCTGTTGGCTTCAGGCTTTTTGCTTTCGGACTTTTCCGCCGTCGGAGCATTCTTCTTGAGTAAATGCTTCTTAACCTCGTCCACCTGGGCATCTTCGAGGTTATTCGCAGGCACTAAGTTCTGGCCCTTCGAAGCAAAGTAATCGGTAATATCCCTGCTCTTGACTCCCAGCTCTTTCGCCAGGTCGTAAATCCTTTTCTTTGCCATCTTAAGACCTCCTTGTGTCTGCTGCATTATCTATAAGTTCCAGTATCTTTTCAGCGAAGCTGTGATCAGTAACAGCCATGCTCATCCGGCTTTCAGCCCCGACAGAACTTCCGAGGCTTCCCGAATCCGAATATATCCGGAATGGGACATGCCGAAATGACGCCATATCAGAAAAATGCTTTCTGGTATTCTCTGAAGCGTCCGAAGACACTATAACAAGGCACGCCTTTCCGGATTTCAACGCATCCTCAGTCTGGTATGCACCTGACTTTAATCTGCCTGCCTTCTTCGACAGTGAAAGCATCGATAAGACTCTGTCTGTCACTGGTTAGTTAACTCCTCCGCTAATCTGTCATACACATCTTTGTCAATCTTCTGTCCAAAAGAGCGCTCAAGTCCGTGATTCTTCCTGGCCTTCTCGAGGCAGCCCGCATCACGGCAGATATAGGCCCCGCGGCCCGCGGCCTTTCCGGTAGGATCTATCGTAAAAATTCCTTCCGGAGTCCTTACCACGCGGATCAGCTCCTTTTTATCCTTAAGCTCTCCACAGCCTGCGCATCTGCGCTTTGGCTTCTTCTTCTCAGACATCGATCTCTCCTGTGTTACTCTTCTGAATCAGAAGCTTCCTCTGCTTCCTCATCTGCCGGCTCTTCTTCGTCATCGATAAAATCTTCGTCATCATCTGCCGGCTCTTCACCATTCAGCATTCTGTAGTAATCGCTTAAGTCAACGAATTCACCACCGAGCTCATTGTTCTGAGTCTCGCTCTTGATATCGATCCTGAAACCTGTGAGTCTTGCTGCAAGGCGGGCGTTCTGTCCTTCACGGCCGATGGCCAGTGAAAGCTGATAATCAGGAACTACGACTCTCGCCTTCTTCTCATCAGAATCTGCGACTACTGCTATAACCTTGGCCGGAGCGAGTGCATTCTCAATGAAGCTTGCTGCGTTATCCGACCACTCAACTATATCAATCTTTTCCTTGCCAATCTCAGAGACGACGGCATTTACACGGCTTCCATTCATACCTACGCAGGCTCCAACAGGATCTACGTCCGGATCATTTGAATAAACAGCCATCTTCGTTCTGTTTCCAGCTTCTCTTGAAATAGCCTTGATCTCTACAATGCCATCTCTAATCTCTGATACCTCCTCTGTAAACAGGCATCTGATGAAATCCGGATGAGTACGTGAAAGGCGGATCCTCGGGCCATGTCTGTCCTCGCTCACCTCTAAGATCAGGACTCTGATCCTGTCTGTAGGCTCGTAGTGCTCACCCTTGATCTGCTCGCTCTCCATAAGCATAGCATCTGTCCTTCCGAGGTTGATGCTGATGTTCTTTCCAACAAAACGCTCAACGACACCTGTTACGATAGTGCCTTCCTTAGCCTTGAACTCTTCGTAGATCGAAGCTTTCTCATCCTCTTTGAGCTTCTGCATAATGGTGTCTCTGGCATCCTTTGCGGCGATACGGCCGAAGTCCACTGAATCTGATTCGATCTGAACTGTATCGCCAAGCTTGTAGGAAGGACTGTACTCTCTGGCCTCTTCGATGCTTATCTGCTTCTGTGAATTCGAAACCTCTTCTACAACCTTCTTCTGCTCGACTCTGTGAGTAGTCTTTATCTCGATATTTACCGTGTCGCCAACCTTGTAAGAGCCGTCATACTCGTGTGCTTCGTCGAGGGTGATCTCGGTGCTCGGATTGGTAACCTCTTCAACTACAGTCTTCTGTTCATAGATATGATACGCTAATGTATCTTCATTCAGGACTACAGAAAAATTTTCCGATGAACCAAAAGTCCGCTTGCATGCCTGCAGCAGAGCCTCTTTTACCGCATCGAGGATTTCTTCCTTCGATATGTGCTTTTCTCTCTCTAAAAGCTCTAACGCGGTGCGTAACTCATTTTCTGCCATTTTTTCCTCCTTAAATCTCAAAAGCGAGACGGATCATCGCTATGTCTTTCCTGTCAAAGACCCTGTCTCCGCCGCCTTCGTCGACTGTAACTGTATCCTGGTCATAAGCCTTGAGGACACCGGTGAATTCCTTGGTCCCGTCTATGGCTTTGTATGTCTTGATCTCCACCTCGCGTCCGATCGAATTGATAAAATCCCTTTCTCTCTTCAGCGGGCGGTCAAGCCCTGGTGAGCTGACTACAAATGTGTAGTTCTCCCGGATGTAGTCCTCTCTGTCGAGGATCTCATTCATCTCGCGGCTTACCTCCTCACAGTCATCGACTGTAACGCCGCCAGGCTTATCGATATAAGCCGTAAGATAATACTCTTTTCCCTGCTTCTCGAAGACGACATCCCAGAGCGAAAGTCCCTTTCTCTCAAGGATCGGAGTGATAAACTCCTCTGTCTTCCTCTCGTATTCCTTTGCTGACATAAAAAATCCTCTACATAAACACAAGAGCGGATCCTTCTGAAAAGGACCCGCTCTCTAAATATCAGAGATATGATCTAATAGTTCCTGGCAGGATCGAACTGCCGATTACGCCGTGAGAGGGCGTCGTCTTAACCACTTGACCAAGGAACCTTATATTGCTCGCGCAACAATGATTATTATACTCGGATTGATACGAAAGTCAAGCTTGTTTTTGCATTTATATAAATACAATTTGTAAAAATAACTGCATCAGCTTATTCAGCCGATGCAGCCATTGTTCTAAATCAATCCTTAAAACCGTTAGGGTTCTTCTGCTGCCAGTTCCAGGAATCGCGGCACATATCTTTAAGTGAGTGCTTTGCTTCCCATCCAAGCTCTTTCTTTGCCTTCTCGGCTGAAGAATAGCACTGCGGAACATCGCCTTCACGGCGTGGCTTGAAGCTGTACGGGATCTTTACTCCGGTAGCTTCCATGAAATTATTTACAACGTCGAGAACTGAATATCCTATTCCTGTACCAAGGTTATAGATTCCGAGTCCGACGTTCTCTTTTATCTTCTTTAATGCTGCAACGTGGCCTGTAGCGAGATCTACTACATGGATATAGTCTCTTACGCAGGTTCCATCCGGTGTGTCATAGTCATTTCCAAAAATGCCGAGCTCAGGAAGCTTTCCGATAGCTACCTGTGTGATATATGGCATAAGGTTGTTCGGGATACCGTTCGGATCCTCGCCGATAAGTCCTGACGGATGTGCTCCGATAGGGTTGAAATATCTGAGAAGAATGACATTCCACTCCGGATCTGCCGTATGCATATCTGTAAAAATCTGCTCGAGCATCCACTTGGTCCATCCGTATGGGTTAGTGCAGGTACCCTTAGGGCAGTTCTCTGTGATAGGAATCTCGGCCGGGTTTCCATAAACTGTAGCCGATGATGAGAAGATCAGGTTCTTGCATCCTGCCTTCTTCATGGCGTCGAGAAGTGTAAGGGAACCACCGATATTGTTGTTGTAATACTCCCATGGCTTGTGAATAGACTCGCCTACAGCCTTAAGGCCGGCGAAGTGGATCACACAGTCGATGTCGTTCTCTTTAAAAATACGGTCGAGAAGATCATGGTCCAAGATATCTCCCTTGTAAAACTTAAGGTCCTTTCCAGTGATCTCGCGCACTCTGTCGAGTGATTTCTCGCTCGAGTTGTAGAGATTATCGATAACTACTACCTGATAATCGTTGTTTAAGAGCTCAACGCAGGTGTGGCTTCCAATAAAACCGGCACCGCCTGTTACTAAAATAGTCATATATGCCTCCTATAAAAATATATGCACTTTTTAAATCTGGAATTATTTTATACCAGAGAGCTTCGCAATAATAGTAAAATATTGTGCAAATCAAGTAGATGCGAACGACGTCAGAAGCCTGTTCGTCATCTGGTAGAGTTCCCAGCGGTTTACGGCTTTAAATACTGTCGTAATTATCTGCTGCCCCTGTTTGTTTTTTGAAAGCAAAACAAGGCAGTAGCCGGCACTGTCGGTCGTTCCGGTCTTTCCTCCGACAACCGTTATATTGTCTGGAACTTTAAACTTCTTTGTCTTGTACAGGTTCGTAGACTCGTATGTCACTTTCTCACTTCTGCCATCCGCATGAGTCACCGTTGCCTTCATCGAAGCAGCCTGTATTATCTTTTTAAACTCAGGGTACTTCAAGGCATTGTGGAAAATAATGTACATGTCGTAGGCGCAGGTATAGTGATTGTCATCATGAAGACCGTTCGCATTTACAAAGTTAGAATGCGTGGCTCCCATAGAAGCCGCCTCTTTATTCATAAGCTTCGCAAAGTCGCTCACAGATCCGCTTATGGCCTCTGCAATAGCTGTCGCTGCGTCATTTCCGCTTACGATAAGCATTGCCTTAAGAAGGTCCTCGAGAGTCATCTTATCGCCAGCCTTTAAGTTTGCAGCAGATGAGCCCGCAGGCAGATCTACGGCGTTTCTGCTTACCGTAATGACCTGTTTTAAGTCTCCATACTTCAGAGCACAATATGCTGTAAGTATCTTTGTAGTCGAAGCAGGATATATCTTCTTCAGAAGATTCTGGCTGTAGACTGTCTTTCCGAGAGTGTCGTTAAATGCACCAGCCGCATAGACAGTCTTGTTGTCACTAACTCCGGAAGAGTCAGGAACATACTGACAGTACTGCGAGCCTAAAAGTGAAGCGGTGCTCTCCTTGATAAGGCCGTACTGCTTGGCCCTTGGGATCAGCGAATACTGCTGCTTTATCTCAGAAGAGCAGCCGGTCAGAATGAATGCAGCCGACATGACGACAGCTGCAATTTTTCCAAAAGTCTTACTTGTACATTTCACGCCAATCCAAATCTCCTCTGTCAAGTGCCAGCACGAGGACCTCGGCAGTAGCCAGGTTCGTCGCCAGCGGAATATTGTGTGCGTCGCACATGCGGACTATGACATTGACATCCGGTTCACGTGACTTCGGAGTCAATGGGTCTCTTAAAAATATGCAGAGATCGATCTCGTTGTGCTCTATCATGGCACCGAGCTGCTGCATGCCGCCGAGGTGTCCTGAGAGGAATTTGTGAACCCTTAAGTTCGTGGCCTCTTCGATAAGCCTTCCGGTCGTACCAGTCGCATAGAGCGAATTTTTCGCGAGAATACCGCGATATGCAATGCAGAAGTTCTGCATCAGTTTCTTTTTTGCATCATGAGCTACAAGCCCGACATTCATACAACCGCCTCCTTCTTTACATTTTATTGCAGATCAAGTGTGAAATTTCTCTCATCGGCGTAGAACTTCTTTGACTGAACAGAGACGTTCAGCACAAACCCCATTCCAAAGTACAACGTCACAAGAGATGTTAGTCCATAGCTTACAAACGGAAGCGTCAGTCCGGTATTTGGCATAAGTCCGGTCACAACGCAGATGTTTACAAAAGTCTGAAATCCTATAGTCGATGCCATGCCGATACAGATAAGCTGTCCGGCCAGATCCTTGGCCTTCTTTGCGGTGCGAAGGCACTCGAAAACTATCAGAAAGAGAAGGACTATCATAAGAACAGTCCCGAGGAAACCGGTCTCCTCTCCTGTCACAGCGAAAATAAAATCGGTGTGCGGCTCCGGGATATAGTTGCCGTTTTTTACAGAATTGGCCCCAGTGTTCGCAAGTCCCTTTCCAAAGAGCTCTCCGCTTCCTATCGCCATTATCGAGTTCTGCTGCTGCATGGACTTAGACGGATACTTATCCGGCTGAAGCCAGGCTGCAATTCGATCATTCTGGTATCCTGCCAGGACACCGCCCGCATGGAGAGTCAGGAAAATGACTCCGAAAGCGCCGGCGGCGATAAGCCCCAGCACCGCTCCGACGATCTTTTTCGAAAGCCCTGCATAGAAGAGCATTGAAAAAATAATGCAGAACACTACTATCGTGGTCGAAAGGTCAGGCTCTAAGACTATAAGCCCGAGAGGCACGAGGCAGAAGGCAATCGTTGTAAGAAGCCTCTTTTTCTTGTTCAGATCCTCCTGATACTTCATCAGATACCAGGCCAGGAACATTACGATAAATATCTTCGCAAGCTCTGACGGCTGGAACTGCAGCGGCCCAAGCTTCGCCCAGCGCCTTGCACCCTTTGACGAGTGTGAAAGACCAGGGACAAATACCAGAAGAAGCATGAGGCACGACAGGATATAGAACAGCCAGTGCATCGACAAAAACGCCGAATAGTCGACCATAGACACTGCGACCATTACGATGATTCCTATTACCATACCGATGATCTGCTTATTCTGATAGCTTTTGTTAGCGCTTCCTATGATAATGATTCCGTATATAGTCAGTGCTACGATGAAGATTACGAGTCTGAAATTATAGTTTTTAAATCTGTAATTCCTAAACATCAGATACTCCCTGTAAACGGAGCCGCATCGAGCTCACCGTTATTTAAGGTAATTATTATCATATCATTTTTATTTGAGAAAAATCTCTTTTTCTTTTTGATGCTGAAATTTTCTCCGACATCACCGATCGTGATATTCGCATTCTCGATACCGCCAGCGATAACACAGGCCGCTTTGCCGGTCCGCCTGCCGCAGGTGGCGCTTCCGCTTATATTTCCCAGACAGATCAGATTGCCGCCGCACTCTACGCTTCCGCCTTCCAGGATATCTCCAGTGACTAAAACGCCATAAGTGCTTGCAATGCGCTGTTCGGGCGACACATCTCCATTCACTATCTTTAAATATTCATTGCTCTTTTCGAAATAGAAGTTGTCCTTCTTCTGGGCCATCTCCTTTTCAAAGAAGCGGTCCTTCAAGGCTATGACAGTGACAGTAGCGTCGCAGTTGCGCTCTATCGACTGTATAACGGCTTCTATCTCTTCATCGGAAAGACGTCTGCCCTCTAGAGCTATAGCCATCTTCGAATCCCCGAAGAGCCTTTTCGAATCGGCGAATTTCCTGCAGATAGATGTCAGAAGCTGCTCGATCGGAATATCCGGATTCATGATCAGCCTCAGTCCGTTCTTATAACTTTTTAGAACTATATCCTCAGTCAAAACTGTCCTCCTTCATCAGTCAGTGACTGCTCCATTTGATGTAATCTCACCGGCATCAGCCTTTAATCTGTCCTCAGATGACTTGACGTGGAAGTAGCACCCGAGTATATCCTTAGAAATGGCTGCCGCATTGTGCGAAGTGTAGCCGTATGCGATACGAGTCGCTATAGTTACCTTAGGGTCTGAATAAGGAGCATACCCTATGAACAGAGCGTGGTTCGCATGGCCCGACTGCTGTGCTGTTCCTGTCTTTCCGGCAACTTCTATCGGGAATCCGTTAAATGAATCGAGATTCTCAACGACCATCTTCATTCCGGAGTGGATTGCTGCCCATCCGGACGAATTCAGAGAAGTAATCTTTCTCTTAAGCTTAGGTTTGTAAGTTTTTATAGTCTTTCCATCAGGTGACTCGACATGGTCGAGAAGCGTAAGCTTGTAGACATTTCCAGAGCTTGCAACTGCTGTCACATAGCGGGCTAAGGCAACCGTCGTATAGTTGTGGTCGGACTGTCCGATCGCAGCCATGACCGGGAACTCTGTCGCAATGTGTGACTTGTTCTCCTGAATCTCTACTCCGGTCTTCTCTCCCAGGCCGTAGAGCGAAGCGTACTTTCTGATACGCTTGATTCCTCTGCTGTCGACGTAGTTGTTGTCGCCTCCGGCAAGCCTCCAGCCGACCTCATAGAAGAAGTAGTTACATGAATCTCTGATGGCTTCCGAAACGTTGATCGTTCCGTGGGTGCCAGGGTATATCCAGCACTTAGGCTTGTTCGAAACCTTCTCGAATACTCCCTTGTCTGTGATCGTAGAAGCAGTCGAGATGACTCCCTCCGAGAGACCAGCTGTTGATGAAACCAGCTTAAAAGTAGAACCGGGTGCTGTACGCTGCTGCGTGGCAAAGTTGTACAGTGGATTCGAAGTATTCTGAAGCAGGTACGAGTAGTAGCTGTTGTCTACATTATTCGCGAGCTTGTTATTATCATAACCCGGATAGGATACCAGCGCAAGGATCCTGCCTGTCTTTGCATCCATCATAACAGAAGAGCCGCTCGATGGTTCAAGTCCAAGCATTCCAGGAGTAAGCTGCAGTTTATTGATCTTATCCTTTACGAAAGAAAATGCAGCTAGCCTGCCGCTTAATAGTGCATCCCTTGTAGCCTGGTCTTTTTTCAGGACACCCTGATCGTAGAGGATCGCACAGAGGCTCGAGCCGCTGATCTCGTCATTTAACAGAGCATAGTGAAAAATAATCTTCTTAAAGCCGTCTGACTTCATCACATCGTTTACGATATAATCCGTCAGGCTCTTGTAAAGCTCCGAGGAATCTACAAATGTCTGGTTCGTAGAAAATTTCGTGTAATCTATCCAGCCCTTTGAGAGGCAGTACTTAAGGTAAGTATATACTGAAATCTTCTCATCAGACCACTGCTTATAATATGGGTCGTCCGCTGCCTTCGACTTCGAAGAGAGAATCTTATCCTCGCGAAGAGTCTTTATGATGTAGGTCGAGTACTCCTGGCCCTCTTCACTCAGACTCCCATAAGCCGGAGCATTCGCTGAAAGAATGCTGTCCTTTACAAAACTTATCGCACTCTCCTGATGTTTGTTAAAAGCATCGCTTACCTGGTGCTCTATGTCGGTCGCACCTTTTTCAGCCATCTTGTCGATGTCTATCAGGTCATTCTTAACAAATGAGTAGTACACGTCATAGACCGGCACAACCACATTCGCGCCGGAACCATCCGCAGGGAGATGGTACTCCTTGGTGTTTACTATCTTTGAGTTTAAAATACCTGCTATCTCCTTTTCAAGGAGAGTGTATGTCTTCTTCTGAAGTGATTTATCGATCGACAGGTAGACATTATCTCCGGAAACAGGCTTTTTCTCGTCTGTGACTGAAAGCGCCTTGCCCTGGGAATTTGCATAGATCTTCCTGTAGCCCTTCTTTCCGGCGAGATAGGACTCCATGACTTTCTCGATGCCGGATTTGCCGACCTGGTCATTTATAGTCACTGTTGAATCTTTTTTATGCTTCTTCGCATACTCTTCGGATGAAATAGTTCCAGTGTAGCCGATAATAGACGCAAAAGCCTCCGGGTCCGAATACTTTCGCACGGTATCATCCCTGATATCGGCACCCGGCAGCTGGTCCGAGTTCTCCTTGACATAGACTACAGTCTTGTCGGAAACGTTATACGCTATAGGTGTCGACATATACTGCTGGTACCTGTTCAGCCAGATCTTGTAGCGGATCACCGCGATCTTAAAGCGCATCTCGTCCGAATATGAGGATGAAACATAAAACATATGCCTGCTGTAGAGATAGTCCATGATCTGCTTCGGCGTAGCCTGGGCTTTATTGTAGTGGAGCTTGCTGTCGTAATTTAAGTCACTGACTCTCGCTTCACCGAACACGTCGGCCCTGAAACGGTCCACTGCACTTCCACTGTCTCTGAAAGAGAGCTTTCCATCGCTCGAACGGACGATTCCGAAATCAGTGTCAATGGTATCCCCATTCTTCTCAATATTTTTTATAAGATTGTAGATAACGGCATTTAGCTTCTTGTAGTGGTCCTTCTGCTTCGTATAGGTTACGGCATCAGAAAGTGTCACTGTATAAGCCAGATCGTTGTAGGCAAGAAGTCTGCCTTTTCTGTCGTAAATATTGCCGCGGGCAGCATTTACAGGCTCTGTACGTTCGATCTTTAAATTGTAGTTCGACCTGTAGCTCGAGCCGCGGATGATCTGCAGATAGAAGAGTCTGCAGATGAGTATTATCATAAATAATGAAAACAAGGCATAGAGCGTAGTCTTTCTCGATTCAAAAATCCGCCCGAAAAAAGCCTTTATTTCGTCAAACAATTCTGCGTTCCCTCCTGTTGTGAATCCTGTCCAAAAGATTGTTCAGATGGTAAAATGGGAAATACAGTATCAGTGCGCAGATGACCGTATATATCATCTCCGGCAGCATCACATTTAAAATATAGTACAAGACATCTGCTTTTCCATTCAGAAGGAAAAAGACACCGTAGACTATAAATCCGTAGACCATATCCGTTGCTGCACAGAGGATCACCGGAAGCCTGATGCTGTCGCCGAAATATATTTTTCTGAAAAATCCATTCAGATAGCCTAAGAGCATGTAAATAAGCGCATACGTGCCGAACAGCTGGCCTGAAAACAGGTCGATCATAAGTCCTGCACCAAGCCCTGTAAACGCGCCGGTCTTTCTGCCTCTCATAAATCCCATCATAGACACAAGGATAAGCATCAGATTCGGCGTAGCGGCAAGCTGCAGATGCGGCATTATGGCAGTCTGTAATATGAATAAAAGAATGAGGGCAATAAAAATTATGCCCCCTCTAAAAAAATAATATACAGCTTTCATTACTTTCCAGTCTTTTTTAGTTCAGTGATCACAAGCACTTCAGACAGATGCGAAAAATCAACGACAGGAGTTATCGTTCCTGAACTCGTCAGTGCATTCGTATCGTTGTCCTTCTTTGCGATATAGCCGATAAGAATTCCCGGAAGGTATTTGCTTGAAATGTTACTCGTAACGACCGCATCGCCTTCCTTTACTTTATTCTTCGTATCCCTGAGCCCTGAGAAAGATATAAGTCCGTTCTTCCTGATCTGCTCTAATCCGCCGGTGATTATCATGTCGTCCTCTGTCGTAGAGACCGAGGCAGACACATTCGAATCGTCGTCGATAATAGAGCGGACATTCGCGTAGTGCTTTCCGACCGATATGACACAGCCGACGAGTCCGTTGTCAGCTATGACGTTCATGTCCTTTTTGATGCCGTCAGCACTGCCCTTATCTATAGTAAATGTAGAAAACCAGTTGCTCGTGCCCTTCGCAATGATCCTGGCTCCGGTAGTCTTGTACTTATCGTAGTCTTTAGAGAGCTTTAAAAGCTTCTCGAGCCTCGTCAGCTCATTTTCCTTAAGTCTCGTGTTCGTAAGCTTTGACTCAAGCTCATTTACTTTGTTGTTCAGTCTCTTGTTCTCGGCGAGAAGCTGCTTTTTCTCTCTGCGGGAGTCAATGCCATGCGAGATAGCGCCTCCTGCATTCGAAAGGCCCTCCTGCATAGGCGTGAAAACATAGTCCGCCAACGCAGAAACCGGTCCGCCGGAGAATCCGGTCGCAAAGCTGAAAAACAGCAGGACGATACAGAGAAGCCCTAAGAACAAAAGCACTACGTATCCCGGTATATTTATCCTGTTTTTCTTGTCCATTTTTTAACTGAAAATCCTCGACTTCATCGTGTATCCGAATCTGTCAAACCTGTCTTCTGAAAGCACTTTTCCAAGGCCTAAAGCTACAGTCTGTGTTCCGTCCTCTGCAACGATCATCTCGATATTCGTCATGGATTTGAAGAGATCCCCAAGTCCTCTGATCTTCGATGAACCACCGGTGATATAGATGCCCGAGTGGACGATATCCTTGGCAAGCTCTGGTGGAACCTTCTCGAGGATCATCCTTATAGACGCTCCGATATTCGACAGGTCATCCTTGATACTCTGATAGATGATCTCATCTGAAATATCCATCTCGATAGGCAGGCCGCTTACGACATCGCGTCCTACGATAGTGACTGTCTCTGCTTCAGCACCCTCTTCTGCCTCTACGGCACGGCCGATCTTCTCCTTTAAGGACTTCGCTGTCTTTCTGCCGATCACGAGGTTGTATCTGCGCTTCATGTAGGTGACGATCGCATCGTCGAGCTTGTTTCCGCCGTAAGGAAGGAGCTCTGAGAGTACCAGTCCCCCGAGTGAGATGACAGAGATCTCAGTCGTATCGGCACCGAGATCAACGACCATAACACCTGTAGGCTCTGTGATATCGATATCAAGTCCAAGTGCATCGGCCAGCGGCTTCTCGCAGAGCCTGATGCTTCTGGCTTTGATGTGAGTCTTCGCGAACATATCATAGAAGGCCTTCTTCTCAACCTCTGTGATATCCGTCGGAACAGCGATAACAATGTCCGAACCCTTTAGCTTCGCATCGACATTCTTCGATAAAACTTCGAGGAGCATCGTCTGCATGTTGTCAAAATCAGCTATGACGCCGCCCACAATAGGAAAAGAAACATCTATAGTGTCCGGAGCCTTCTCATACATAGAGTAGGCCTCGTCTCCATAGGCATACATCTGATTTCCACCGACGATGGCAATGGTATTCTTCTGCTGAGTTACTGTATCAGATGCACGGCTGTATATCTTAAGATTTCCCGTGCCCATATCGATTCCGTAACCGTTAGTCATTTTTTCCTCCTGAAACATAGCTCAGGTGAGCAGACCGTGCTCCCTGAAACTGTAATACTTAAAATCACCTATGATAATATGGTCTGAAAGTGGGATGTCAAGAAGCCGTCCCGCTTCTTCTGTCTTCTTAGTGACCTTGATGTCGGCCTCGCTCGGTGTAGGGTCTCCGCTCGGATGGTTGTGAAACAGTATCACCTGAGCTGCCCTGTGCCGGAGCGCTGAGCAAAAGAGCTCTCTGGTCGAGTACATCGACTGGTCCAGAGTCCCTTTAAAAAGCACTTCCTTCGAGATCACATGCAGCCTCGTATCGAGGAGCAGCATCACAACATACTCCTGCTTCTCGTACCGAAGCTCCTGCATCACATAGTCGGCAGCCGCTCTCGGGCTTTCGATAGCCGGCGATTCAGCTTTCCGCTGTGTAAATGCACGCTTCGCGATCTGTTGCACCGCAAGCAGGATATAGGCCTTAGCTTGTCCTATACCCTCGATCTCCAGGAGGTCTTCTCTCCTGGCTTCCATCAGCGAATAGAAACCTTCACTCCCCGAAAGTATTTCCTTCGCAAGCTCCAGCGCGTTCTTCTCGCGGGTGCCATTTCTAAGGACCAGAGCTAAAAGCTCAGAATCCGTCAGTGACCTGATGCCGTACTTCTCAGCCTTAGTCTGTGGATCGACATCACTTATCCATTGGTTTTTCTTCATCTGCGTCTCCGTTTCTTTCTCAACGGACACACACGCATACACTAAGAGAATACCACATTTAAGACTCTATTTCAATGAAATTTCACCCGCATTTACAAGGTGCTGCAAAGCCATAAGAATACCGAATTTGGCGTGCGGATAAGTGAGACCGCCCTGAAAATAGGCGGCATAAGGCTCTCTTAAAGGTCCGTCTGCAGAAAGCTCGATCGACGCGCCACTGACAAAAGTGCCTGCTGCCATTATGACTTTATCCGAATATCCCGGCATATCCCATGGCTCAGGCTTTACGTAGCTGTCGACCGGAGATGCCGCCTGAATTCCCTCGCAGAATGCGCAGAGTCCCTCAGGAGTCTTGAGTTCTACAGCCTGAATTATATCGGCTCTCTTCTCATCAGCCTTTGGAATGCAGTTGTATCCCAGGCCCTCGAAAATTTTTGTAGCAAAAAGAGCCCCCTTCTCTGCCGCCGCAGTAACTGTCGGCGCCAGGAAAAATCCCTGATAGAAATCTCTCATCGCGTTAAGCGAAGCTCCGACTTCTCTTCCGAGTCCTGGAGATGTCAGACGGTTTGCGGCATTCTCGATACACTCTTTTTTTCCGACGATATAGCCACCGATCGGCGCAAGACCACCGCCCGGATTTTTTATCAGGCTTCCAGCCATGAAATCGGCACCGGCCTCGAGCGGCTCCTTATCCTCTACGAACTCACCGTAGCAGTTGTCGACGAAGACCAGAACATCCGGCTTTATGCTCTTTACAAAGCGGGTCGCCTCACCTATCTCTTCTACCGAGAACGATTTTCTCGTGGCGTATCCCTTCGAACGCTGGATTTCTACAATCTTTGTCGTATCGTCTATAACGCTCCTTATCGCATCCCAGTCAAAAGAGCTGTCCGGCTTTAAGTCCGCCTGTCTGTATTTTACTCCGTACTCTGCAAGCGAACCCGGGCACGGATTTAAGCCGATAACGTCGTCAAGTGTATCGTAAGGCTTCCCGGCAATAGATACAAAGGTGTCCCCCGGCCTTAAATTCGAAAAAAGCGCGAGTGAGATTGCATGCGTCCCGCAGGTGATCTGTGGTCTTACCAGGGCATCCTCCCCGCGAAAAACGTCGGCATAGACCTTCTCTAAAGTATCGCGGCCTACATCTCCATAGCCGTAGCCTGTCGTTCCATTAAGACAGTCGTACGAGACGCGCTCTTTTCTCATGGCCTCGATTACCTTGATCTGGTTAAGCTCCGCCATCTTGTCGATCGCATCGAACCTGTCTTTAAGCTCTGATTCCGCCCTTTCGCCGAGCTCAAAGACCTCTTTGTCAATTCCTGCCTCTTTATAAAAATCACTTAAGTTCATCTGCTTTTTCCTTTAGTTTCACAAGTTCATTCATGGCATCAACAGGTGTCATGTTGTTTACATCAATCTTCTGCAGTCTGCCTATAAGCTCATCCTTCGCTTCAGCGTCCCTGTCCACTGTCCCAGCTTCCGGCTCAGAAAAAATATCCGAAAACGAGATCTGTCCCTCGATACCGTCATCCACTTTTCTTGCGCTTCTGGACTTGTTTTCAAGGTCTTCGCGTTCGAGCTTCTGCGATATTTTTCTCGCGCGGCGAAGCACCGGGGCCGGAACTCCGGCGAGTTTTGCGACCTCGATTCCGTAACTTCTGTCCGCCTCTCCCGGAACTATTTTTCTTAAGAACGTTACATCCTTGCCCTCTTCCTTTACCGCGACACAGAGGTTGTGGATGCCCGGGAGCCTCCCCTCGAGCGAAGTCAGCTCATGGTAATGCGTAGCAAAGAGAGTCTTCGCGCCGATTTTTTTCTTGTCGTTTACATACTCGACGACAGCCTGCGCGATAGAGAGGCCATCGAAAGTGCTCGTTCCGCGGCCTATCTCATCCAGGATCACAAGGCTCTTTTCCGTCGCGTTCTTTAAAATATTCGCGACCTCGTTCATCTCGACCATAAATGTCGACTGTCCGCTCGCTAAGTCATCGCTTGCGCCGACACGGGTAAAAATCCTGTCGACAATTCCGATGTCCGCACTGTCTGCCGGCACGAAAAATCCGCACTGCGCCATTAAGACGATAAGCGCTGTCTGCCTCATATATGTGGACTTTCCAGCCATATTAGGTCCGGTGATTATCGCGGTCGTAAAATCATCGTCGTCTAAGTAGGTGTCGTTTGCGATAAAAGAGCCGTCCGGGATCATCTTCTCAACTACCGGGTGGCGGCCTCCCTTTATATCTATGACTCCGCGTTGGTTAATAGAAGGCCTTACATAGTGGTTCTTCTGTGAAACATCAGAAACTCCGGCCAGAACATCGAGAACGCTTACCGCCTCAGCTGTCCGCTGTATACGGACAGCCGCGTCGTTAAGTTTTTCCAGGATCTGGTCAAAGATCTCCTTTTCCAGAGTCACAAGCTTATCCTGTGCGCCGAGGATAGTGTTTTCAAGCTCTTTAAGCTCCGGTGTGTAGAACCTTTCGCCATTTACAAGAGTCTGTTTTCTGATATAGTCGTCCGGGACCTTGTCCTTAAAGGAGTTGCTTACCTCGATAAAATATCCGAAGACCTTATTGTACTTGATCTTAAGCTTTGAAATTCCAGTCCTCTGCCTCTCCTTCGCCTCGAGGTTCGAAAGCCACTGCTTGCCGTCTGTCTTGGCCTTTCTAAGCCGATCTGCCTCTTCGTTGAAGCCCTCTTTTAAAATTCCGGCATCGTGGACAGTCGCAGGCGCATCCTCATCGATCGACGCCTCAAGAAGCTCTCTTAAGTCATCCATCGGGTCGATCTCGTCACTCAGCTCCTTTAAAAGCTTTGAATTAAAACCTGCGAGGAGATTTTTTACAGGGCCGAGCGGAGTTATGGAATCCTTAAAAGCCAGAAGGTCTCTCGGGTTCGCACTCCTGTAGGAAAATTTTGTGAGAAGCCGCAGAAGGTCATAGACACCGGATAAGTACTCTCTTATCTCTTCCCTGTCGACCATCGACTGGTTAAGCTCTTCAATCGCATCGAGCCTTTTTTCGATCTCGTCCTTATCCAGAAGAGGATGCTCGATCATATTTTTAAGCTTCCTCTGCCCCATCGCTGTCCTGGTGTGGTCTAAGACCCAGAAAAGCGAGCCCCGCTTCTCCTTCTCCCGCATCGTCTCGGTAAGCTCAAGGTTTCTGTATGTCGCGTTGTCGATGACAAGATATTTTCCTATGGAATACGGATGGATCTCATTCATATGCGAGAGGTCATTCATCTGCGTATCGAGAAGGTACGAAGTCAGCGCGCCGCTCGCTATCATCTCTTCCGGATGGCCGGACAGCCCGAGCGCCTCTGTGGAATAGACTTTGAAATGGCGCTTCAGGACATTTTCTGCATTATCAGGTAGAAAATATGACCTGTCAGCCTCAGAACAGAGCTTTTTCTTCTCAGTCTGCTCATCGAGGAAATCCTGATAGAGGCTTGAAAAGGCGCTGTTGTATATGAACTCGGACGGGTCGTACTTTAAGACCTCGTCCGAAACTTTCGTGATATCGTCCGCTTCCGTCGTGTAAAAATCACCGGTCGAGACATCCGCAAATGCAATGCCTATAGTCCGCTTGTCTTTACAGTAAAGGCTTGCAATATAGTTGTTGTCGCCGTCATTTTCCCCGCCGCTAAGGTCTGTCCCCGGTGTAACTATTCTTATTACTCCGCGTTTTACAAGGCCCTTGGCGAGCTTCGGGTCCTCTAGCTGCTCGCAGATCGCGACCTTGTGACCATTTTTTACAAGACGGGAGAGGTAGGTGTCCACAGCATGAAATGGGACGCCGCACATCGGCGCCCTCTCTTTTAAGCCGCAGTTCTTTCCTGTCAGTGTCAGGTCGAGTTCCTTTGAAACGAGCTTCGCATCGTCGAAAAACATTTCGTAAAAATCGCCCAGTCTGTAAAAAAGTATGCAGTCCTTGTATTGTTCTTTTGTTTTCAGGTACTCCTGCATCATAGGAGATATTTCTGACATTAGTTCACTATCCTCTTAAATCTGCGGTCAAGCTCAGCCTTTGTGATGCGCACGACCGTCGGGCGGCCATGCGGGCAGTGATATGGCTCATCCGCCTGCATCATTTCCATGAAAAGATTGTCCATCTCTGTCGGAGAGATCGGCTGTCCGCCTTTTACAGCGGCTTTGCAGGACATCGTGGCAATTTTTTCACGGACTATTTCAGGGACTTTCTCGTTTCCCCAGTCGTCTATACCCTTAAGCACATTTGTAAAAAGCTCCTCCGGGTCAATTTCTAAAAGATTTCCGGGAACGGCTTCAAGCGCGACCTCAGTCTCTCCGAAGTCCGAAATTCGAAATCCAAGGTCACAAAACGCATCTAAATGGTCGAAGACCGTCTGCTTTTCCTGCCGCGTCAGCGTAATTATGATTGATGGCGAGACCATCTCTGAGGTCATCTCACGCTCTTTCAGCTGCCGCATAAGCCTCTCGTAATTTACCTTCTCATGCGCGGCGTGCTGGTCCACCAGAAAAAGTGCGTCGTTGTACTCAAAAATCCAGTAGGTGTCAAACGCAAGCCCTATAAGTCTGTGGTTTATCGCAGACTCCTTCGAAATAAATGAGGTCTGCTCGTATTTCGGCATGCTTGTCTTCTGTGTCTGCTCGTATTTCGGCATGCTTGTCTTCTGGTCCGCAATAAACCTGTCGACTTCGGATCTCTCGTATTTTTTCTCATATGGTGAGTCGTCTGCGATCTGCTGGACTATCGCGTCTTTTATTGCGTTAAGTCTCTTTTTTTCAAAAGGCTCAGGAGCCTTTGCCGCGTAATTTGCTGTGTCAGATTGTTTCAAAGCTTCAGCAGAAAGGTCTTCTGTATCCCTGTCCGTATCGCCTCCGGTGTAGGCTCTGTGCACAGTCTCTGACACAAGTTTATAGACAAGAGGCTCATCTAGAAATCTCACTTCCTGCTTCGTCGGATGCACATTTACATCGACAAGCGGCCGATCAAAGTCAAGAAAAATTATCGCAAACGGGTACTGGTGCTTCATTACGAAGCCTTCGCCACCGGCCTCGAGCGCCTTCGAAAGGAGGCTGCTCTTTACGAGACGCCTGTTTACAAAAAATATCTCCATCGTGCGGTTGCCGCGGTTCAGCTCGCTTTTTCCAAGAAATCCCGAGATGTGGACTCCCTCAATCGCACTGTCAATTTCGATCAGATGGTTGGCTATCGACCTGCCGTAGACACAGTAGACCGCGTCGAGAAGTTTTCCGTCACCAACAGTCACAAACTTTTCCTGCTTGTTCATGCGGAACTTGAACGCGATATCCGGATGCGAAATCGCTAGTTTTTCTAAGAGGTCTCTGATATAGTTGCCCTCAGTCGCAGGACTCTTTAAAAATTTTCTCCTGGCCGGAGTGTTGTAGAAAAGCGCCCTGACAATAAATGTCGTGCCGTCAGGCGTCGCCTTCGACTCCCTGTCGATCTCTTTTCCGCCCTCGATAATATAGTGGCAGCCGACGAACTCGTCTTCTGTCTTCGTAAAGACTTCGACCTTTGAAACTGCCGCAATCGACGACAATGCCTCGCCTCTGAACCCGAGCGAGCCGATATTTTCAAGTTCGTCCGCAGTCCTTAGCTTACTCGTCGCATGGCGCAGAAAAGCCGTCTCGATCTGGTCTTCCGGAATTCCCGAACCATTGTCGGTAACTCTGATCAGGTCGATCCCGCCGCCCTCGATCTCGACCGAAATCGCCGTCGCTCCGGCGTCAATTGCGTTCTCTGTCAGCTCTTTTATAACGGACGCCGGCCGCTCAACGACCTCGCCCGCCGCAATTTTATCAATGACACTCTGGTCTAATTCTTTTATCTCTCTCATACCTGCTAATTATAACCTATTTGTCCAGGTTGCTGTCCTTTTTATTCCTGGCTGAAAGAACCGGTCACGGCTTCTGCCACCTTGATCCCGTCAATTGCAGCAGATGTGATTCCACCTGCATAGCCTGCTCCCTCACCACACGGGAAGAGTCCGCGCAGGCTGGACTGGAAGCTCTCGTCTCTCGGTATCCTGACAGGACTCGAAGTCCGGCTCTCAACTCCGCTAAGGATCGCGTCGTATCTGGCGAAACCGTGGATCCTCCTGTCAAAAAAGTCCATTCCGTTAATAAATGCCTGCTCGATCTCAGGCGAATAGATGCCTCTTAAGTTAGCAAAGGCGTGTGCCCCCTTCGTCAGCGACTCGAAATCGCCATACGAAGTACTTACCTTATTTTCTTTAAAATTCCCGTAAAGCTGCTGCGGAATTTTTCCCCGGCAGAGGTCGTATGCCTTTTTTTCAATGGAGCGCTGGTAAGCGATGGCCCCAAGCGGATCGTTCATGTCGTACTCTCCCGCGCCGACAGCCACAACAATCGCTGAGTTCGCATTGGCTGAATCCCGCCTGTAGTTGCTCATTCCATTAACCGCGAGCCTGCCTTCCTCCGAGGAGGCATTTACGACGAAGCCACCCGGACACATGCAGAATGAATAGACACCTCTATCGCCCTTTGAGAATGCAAGTTTGTATGGAGCCGCAGGCAGAAGTTCCGCTGCCTTGCTTCCATACTGCGATTCATCTATAAATTTTTGCGGGTGTTCGATTCGAAATCCCATCGCAAACTGCTTTGCAGTCATCGGAATGTGCTCTTCGTAGAGACTCTTGAAAGTGTCACGGGCAGAATGACCGATGGCGAGGATCACTGAATCTGTCGGAATGATATCTTCATGCAGATTCTGCCCGGAAGAATTCTCAGAAACAGTTTTTACACCGGAGACCCGTCCGTCCTGCACTATAAGCCCTGTCATTTTGGTTTCAAATCTGACTTCTCCGCCCTTTTCTATGATGGCTTTCCTGATATTCGAGACAACATCGATAAGCTTATCTGTCCCGATATGCGGCTTTGCCTCGTAGAGAATCTCAGGCGGCGCACCGTACTTTACGAAAGTCTCGAGGATAAAATGGTTCCGGCCATTTTTATCGTGGACTCCGGTATTAAGCTTCCCATCCGAAAAAGTGCCTGCACCGCCCTCACCGAACTGCACATTGCTCTCGGGATCAAGGACTCCGGTCTCAAAAAACTTTTCGACGTCGGCTCTTCTCTCGGAAGCTTGTTTTCCTCTCTCCAATATAACTGGGCAGAGTCCAGCCTCCGAAAGGATCAGTCCCGCAAAAAGTCCCGCCGGGCCAAGTCCCACGATCACAGGTCTCCTGCGTCCACCGAGCGAAAGACCTCTCTTTACATTGTATGTTTTCTTCTGGTACTCTGCGATATTTTTTATGCGGTGATTTTTAAGAATCTTCGACTCGTCACCTTTTATCCGGACAGCAATCTGGTACAGCAAAAAGACATCCGGCTTCTTCCTCGCATCGATGGATTTTTTCAGGATGCAAAGGTCCGTGATGTCCTTCTTTGAAATATGAAGCCTCTTCGCAGCCTCGCGAAGAAGCGCCTCCCGGCTGTCCTGCTCCGGACTAATTTTAATCTGGTCAATTTGAATGCTCATGAGTGAAATTATAGCACGGCTTGTAAAATTAGTCTAGAAAGATCATTTTTGCAGCCATTTCAATATAGAAAAAAACAGTATTAAAAAAGCTGAATAAGCCTCAGTCTTTGCCGTGCAGAATTGGCGACAGTCTCTTGTAGATTAAGAACGTGATCAGCACATCGATCATGCCTTTAACGAAGGTAAACGGCATATTGAAGCATACGATCGACTGCTCGACAGATTTCATCGAAGGGATGATGGCCTGATAAGCCTTTAAGATGGCGGCCTTATCCATGAATTTGTAGTAGACAGGGTAGACAATGAAAATATTCGAAGGAATGCTTACTGCAGCCATGCCGATCGAGCCGGCGAAAGAGGCGATGACGGCCCTTTTTTTCGTCTTTTTAAGGTTGTAAATGATGCCGGCGATCGCAACAAAAACGGCACCGAGAATGAAATTTGAAAGCTCTCCGATTCCGCCGGAGGATGACACTGCAAGGTGCAGCAGGTTTTTGATAAGTTCGATCAAAATGCCATAGACAGGTCCGATTGAGAAGGAACCGAGCAGAGCCGGCAGATCTGAGAAATCGAATTTTATGAAGCCTGGCATGATAAAAGGCACCGGAAGCTCTATAAGCTGCAGTACGAAAGCGAGGCCGGAAAGGACACCGGTGACGGCGATGTTACGGACATGGCGCTTTGTGCTGTTATGGGTGGTTGTATTTGACATAAAATCTCCAAAAAAAGTGAATATTATGATCTGGTGGTCAAAAGATTGACCACCAAATCATGATATAGTTTTCTGCGAAAAATTCAGCGCAGATTTTAAGCATTCAGCGCATTATCGAGATCTGCGATGATATCATTTACATTTTCAATTCCGACCGAAAGTCTTATCATATCCGGAAGCACTCCGCAGGCCGTAAGCTCGTCATCCGTCAGCTGTCTGTGTGTGCTGGTGGCCGGGTGAAGGACGCAGGTGTGTGCATCTGCGACATGCGTTGCGATGATGGCGAGTTTCAGGCTGCTCATAAATCTTGAGGCTGCCTCTCTTCCACCCTTCACGCCGAAGCTGATGACACCACAGGTGCCATTTGGCATATATTTCTTAGCTCTCCCGTAATACTTGCTGCTCTTTAAGCCCGGATAATTTACCCATGAAACATGCTCGTTATTTTCAAGGAATTCAGCGACTTTCCGGGCATTTTCACAGTGACGCTGAACACGGACTGCGAGCGACTCGAGGCCAAGGTTTAAAAGATAGGAATTCATCGGAGACGGAGTCGAGCCGAAATCACGCATCAGCTGTGCAGTAGCTTTTGTAATGTATGCGCCCTCTTTGCCAAATTTTTCAGCGTAGGTGATTCCATGATAGGAGTCGTCCGGAGTCGTAAGGCCCGGGAACTTGTCCTTGTGCGCCATCCAGTCAAATTTTCCAGAATCTACAATAGCGCCACCGACTGTGGCGTCGTGGCCGTCCATATATTTTGTCGTGGAGTGTGTGACAATGTCGCAGCCCCACTCAAACGGCCGGCAGTTTATCGGAGTCGCAAAAGTGTTGTCAACGATAAGCGGAACCCCGTGTGCATGCGCTGCCTTCGCGAAACGCTCGATATCGAAAACCGTCAGTGACGGGTTCGCGATCGTCTCACCAAAAACTGCCTTCGTATTCGGCTTAAATGCTGCCTCAAGCTCCTCGTCGCTGCAGTCCGGATCCACAAAAGTAAAATCGACGCCCATTTTTCTCATCGTAACATTGAAAAGGTTGAACGTGCCGCCGTAAATGGATGTTGATGCGATCACATGGTCGCCCGCCGTAGCAATATTAAAAACTGCAAAAAAGTTCGCTGCCTGCCCTGAAGATACGAGCATAGCTGCTGTCCCGCCCTCAAGCGCTGCAATCTTTTTTGCCACCATGTCATTAGTCGGATTCTGCAGCCTCGTGTAAAAATATCCGTCGGCCTCGAGATCAAACAGTTTTCCCATGTCCTCACTCGTGTCGTACTTGAACGTAGTACTCTGAATGATAGGGATCATCCTCGGCTCACCATTTTTCGGCGTGTAACCAGCATCAATACATTTCGTTTCCTGTTCCATTTGTTCTCCTTTTCCTTTGTTTCCTGCTCTAAGAAAAATATTCTACAAGTAACAATGCTATATAAAGATTTGGTGGTCAACAGGCTGACCACCAAATCATTATATTATTTCTCTGCTGTAAAATAAAGACTAAAAATTATGACATAGTTTTCAATATGGAGCTCCCGCGGAGCAGAAAATCGGATGTTCATCTTAATGCTTAAAAAATTTCTTCCTAAAAGCCCCGATCACATCAGTTTTTTCGCATGTTCCCTTCGGAATCTGGCTGAGTGCTGGAAAATGGCGCCAGTACATTATAAGAGAAAGAGCAATTGCGATAAGCCCGGCTTCCTTCCCGTAGAAAATAACGGTCGGAATGATGAAAAATGCAGGAATCACAATGGCTCCGACGCAGAGGTACTGTGTCGCAAATACGACAAGCATTCCGACTGCATCAGAGATCAGACCCCAGAACGGATTTATGATAAAAACAGCCATGCAGGTGACTGCTACTCCTTTTCCGCCGTGGCGCGGCTGGTAAAACGGGATGTTGTGGCCAAGTACGAGCCCGAGCATCGTGTAGTAGAGCGCCAGATGACTCTGATCAAATGCGAAATGAACGAGAAGCATCGCAGCGATGGTCTTACCCAGGTCTCCGGCGAGTACGATGATTCCGGGCACAAAACCAAGGTGCGCCATAACATTTGCCATCCCGGGATTTCCAGAAGTTCCTAGTTCACGGCAGGGTCTTCCGGTGAGACGCCTTGTAACGATTTCAGCCGTAAGGAAACTACCGAAAAAATATCCGATGATCAGACAGATAATTTTATTAGTCATCACGATCACTCCTCATAAAAAATATCCCTGAGACTTTCCACTGACTCCGCCAACGCATTCTCTTTTTGTTCGGCAAGTCCCCGATCAAAGGCACTACGATCAGATACAACCCGCTTTACTTTTGCAATCATCTGATCTACGTCTGTAAAAATTTCCCGCGGAGCCAGATATCTTCTCCTGTGAAGCGTCTTGTCGAAGCCCATAATAAGCTGGTTATTCAAAAATGCTCTCCTGACAGATGCAAGGATCTCATTTCCATAGTTGATATCAAAATACAGATCGCATTTTTCGAACAGTTCATCTGTGACATTTTTCCTGACTGTCGGGTAGAGCCTTACATTTTCAAAATGGCCGAAAGCCATCAGCTTTCCTGACATCTCAGTCACAGCAGCAATATTGAAAGTAATCTCAGGAAGAGCCCTGACAAGAGGCTCGAGCGACTCTATCTGATCTGAATTTGTAAAAATAAGGGCATTTTTCGTGTGGTTGTTTTCGCGGACAAAATTGTAGACAAAGCCGAACGGGCGCAATATTTTACCAGATGCTCCCAGTGAGATAAGACGGCTGTAACTTTCCCTGTTCTGCACAAGGATAGAGCCTGTCTTTGTAGGACCGTTAAAAATCTCCTGCATATTTCCAGGGATATCGTCTCTCGGACCTTCCTGCCAGAAAAGCACATTTTTTCGTGAATTACTGCCTAGTTTCTCACTTACGAAGAGCGGGGTCGACAGGGAATTGTAGAAAATACGCTCTCCTTCGACACCGATTTCGCGAAGCATCTGAACAGTCAGGTCGGTCAGATTTCTATAGAGTTCTGTCTTTTTGTCACGGGTTACAATAATGTCTCCGGTCACTAAATTTTCCACAATTTTTTCCCGGTTTTTTTCATCAAACCAGGTGCGGCAGAACCTCTCGCCCCTGATGTTAAAAGTCGTTCTCGAAAAGAGCCTGCCGTGATTGTCATAGTGGTCGGTAAAGCGGACATTTCCATTCGGGCCAAACCAGTCGACATCGCTTACAAACCGGTTTTCAGAGGAAAGATGGTAATACATCCTGCCACGCAGATTATGAAGATCATGAATTTCCCCATTTACCAGAGTTGAAGTGATCTCCCAGTAATCCGGAACTTCGATCTGGTCAAAAAAACGCGGACGTCCCGGTTTAAATCCCTGATGATAGAGAGCGTACTCCTCTTCACTCATGGTATGATATGCCCCTGTCTTCTCTGAAGGCTCAGACACTTTCTCTTTATGCTCAAAAGTAAACTCATTTTCGCGGTCTTTTGAAAACCACTCTCTGACTGACATCACTTCATCCGGCAGAAATCCATCGTCATGTATCACAACGACCGGCCCGCAAAAGCCTGCTGCCTGAAAAGACTGCGCAAGCATCTGCGCCTGCTCATCAAAGCTGTCGAGAAGCAGAACGCCGTCTACACTGCCGTCTGATTTATTTTTTATCGGATCACGTCTTTCCATTTCTGCATCACCTTTTTTGTCAGGAAATTTTCAGCTTTATCGTATGAAGCCTTTTCAAAAGCGCTCCTGTCGGCCTCTGTGAAGTACTTGACTATCGCTCTTCGAAGGCCTTCGATATATTCCTGCGGCGACATCTCCTCGTCAACCGGAACCAGATAGCCGTTTTTTCCATGGTCTATAAAAGTCGGATTTCCGTATGGCACATCGAAGCCGACTATTGGAAGTCCGGCTCCGACAGCCTCCATAAGGCTCAGCCCGAATCCCTCGCTCGTCGACCCCGATACATAGAGCTCATAGTTCTGATAGACATCAGTCATATCGTGCTGGCCCACCAGATGAATATAAGAATCAGCTTTTCTCTCGGTGATCAGCTTCTCAAGAGCTTCGCCCTCTTTTCCTTCGCCGTAAATATCGAGTGTCAGCTCCTCTGCCTCTTCATGCGCCTTGACGCAGGCTTCTATCACCCAGTCGAGGTGCTTTTCAGTGGCAAGCCTTGAAGCTGTTACACATGAAAATGGCCTGCGGCCTTTTTCAGGAAGCGGGTAACGAAGTCTCGAGAGGCTTCCGACCGGAATTGTAACCACCTCCGGAGCCTTTCCGACATATTTCTTAAACTGCTCTGTCATCACATCCCGCTGGGCATCGGTAGAGGTGATAAAAAAGCTGATATGGCGAGCCATATCAAATGTGTACTCGTAAAAATTATTCCAAAGAATGTAATCGTCATTTGAACTTCCCGGGCTGTAGTGCTCAGCGTGAACGACGATTCCGATGCGGGCATATCCGCAGTTTTCAAGGATCGACTGCCCTATGCCCGTGGTCCTGTCGATTATCAGTGTATCTTTATCTGTCAGGTTAAGGCTCTTTACAAAATACCCGACGAATTCCTCTTTCGAGTAAAAAATATGGTCCGGGAACCGGAACATCATATTTCCATCATCAATCATCTGTTCATACGCAGTCGAACCATCTGTATTGAAAAAACGTCTCAGATAGAGGTGCGCCGAGCCGTTGAGCGGCGCATAGTACTCTGAATAGATTCGCCCGTATGTGAAATAATCCTTCCTGATCAGGTAACCGTGCGAAACATACTCGACACGGTGAAGTTTTCTTTCCTCCTGATCTGAGAAATAAAGCGTCAGAAATTTATCTTCATGATTAAAAATGATCCGCGCAGTCTTTCCATTGCGGACCAATTTATAGTCTTTGTCAGAGAGAGTCTCTTCAAAATCACCAAGTGTGTATGTGACTGGAGCTGTTTTAAAATCAGTAAAATAGGTATAGAGCCAGATTACTTCATCGTCATTGAATCCGATATTTGCCGTGAAGTGCTCAATATTTTCCTGTGGAAACATGTCGGTAAATATAAATTTAGCCGGAAGTCCCAGGCCTCTGAATATCCTGGCGCGGTAGAGCTGTGCGTATTCTACACCGCTTGAAGCCCAGCCTATACCCAGATTAAAATTGTAGATCATCGCTGTTCTCCTGTTACGGGAATATAATCTTCATCCGAGAATTATGGGAAAGTAATCTTCATCTCGCCGTCTTTATCAATCTGCGGATCGCCTAGGAAGAAATTTCTCGCGATATTTTTCTTCATCTCGACCTTCATATCGTTAAACGACTTGTAGGCCTCACGGCTGTACTCGAAGATCGGGTTTCTCTGTGCTGTGCCTCTGGTCGTGATGACGAACTGCATCTGCTGAAGGTAATCTACCTCTTCGACCCATCCGTCGTCTATTGCTGTAAGGAAACACTGTCTGGTGTATTCCTGGAAGTCATCGTCATTTTTAAAAGACATCGCTTTCAGGTCATAGAGGCGGGCAGCTATACTCTCGAGCGTCTCTAAAAGTTTCTTCTGGTCCTTTCTGCTGTGCCCCTCAATCCTTATCGCATCAGGGATCGACTCATAGGTCAGGTTGTCAAGGATATAGCGGTTCAGCTCAGCATCTGTGATATCCGGATTATTTTTCACAAAAAGTTTCAGATTGTCGTTTACGATGCTCTGTATCGTACTCTTTTCAATCGAGGCCTTATCAAGAAGCCTGTCTCTCGCTGCATAGAGAATCTCACGCTGCCTGCGCAGTATTTCGTCGTACCTTACAAACTGCTCTCGTGAAGAAACGCCCTGTTCCTCCATTGTCTTCTGGGCGCCGTCGATCAAATGCTTTAATCCGAAATGTGAAATATTCCGCCTGCCGGAGATAATGCTCTCGGCCTTTTCCCTGTTCATCGACTTGACGACTTCATCCTCGAGCGAGACGAAAAACTGTGAAGAACCCGGATCACCCTGTCTGCCCGCTCTTCCTCTGGCCTGTCTCTCGAGCCTGACATTCTTCATCCGGCCGATACCAATGACTGCAAGTCCGCCGAGTTCTATGACTTTTTTCTCAGGCTTGATATCGGTTCCGCGGCCCGCCATACCAGTGGAGACGGTAACGGCATTGTGCTTTCCGGCAGCTGCTATGATCTCTGCTTCCCAGTACGCGTTGTCGGCGTTTAATACGCTGTGCGGGACGCCTTCTTTTACAAGCATCCTTGAAAAAATCTCGGTATCCTGGATCGTAGCGGTAACGACCAGAACTGCCTGGCCTGTCTTGTGTATCTTCAAAGTCTCCTTTAAAGCTGCCTTGTACTGATCCTCGGCACTTATGAAATAACGGTCCTTTTTATCGACTCTCCTTACTTTTCTGTGAGGAGGGATCACAAGCACTTTCTTGTGATAGACAGTTCGAAGCTCGGTTCTGGCATCTGAGATGGTGCCGCTCATGCCGCACATTTTAGGAAACATCAGAAACAGATTCTGATATGTGATCGACGCGACGGACCTCTGCTCCTGAGTCAGTTTCAAATGTTCCTTCTGCTCGAGCGCCTGATGCTCACCGCCTCTCAACTTCATGCCCGGAAGGCTTCTGCCGGTACTGTTATCGATAAGGACGATTTCGTCGTTGTCAGATACTACGTAATCATCTTCGTTTTTTAAGATCACGTGAGCTCTGAGAGCAAGAGTCACATGCCTGTTCAGTTCGAAATTTTCGTGTGCGAAAAAATTGTCCACGCCAAAAAATTTCTCAGCGTATCTGACTCCGCGCTCAGTAAGCCAGACCGATTTGTCCTCAGTCTCATAGTCCCTGTCTTTTTTCAAGGTCGAAACGAAGAAATCAGCCATCGCATAGAGGTTGGACTGCACCCTTGGGGAACCTGAAATTACGAGAGGCATCTGTGCGCCGTCGAGGAGCACCGAATCAGCCTCATCTATTATGATAAAATAAAAATCACGTAAAAAGCGGTCTTCCGCCCGCTTTACGAGGTTATTTAACAGGTAGTCGAACGCCAGAATGCTGTGCGTCGTATAGAGGATATCGGCGTTGTAGTTCTCGCGTTTCTCGTCATTTGACAAAAACTCGCCCGGCTTCTGCGTAACTCCCGCGCGCTCAGTAAGTCCCATGAATTCAAACGCCGGACGCATTTCCGCAGCATCACGGTATGCGAGGTAGTCGTTCGCGGTCACAAGGATAGTGCTCTTGCCTGTAAGCGCATTAAGGTAAAGCGGCATAGTAGCGGTAAGAGTCTTTCCCTCACCTGTATTCATCTCAGCGAGATAGCCGGCATCCATAGCTAAAGCGCCATAGATCTGCACATCATACGGGTATTTTCCAAGGACTCTCCTGTCCGCTTCACAGATAGCTGCGTATGCCTCCGGAAGGATCGCCGAAAGAGGTTTTCCCCTTTTCAGCTGTTTTTTAAGCTTTGGAGTCTCCGCCTGCAGTTCCTTGTCACTCAGGTGTTTCATCCTTATTGCCTGAAGCTTTACTTTTCTCAGCAGATTTTTTAACTGTTTGTCTGCCATATCAATCCGTTCTTTCTGAAATCGTAAACGAGTGAAAATGGATCTCGTGCGCACCTGCACAGATGAGCTGTGCCTCGTAGCTGTACGTCTTCAGCGGACACTTGAAATCCATCTCGGAGTCTTCTACAACGAGAGCCCCTGCTTCATCTCCATTTTTTCCAAAATATACCAGTCTTATAAATGCTCCGCCGGGCACATCACAGTCTATGTCGACTGAAATGTGATAGCTGCCCTCACCGTCGATTATCGGCAGCGTCGGCTCGATTCTCCCGGCCTGAAAATTCACCATCGAATGCCAGGTCTTTATAGCCGTACCAGGAGGCACGAGCAGATTTTTAAAGAAGACATCGTCTTTCGATAAGAATCTGAGCTCAGTACCATACAGGTAGGTATCACTGGCATATTCATTCCAAAGTATCTTCCACTTATTATTAAATTCCTGACTCTGATCTGTTTGATCTGCAGTCTTATCTGCCATATCAGTCCTGCTTCCTGTCATATCTGTCATTTAAAATCCTGATGTACTGCCGTATGAACCAGTTTACAATGCCCGAAGTATCGTCGTTGTGACGTCCATGCAGGCCTTTTCCTATCACTTTCGCACCTCTCGCTCTGACATGGGAGAGCAGCTCCTGATATGCGTTCGCATCGTAATCATCCTCGATCATGTATGCTATACAGAATGTCCGGTCAGTCAGATCGGAATTATCAAACTTATCCCAGAACCTCTGATTCAAAAGGGCAACATCATTGTCCGTCAACCCTTTATAATTTTTCCAGAGAAGATCGAGCGAAGTCGGGAAACCACCCGGCCGGATGATTCTCTCGGCTTTTGCCATATTTCCAAGGGAGAGGAGCGGTTTTCCGGCTATGATATAGGCCGGTCTGATATCTATTCCATAGTAAAATGCTCCGAATGTTCCCATTGAAAGTCCAGACAGAATGACCTGATCAGAGCTGAACCCAAGCGTATTCATCGCATCCTCGATCAATTTTACGAGTTTTCTCTCGTATTCGTGACTTCCGATATAGAACGCTCCACCCTCAAGTCTGGATTCGCTGATAAGAAGGAACGGGACTCCCATTCTGCGCATCATATGGTATCCCTCGAAGCCCTCCATCGTCTTGTATCCTGAGAAATATACACAGAGAGGCGGTTTCATATCACCCGGATCAAAATATGAAAATACTTCTTCCCGGTTGAATGTAACTTCTCTTCTGCTCCCCGGCAGAAAATCTCCTTCTCCGTGCCTCGAATATCTGTCGTGCAGGGCTATGATCTCAAGCTTTCCATGTCCCTTTGCATTGATCGATGCAAAAACCGGTCCGTCCTTTTTCATATCTTCGACTGTGACCTCATGATTCAGTTCCTTCTCGCTGAATTTCCAGATATTCTGTATCGATGAAACGCTTCCAGCTGCAAACTGAACTATCTGAAGTTCTACCTCAATACCCGGGTCCTTTTTATACTCCAGCCAGAAATCAATTCCCTGGCCTGCATCTACCGGGATATTGCCACGCCAGAAAGCGGCCTGACTCATCTTTTCGCCGAAATCGCCCTCAAGAATTATCTCTGAAAAACCATTCCACGAGACTGATCCTTTAAATCCCGGCGCCGGCGTAAATGTATGAGGCTCGTACTTTTCACCATATGGCCTTCCAAAATAGTCCTTAAGCCTGTTTTCAAAAAAAGGTACAAGTTCCTTGCGCTTTATTGTCCTTCCACACCTGCTTTTCATCAGGTATTTCATTTTATTTGTCATAAAGACATCGTCTACTATAAACAGGCTGTGGGCCCTGACTATCTTAGAAAGTATCTCGGCCTCTTCATCCTTTAAATTCCTGTCTATAAATGCAATGTCGTATTCTTTATCTTCTAAACTGAGCTCGGGCTCAAAGTTCCACTCCACGTACGGTTGAAAAGAAAACTTCTCTGAGAAATCCTGGTCACCGAGCTCAAGTGCTCTAACGTTCAACGCTCTCTATGACCTCCTTCCAGGACTGTACGAGTTTGCCGGTAGAATAGCTTCCGCCTAGTTTATATGACGCGATCTGTGCGTTATTTACATTTGTTATACTGCTAAGGTAATAATGCATAGAATCGGCAAGTTCCGAGAGATCATCTATGACTATACCATTCTTTCCATTCTTGACGTAATCAGTTTCCCGAACAGTAATCTGAGGGATTCCCATACTCATCGCCGAAATCTGCAGGAACTGATCCGGGACCTCCTGAAGGTCGACTATGATACGCTGCTCCCGCAGTGTCCTGCTGACCGAGAGCTCATCGACACACTGCGCCACCGTAAAAATCTTTCCCTCTTCATCAGGGCTAGGATAATTTTCCGATTTGTCGTCAGTATCGATGACGATATCCGGATCCATTCCCGCTGCAGAAAGTGCGTCCTTCGTCTTGCGGAGAAGGCGCCTGCTCATGTCGTACCTCGAAGATCTTGTAAACAGTACTATCCTGGCCTTTTTATTTATATTGATGATGTAGTCTGCAAAAATAACTACGAGTTTGTCGAAGACTTCATCCGGGATATCATCAACCGCCACCAGCACGTTCTGGACACGCAGATGGAGGCTGTCACCAAATTCCTTCCGTGAATCATAAGGCGTGATAATTCTTAAAGGTTTATCTGCCGCCTCCGGGAACTTTTTAATTTTTTCCTCAGTGCTTCTCTCATCGACCACTACATAAGAAGCTTCTTCAAGGAGTTTTTTATCAGCGTCATTTACATTTGCCTTTTCGTTTTCGATTCTTCTGGCAAAAAATGACAGCACGACTTTTCTATCGGACAGTGTCTCTGCAAGAACTCCCGCATGCAGCGGGTGCGCTGCCACTATGAAAATATCAGAATTCGTGGTCTCACGCAGATTTTCCTGAAGAACCTCTGCGATCACCTGATCGATACTGGCATAATTTTTCTTCTTGTAGGCAGCTTTTACCAGGTTATGTCCAATTCCTGAATAATACCAGTTGCTCTCAGGATTTATCACGACATGCCCGTCATTTAAAAAGCGCGCAAATTTCCATACGCCTTCGGAATTGAAATACTGCTCTCTGTAAGGCAGCCCGTTTTGATAGACGACCTGAAGTGACATAAAGCCCCTGTCATCGTAGTAATTGCTGCTAACCTGCTCGTCATCTTTATACATGTCGACGCGGAACATGTTGCCATCCTCCGCGAACTCAATCTGGGCAAATTTCTTCTCGTCACGCCTTACGATAACAGCGAACGGAGAATATATAAACTCAACATCGTCCGGCCAGGTCAGATCATGAAACGAAAACATGCTTATCTGGTGCATAGAAATACCCTGCATCGCGTCAAAGCATGACCAGTATGGCACGTGATAAACACCCTGTCTGTGAAGATAGTGTCTGAAATTTGGTGAAAATCCAAGCAGGAGTATCTTGAACGGGGCAACATGTTTCCTGAAAAAAAGCTGGATCTGCTTTACCGTATCGTCGAATTCTGTGACCGTTCTCGAACGGTACCAGACCTGTTCGTTTTCCTTCCAGTCATTGTTTTGATACCAGGCTGGAATAAAATACTGCATAAAATCTCCTCTTCAAAGTTTCTGAAAAAAGCGTTTACATAAAGAAACTGTAAGCGTCGTACCTGTAATAAGTGCCGGTCTCCTGTACAAAAGTGCAGATGATACTTACAAGTATCATAGCTGAAGACGGGAGCATAGCGAGCGCCACCGGAATGACTTTTTCTAATGACATGATAAGAAAAAGCGCCATACATCCTGTCTGAAGAATTCCACTGATAATGCTCCACTTCACAACGATCTTTACAAGCAGTCTTCTTGTATCTTTTCCCGCATAGACACCAACAATACTGTCACCATTTTTTTGAAGCTGGTGGGCGCTCTCCATTGGGTTTAACATGATAAAGGAGAAGATGATCGTAAGCAGAAAAACAATTATCAGATATATTTTCACTCCAAGAGGTCTCGTCAGCACCATACCATCCAGGATATTTGACAATGTCTTATTCTTTGGAAAAATAAATACAAGCAGCCTTACAAAGTACTGTGGCACGAGAAAGGCTGCCGTAGCAAACATGACCGGTAAAACACCTACAGGGTTACGCTTGTAGGCCATGTAATTCTGGTCCGCATGTATGTTGTGGATTGAAACTCTCTGGAGCGGAATTTTGATGATCGAATTTTCCAGAAAAATTGTCCCTGCTGTAACAAATGCGATTATCACAAACATAAAAGGATAATGCCAGAAATGGTTCAACTGCAGAGTCTCTGCCAGCGTAGTGATAACGTTAAACATAATTATAGGCATCGATGCTCCGATGCCATGTTTCTCATTTGCTGAACAAAGATAAAAAGTAAGCATCGCCCCGCCAAACAGCTCGAGTGCCGCAATAATCATTACCAGAATCTTCGGGCCGGCATCACTGCGGTATGTAAAGCTGGTCGCCTGAGCCACAGCCATCAACCCTGAGATGATGACTGCGGCTATAAGCATCCAGCGGTCCTGTTTTTGTTTGGATATTTTTGCACGGCTGTTTGCACTTTTCAATGCAGAGATAACCTGTACCAGAAGAGAAGCGTTGATATAAGGCATAACGCCAAGCGCCATCACTGTCTTCTGGTAGCGGTCGCCACTGAAAAATGATGTAATGTATGACTGGACTCCTGTTTGCTGAGCCTCGTCTCCTGCCACTCCATACAGGACGATACTCTTCCCTGCTACATATATAGCCAGCATAAAAAATGTAAAAAATATTCGCTTATACAATTCGTGTTTATTTTCTAATTTCATGCTGCTAAAATCTCTCTACTCATTCAATAACAAATTCCTGTCAACGTTCTATTACCTGAAGTGGAACAACCCCGTTCAGTGATTCAATCTCGGATGCCACATCAGTTGCCGTTCCAGCTACTGGTGCTGTCTTCGATGCACTTGCGGTATTATCAGTCTCTGTAGTGCTCTGTGCTGAAGTATTGCTTGAAAGGTTGCTCAGCGACTGCTCAGCTGACATCCTCAGGCTGTTTGAAGCACTGTTGCTGTTCTCAGTCTCAGATTCAGATGCTGCTGTCGATGCAGATGCTGATTTACTCTCACTGGCTGCTGCACTTGCACTATCACTTGAGCTTGCTCTCTGGCTGGCTCTGACACTTCTCGACTGGGACTCAGAAATGCTCTCGCTTGAAGATGCACTTGTAATTGAAGGTCCCGAGGTATCCCCGCCAGTTGTATTGCCATTTCCACCATTTCCATTTCCTGGATTTGCTGGCGTTCCTGGAACAGCAGGTGTTCCTGGTACTGCTGGCGTTCCTGGAACAGCAGGTGTTCCTGGTACTGCTGGCGTTCCTGGAACAGCAGGTGTTCCTGGTACTGGTGGAACCGGTGTTGGCGTAGGCGTTGTTGAGTTACTTGTCGATTCACTTGCCGAAACACTAGTGCTCTCTGATGTGCTTATGCTGCCTGAAGCACTTGCACTATCCGATGCGCTTGCACTAGTCGATGCACTTGCACTGATCGATTCTGATTCAGTAGTCGATGTGCTTCCAGATCCTGATTCACTTGTACTTGGCGAACCCGATCCTGACTCAGAGGTCGATTCACTTCCTGAACCTGAACCACTTGTACTTGTTGAACCTGAACCTGACTCTGAACTCGATTCGCTTCCTGATTCTGATCTACTTGTACTCGTTGATCCTGATCCAGATGCAGATGTACTTGCTGATCCCGATTCACTCGTTGATCCTGACTCAGAGGTCGATTCACTTCCTGAGCCTGAGCCACTTGTACTCGTTGATCCTGATCCAGATGCAGATGTACTTGCTGATCCCGATTCACTCGTTGATCCTGACTCAGACTCACTTGTACTCGTTGATTCTGATTCACTTATACTTGTCGACTCTGATTCTGACTCACTTGCCGATGTACTTTCAGACTCCGATGCACTCGTTGATTCTGATTCAGAGGCTGATGTACTTTCTGATTCTGATTCACTCGTTGACTCTGACTCACTTGTACTCGTTGATTCTGATTCACTTATACTTGTCGACTCTGATTCTGACTCACTTGCCGATGTACTTTCAGACTCCGATGCACTCGTTGATCCTGACTCAGATGCTGATGTACTTGCCGACTCTGATTCACTCGTTGATTCTGATTCAGAGACTGATGTACTTTCTGATTCTGAAGCACTCGTTGACTCTGATTCACTTGTACTCGTTGACTCTGACTCACTTGTACTCGTTGATTCTGATTCACTTGTACTCGTTGACTCTGACTCACTTGTACTCGTTGATTCTGATTCACTTGTCGATGTCGACGTACTTACCGATTCTGATTCACTTGCACTCGTTGATTCTGATTCAGAGGCTGACGTACTTGCTGACTCGGATTCACTCGCACTCGTTGAGCCTGATTCACTTGCCGATCTACTTGCACTTGTAGACTCTGACTCACTTACACTCGTTGATTCTGATTCAGAGGCTGAAGTACTTTCCGATTCTGATTCACTCGTTGATTCTGATTCAGAGGCTGATATACTTTCCGACTCGGATTCACTTGTTGAGCTCGACTCACTTGCCGATGTACTTGCACTGGTCGACTCAGATTCACTTGCACTAGTTGATTCTGATTCAGATGCTGACGTACTTGCCGACTCGGATTCACTTATACTCGTTGATTCTGAGCCAGATACCGATGTACTTGCGGACTCGGATTCACTCGTTGATTCTGATCCTGATGCCGATGTACTTTCCGACTCGGATTCACTTATTGAGCCCGATTCACTTGCCGATGTACTTGCACTGGTAGACTCGGATTCACTTGCACTCGTTGATTCTGATTCAGATATCGATGTACTTGCTGACTCGGATTCACTCGTTGATTCTGATTCAGAGGCTGACGTACTTGCCGACTCGGATTCACTTATACTCGTTGACTCTGATTCAGATTCCGATATCGACGTACTTGCCGATTCTGATTCACTTGCACTCGTTGATTCTGATCCTGATACCGATGTACTTGCTGACTCGGATTCACTCGTTGATTCTGATTCTGAGGCTGATGTACTTGCTGACTCGGATTCACTTATACTCGTTGATTCTGATTCAGATTCCGATCTACTTGTGGACGTTGAGCCTGATTCACTTGCCGATGTACTTGCCGACTCGGATTCACTTGTACTTGCCGATTCTGATTCACTTGTCGATGTCGACGTACTTACCGATTCTGATTCACTTGCACTCGTTGATTCTGATTCAGAGGCTGACGTACTTTCCGATTCCGATTCACTTGCACTCGTTGATTCTGATACAGATACCGATGTACTTGCCGACTCGGATTCACTTGTACTTGCCGATTCTGATTCACTTGCCGATGTCGACGTACTTTCCGACTCGGATTCACTTATACTCGTTGATTCTGATTCAGATGCTGAAGTACTTTCCGACTCGGATTCACTTGCACTCGTTGAGCTTGATCCAGATAGCGATGTACTTGCTGACTCGGATTCACTTATACTCGTTGATTCTGATTCAGATGCTGACGTACTTTCCGACTCGGATTCACTCGTACTTACGGATTCTGATTCACTTGCACTCGTTGATTCCGATCCTGATACCGATGTACTTGCGGACTCTGATTCACTCGTTGATTCTGAGGCTGATGTACTTGCTGACTCGGATTCACTTATACTCGTTGATTCTGATTCAGATTCCGATGTACTTGCCGACTCTGATTCACTCGTTGATTCTGATTCAGATGCTGATGTACTTTCTGATTCTGATGCACTCGTTGACTCTGATTCACTTGTACTTGTCGACTCTGATTCACTTGTACTCGTTGACTCTGACTCACTTGTACTCGTTGATTCTGATTCACTTGTGCTTGTCGACTCTGATTCTGACGTACTTGCAGATTCCGACTCACTTATACTCGTTGATCCTGACTCAGATTCCGATGTA
>QOUV01000013.1 GCA_003862155.1 Lachnospiraceae bacterium
ATGCCATAAAAAATCACCTTCAAAACGTGGCAGATATTCAAACATTATAAAAATGCCTATTCAAAAATCCTGGAGACATGCAATTAAGTTAAGTTGACGCTAAGTGTACCACATTGGTGCCTGGCACCCTTTCATGGCACCCTTTCACGTGACCAGTAAACGATCGCGATCTTACCCATAAAAATGATCTCCTTTCAAGATTACATTTGTTAGTTTTTTCTAACTTATGAGTATTATCGCACAGTTTGTTAGGTGTGTCAAACATTTTTATTTTTCAAATAAATCTTGTTCTGAATCCATCAACATCTGTGCCAGAACTTTATAATCCAGATACTGGATTCCATATTTTCCTTCAGAAATATATCTGGCCATATCACTGTGATAATAGATATCCATGGCCTTCTCAAGTGAAATATTCTTTTTCTTCGCGAGATATGATATCAGTCGTTCTTCCAACCCCTCCTGATAAAACTGTTCAAGAGTATCATCGTTCATGGCACTATCTCCATAGCTTTCTTAAATGTCAGAATCTGATTGATTGCGGTAAACTATCATGCTGAAATCCCCCTATTTTTCAAGTATTCACCGATATCGTGCACCACATAGTCTGTACTCTGAGTATGCAGCACATCATATAAAGGAACCAGGTATTCATCTAAGCATCCACTGTCTTTTATAGCCTGATAAACCTTCGATGGTGCTTTATGCCAACGATCAGCACATGCATGAATCATATATATCACAAAAGAAAAGATTTCTTCATTCATATAGCTGTCTCCTACACTATGTATTGATATTTAATACTTCACTATGAATATTTACATTTTATCATAAATCAATGCACTTTAAAATGTAAATTATACTTGACATTATGTCGTATCGGTGATATCTTTATAAATGTAAAATATAGTTGACATCAGATTGGAGGACATTATGAATTATGATGTATTAATTTTCTTAGGGGCATTCCTTGCTGTGTTATTTCTTTTCTCATTTATTCGTAGAAAGAGGGGAATCAAAAAATGCGAATATGACGAGAGACAGGCCGCGATACAGGGCACTGCCTACAAATATGCAGCTCTCACCGGTATTTTCGGAGGAATAATCGCCGGCCTCATAGTTGAAGCAGATCTGCTTCCTATCACTGGTGGCTTTGCTCTGATTGTGGTAAGCTTTCTGATGATTGGAGTTTACGTCGTCTGCATGATTCTTAAAGGCGCCTACTTTGGCATTAAAGGAAACTGGAAGAGGTGGACGATATCAATTACTCTTCTCGGTGTAGCAAATCTTTACTTTGGCATAAAGAACATTACTACTGATGGACTTGAGAATGGGCGCTTTACCATAGGTGATATAAATCTCCCTCTTGGAATTTTGTTCCTTATTATCGCAGCCACAGTCTTTTTTCAGAAAGCAAGAGAACGCCGGGAGGAAAACTGATGAAGAATCTGAAACTGAAATCCGCAAGAGCTGCCAAGGACCTCTCCCAGCAGCAGCTCGCAGACCTTGTAGGTGTTTCCCGGCAGACCATCAACGCTATCGAAAAAGGTGATTATAATCCTACAATTCGTCTTTGCATAGCCATCTGCAAGGCTCTTGACAAAACTCTTGACGATCTGTTTTGGGATAATGAATAAGTCGATTAGTTTCGATCATACTTGAAATTTCATTTGACAGAATTTACTAAAAGTTGTAAGATACAATTGAAAGAGCTACCGGATAGACGGTCAGCCCTGTTAATGATTAACTATGAATAGCCGCTCATCTTGCTCAGGGACAGGCGGCTATTTTCTTTTGCCAATCGCGTAAAACAGCGTGGCTAATGCAGTCATCATTATTGTATACTGAATCAGATCAGATCAACTAACCATATGCATCGCCCCCTTTCCGTTAAGTCTGAGGGCAAGAAACCCTCTGTGAGGGTTAACCGCCTACCGTATTCGGTAGCTCCAATCGCATTATACCAAGATTTATAATATTTTACAAACTCAAAAAAAGAATACCCTAAAAAATTTACCGTTCATGTACTTTCTTGCCTGTGATGTGCTCCGGAGTAATCTCAAGGATCTGCACTGTATTCCTGTTTCTCTCGAGATCTCCCTTATAGAACTCCTTCTGATCAGGATAGATATGATCTGCAAGGCTCATAGCGCTCTTTAGCACTTTCTCCCTGTCCTCAACCATAGAAATTCTTCCAAATACGATGACACTCTTTACATACAGCGCAAAATCGCCCTCTTCCTTTGGCTGGTCCTCAAGCACTGTAAATGAGACCTTGTCGCATTTTTTCAAGGCATCGATCTTGTGTCCGGCTGCGGCACAGTGCATATAGATGTGACCATCCTCGCCCAGAAAATAGTTGATAGGCACCCCATACGGATACCCGTCATCTCCAATCAGAGAAAGGGTTCCTCTATGTCCATTCTTTAAGACCTCAAGCGCGTCGCTATCCTCAAGCTGCTGCTTGAACCTTCTCATTTTTCTAAACATATTATTACCTCCTGTCAAATGCCAAAAAGCCTCCCCTGGTTCTTTCGAACCGGAAGAGGCTCTATTATCTAGTATTTTCAGCAGCCCTTTTTACCGTTCCTGTGATCCTCAATCGAGCAGGAAGGCATCGACGGGTCGTACTCCTTTAGGCCGACCTTTGCAGGATCTAAGGTAATGCTTCCATCCTCAAGAACAAAGGCAGGAATTCCGATATCTCCAATCTCCTTGCTGTGGTCGAACTCAGGTCTGTTGTCACGCAGATTCATGAACTGATGCATATACTTCACATGAGTTCCGATATCGATGTATTTGAATTCGTCCTCTCTGCCCTCAATCTGTGCCTTTACAAAGTCACAGTATGGGCAGGTCTTAAGACCATAGATGGTAACCATAAGCGGCTCCTTTCAATTAATGAACAATCTTTAAGCAGCCGCCTGAAAAAATCTTAAATCAATCGGCTGATGCTGCATTTTTTGAAACTGCTGCTGCTTTTTCATTATGCGGCTCCTCAGCCTTTTTGTCAAGCCATGCAAAGAAGCCGGCGAGGATTGTACCTGAGATAGAATGCCATACACAGGAAACAGCGGCGATTATAGCTGCATTTGGCATAGCAGCGAACTGAGCTGTAGTCGTAGCGAGGTTTGTAGCCATACCGGCGTTCTGCATACCGACCTCTATAGAGATAGTTCTTCTCTTTGCCTTGTTCATTCCTGTAAAAATACCGACTACGTAACCAAGCAGATATCCAAGTCCGTTGTGAAGGAATACTGCAAGGAAGATTACAAGGCCTGAGGTAAAGAAGCTTGCGCCCTGTGAATTAACAACACCGCCTACGACAAACGCAAGACCAAGAACAGCTATTGCCGGCATAAGCTTCTGGAACTCCTGGAAGCGTTTATTTTTTCCTAAGAAAGCATTCAGAGCAAAACCAACGGTTACCGGAAGGATGACGGTCTCTATTATAGAAACGAACATCGGGAAAGCCTTGATATGTACTGTAGCGCCGCTTGCCAAAAGTGAAACGAGAAGCGGAGTCATAACAGGTGCAAGTATTGTCGATGCGGTAGTCATACCAACTGAGAAGGCTACATCGCCGTGGCAGAGATAAGACATAACATTTGATGAAACACCGCCCGGGCAGCAGCCTACGAGGATAAGGCCAAGTGCCAGGTCAGATGGCAGACGGAGCAGATGTACAAGTGCGAAAGCCAGGAACGGCATAACGCAGTACTGAGCAGCTGCACCTATGAAGATGTCGAGCGGTCTCTGAGCGAGGATTTTGAAATCATTGGTAGTCATCGACATTCCCATGCTCATCATGATAACACCGATTATAAAAGTCTGAGATGTAAAACGATTTGTGGCAAAATCAGTAAACCATGCATGATTGACCCATGCCATCCATGCAGGAAAAATAAACGTAACCACCGCAAATGCTATAACGACAAGTGCCGTGTGGTCTGACATAAGCTTTGCCAGTTTCTGAAGCTTCTTCATAATAGTACCTCCTTGAAGTTCGTTCGGTTCACAGCGGTAGGGGCAAAAGAAAAGTCCCTGCCCGGCATTTATGCTGCCTGAGAGGGACGAAAAATATCTATTTCCGCGTTACCACCCTGATTCCGCCTGCGAATCGCAAACGACACTTCACGCACCAACATGCGCTTCCCTTTAACGGAGGATTCCGTCAGCGCTTACTTACGAACGGTTCAGCACTGCTTCTCTGGGAGGATATCATTATAGACGCATCCTGTGCCTCGCACCAACCGGCACTTCTCTGTGAGGTGTATGTCTACATGACTTGTTCCCATCTACGAATTTATTAGGACTGTGTACCTTTTATTTTGTTGACATTGTTAGTATATCACTAGATGAATTTATGTCAAGTATGTATTGAAATAAATTCATTGCTATCTGTAAAAAAGCTGCCAAAGCAACGGCTCACTAGGTCACGTTTTTCTGTTCGATCGCGCGCGCTTATTAGCGGCCCTCTGACAAAACGCACAGAATTGCTTAAAAAATTGCTGACGCAATTTTTTAAGCAATTCTGTTTGAACGGTTGTCACCCGGGCCGCAGCTAGCGCGCTCACTCACGACGAAAAACGCAACAATCGTTCGCCGTTTACTTTGGCAGCTTTCTACGAAATCCAAAATTATACGTTTATCTCAGCCTTTACACCCAGCTCATTCTTGTTCTTCTCGAGGACCGGGTTTACGACGTTTTCAAGGTACTTCGTTACCTGTCTAGGTGCGCGGCCCACATACTTCTTTGGATCCATCGACTTCTTTAAGGTCTCGAGATCGAGTGGGAAGGCATCGTCAGCGGCGATAAGCTCGAGAAGGTTGTTGTCTCCACCGTTCTCCTTGACGTTCTTACCAGCCTCCATAGAGAGCTCTCTGATACGCTCGTGAAGCTCCTGTCTGTTGCCCCCCTCCTTAACACCGTCCATCATGATGTTCTCGGTAGCCATGAAAGGAAGCTCAGCCATCAGGTGCTTCTCGATAACCTTCGGATAAACCACAAGACCATCTACGACATTAAGGCACAGATCAAGCACTCCGTCTGTTGCGAGGAATCCTTCTGCTACTGAAAGACGCTTATTTGCTGAATCGTCAAGCGTTCTCTCGAACCACTGCGTTGCTGAAGTAATTGCAGGATTTAAGGCATCGATCATGATATATCTGGACAGAGATGCGATTCTCTCGCTTCTCATAGGATTTCTCTTGTATGCCATTGCTGATGAACCGATCTGATTCTTCTCGAATGGCTCCTCGACTTCCTTTAAGTGCTGTAAGAGTCTGATGTCGTTACTCATCTTGTGAGCTGAGGCTGCAACACCTGCGAGGACATTTAAAACTCTCGTATCGAGCTTTCTCGAATAGGTCTGACCAGAAACAGGAACGCACTCCTTAAAGCCCATCTTCTTCGCGATCATCGGATCGATTTTATCAATAGTCTCATCATCGCCGTTGAAGAGCTCGAGGAAGCTGGCCTGAGTACCAGTAGTACCCTTTGATCCCAAGAGCTTCATCGTAGAGATCACGTAGTCGATATCCTCAAGGTCCTGCATGAACTCGTTGCACCAGAGAGTCGCACGCTTGCCAACAGTGGTTGGCTGAGCCGGCTGGAAATGAGTGAACGCAAGAGTCGGCAGATCCTTGTACTTATCAGCAAACTTTGCGAGCTCGTTTATTACGTTTAAGACCTTTTTTCTGACGAGCTGAAGGCCCTCACGCATAATGATGACATCAGTGTTATCACCTACATAGCAGCTTGTAGCGCCGAGGTGGATAATGCCTGCTGCCTTCGGGCACTGCTTTCCGAAAGCATAGACATGGCTCATGACATCGTGGCGGACTACCTTTTCACGGGCTCTTGCGACATCGTAGTTGATATCGTAGATGTGTTCCTTCATCTCGTCGATCATGTCCTGAGTGATTACCGGCTTGCCATTCTCAGATAGGCCAAGCTCCATCTCAGTCTCAGCGAGAGCGACCCAGAGCTTTCTCCAGGTGGAGAATTTCTTATCCTCTGAAAAAATATACTGCATCTCCTTGCTCGCGTATCTCTCGCTTAAAGGACTAATATATGCATCTGTTCCCATAATAACTCCTATTAAAAAACGGAAAAAATTTTACTTCTCATAACTGCCGCGGATATCCTCTTCAGGAGGCTTGACCGGGTATTTGCCGGTAAAGCAGCCGTCACAGATAGAAAGGCCATCCACCATCTCGCGGAGTCTGTCAATCGACAGGTACGCAAGAGTATCAGCTCCGATTATTTTTCTAATCTCATCGATAGAGTGATTATATGCGATAAGCTGCTCCCTTACAGGGATATCAGTTCCGAAATAGCACGGCCAAAGGAAAGGCGGTGAAGAGATACGTACATGCACCTCAGAAGCGCCAGCCTCCTTGAGCATTCCGACAATCCTGTCTGAAGTTGTACCACGAACGATTGAATCATCGATCATGATGACTCTCTTTCCCTTTACGGCTTCTCTTAAGACATTAAGCTTTACACGGACTGAGGACTCCCTGCTCTTCTGCCCAGGCTTTATGAAGGTCCTTCCGACATAGCTGTTTTTTACAAAAGCTGTGCCGTAAGGAATACCGGACTCAAGTGCATAGCCCATAGCTGCGGCATTTCCGGATTCTGGAACACCAACTACGAGATCAGCATCAACCGGCGAATCCTGAGCCAGGAAACGTCCGGCCTTAATCCTCGCATCATATACAGACCTGCCATCTATATAGCTGTCAAGTCTTGCGAAGTAGATATACTCGAAAATGCATCTCGCCTGCTTTTCCTCAGGAATGGCGCGGGACATATCGCTGTGGAGTTCTCCGTCCGGTGTAACCCAGACTGTCTCTCCAGGGCGGACATCACGGACGAACTCAGCTCCAATCGTATCAAGAGCTGCTGTCTCTGAGGTGAAGATATAGCTCCTGCCGCGCTTACCAATCACAAGTGGCTTAAAGCCATGAGGGTCACGGGCAGCGATAAGCTTTCTCGGGCTCATAACCACGAGAGAAAATGCTCCCTGCAGCTTATCACAGGCGTTGTTTACAGCCTGCTCAACTGTCGCAGAATGAAGCCTCTCTCTTGCAATGAGATATGCTATAGGCTCTGTATCTATCGTAGACTGAAAGATAGCTCCAGTCTCTGATAAGTACTGCCTCAGTTCATTTGCATTTACCAGATTGCCATTGTGGGCGAGTCCAAGAGTGCCCTTTACATAGTTAATGACCATCGGCTGGGCATTTTCTCTGGTGGACTCTCCTGCGGTCGAGTATCTGACATGACCTACACCTATGTCTCCATGAAGAGTAGAGAGATTATCCTTTGAGAAAACCTCGTTTACAAGCCCCATATCCTTGATGACGCTTACATTGTTCTTCGGTCCATTAGTGTCGGAAACAGCTATTCCAGCACTCTCCTGGCCCCTGTGCTGCAGTGCAAAAAGCCCGTAGTAGATTGTGCCGGCGACATCCTCTCCATCGAGGTCGTAGATGCCGAAGACACCACACTCCTCGTGAAGACTGTCCGATGCATTTTTTTCAAAATACTTTTCCATATAAACCTTTCATCAAAAATAAGCAGAAGTCGATAGAATCCGGCTTAAACCTACCATGAAAGATCCTTACCTGTAAGAAGCTTGTAGGCTTCTTTGTATTTCGCTATTGTCTTGTCGATTACATCCTGAGGCAGGTAATAATTGCTGTCAGGATTAGCCTTTAGCCAGTCACGTACAAACTGCTTGTCGAAGGAAGGCTGTCCCTGTCCCGGCTTATAGCCCTCTGCCGGCCAGAATCTTGAAGAATCCGGTGTAAGCATCTCATCGCCAAGAACAACGTTTCCGTTCTCATCGAGACCGAACTCGAACTTCGTATCAGCAATGATGATTCCTTTTGTCAGAGCATAATCAGCGCACTTCTTGTAGAGGGCAATTGTGTCATCACGAATAATCTCAGCGTACTCGCGGCCCTTTCCAGGATGAAGCTTTTCGATTATATCAACTGACTCCTCGAAGGTGATGTGCTCATCGTGATCACCGAGATCAGCCTTTGTGGTCGGAGTATATATAGGCTCAGGAAGCTTATCAGACTCTACAAGTCCTGAAGGAAGCTTGATTCCGCAGACTGTACCGTTCTTCTGATATGACTCCCAGCCGCTTCCGGTGATGTAGCCTCTGACGATGCACTCGATAGGAAGCATGTCGAGCTTCTTTACCTTCATGCTGCGTCCGGCGAACTCATCATTCTGGAAAAATTCAGGCATATCCTTTACATCGCATGAGATCATGTGGTTAGGAATGATTTCCTTTGTATAGTCGAACCAGAACTTAGACATCTGCGTGAGGACACGTCCCTTATCTGTAACCTTGTTCTTAAGGATTACATCGAAGGCACTGATACGGTCGGTAGCTACCATGATGATGGAATCTCCATCATCGTAAACCTCTCTTACTTTTCCTTCTTTAACAGGCTTGTACTCTTTCATTCTTTTTCCTTTCTTTAAAGTGTTGGTTTATTTTTTTATAAGGAGTGACTTACCGGTCATTTCAGCCGGCTGCTCCATTCCCATCAGTTCAATAAGTGTAGGAACGATGTCGCAGAGCCTTCCTCCCTCGCGGAGTCCGTATGAAGGGTCTGCGTTTACAAGGATAAACGGAACCGGGTTCGTCGTGTGGCTTGTAAGCGGCTCACCTGTCTCGTAATTTATCTCCTGCTCGCAGTTTCCGTGATCGGCGCAGATGAACATAACTCCGCCCATCTCCTTAACGGCGTCTACTGCCTTTCCAACGCAGGTATCTACAGTCTCAACAGCCTTTATAGCTGCAGGAAGGACGCCTGTGTGGCCGACCATATCAGGGTTTGCAAAATTAATAATAATAACATCGTAATTGCCGCTTCTTATAGCAGTACAGAGCTTGTCGCAGACCTCAGGTGCGCTCATCTCAGGCTGCAGATCGTATGTAGCGACCTTCGGGCTCTTTACAAGGACTCTGTCCTCGCCCTTGTTCGGCTCCTCGATTCCGCCATTGAAGAAGAATGTAACGTGGGCATACTTCTCTGTCTCGGCGATACGGGCCTGAGTCATGTTGTGAGCTGCGAGGTACTCGCCAAAGGTGTTCTTTAAGATCTGCTTCTTGAAAGCGATCTTTGTGTTCGGGATTGTGTCATCGTACTGGACGAAGCAGACATAGTCAGTCTTGATCCTGTCTCCTCTGTCAAAATAGTCGAAATCATCGGCACAGAAAACACGTGTCATCTCACGGGCTCTGTCAGGACGGAAGTTAAAGAAGATTACGCTGTCTCCATCCTGTACTGTAGCTACAGGCTTTCCATTCTCCTTTATTACGCAAGGGATAACGAACTCATCTGTCTTTCCAGCTGCATAGGAATTCTCAATAGCCTCTGCGGCGCTGTCTGCCTCATTGCCCTCGCCAAGAGTTAAAGCTCTGTAAGCCTTCTCGATTCTGTCCCATCTGTTGTCACGGTCCATAGCATAGTAACGGCCGCTTATAGATGCGATCTTTCCAACACCGATCTCCTTCATCTTCTCTTCGAGCTCGGCGATGTATTCTTTTCCTGCTGTAGGAGAAGTGTCACGGCCATCGAGGAAGCAGTGTACATAGACGTTCTCAACGGCCTGTCTCTTTGCCATCTCAAGCAGTGCATAGAGGTGAGTGTTGTGTGAGTGAACTCCGCCGTCAGAGAGAAGTCCCCAGAGATGAACGCTCTTACCGTTCTTTCTGGCATTCTCAAATGCTCCGACGAGCTCCTCATTCTTGAAAAAATCACCATCCTCGATAGACTTGGTGATACGGGTAAGCTCCTGATATACGATGCGTCCGGCGCCCATATTCATATGACCTACCTCAGAATTTCCCATCTGTCCGTCAGGAAGTCCGACAGCGAGACCTGAAGCAGCACCCTTGACGAACGGATACTCTTTAACAAGTCCGTCGAGTACAGGTGTATTTGCCTGTGCAACTGCATTTGCCTTCGGATTGTCGTTTAATCCGAAGCCATCCATTATAAGAAGTACGTATGGTTTCTTTGCCATGAGTAAATGCCTCCATAAAAAAATATTCTATTCAACAAACGCTATGATTATAACACATCATTTTCGTTTTATCATCCCGTTTTTTTGAATGACTGCTGTCTGGGACCAGCTGTTCATATCAGAGATTACCCTGCGGTACTTAGCTGAGCCGCTCTTAAGCTTAGAAGTCTTTCCACCTGAAAAGCGGCAGGGGATAAATTCAGCAGAAATCTTCCCGTTTCTCTTCACTGTAATCTTCGCAAGTCCGGTGTCGTATCCCTTCGGCTGTTTCATCGTCGTCGAAAAGAAAAAATTACCGAGACTGTAAAACACCGGAGCACTGTCCACATACTCGACTGCCTGAAGCGTGTGGGTGTGACCGCCTATTACTGCATCCGCTCCCTCTTTGATGAATTTTTTTGCGAGTTTTGTCTGGTCGTCACCGTACTGGTGTGTCCCTTCGGTTCCCCAGTGACAGATCACAAAGACCGTGTCAGCGTACTTTTTTGCGGTGCGTATCGCCCTGACATATTCAGTGGGATTTAAGCATTTAAGTACTCCGGGCGAATCCGCGGCCACTGCCTTTGTGTAGTTTGCAGATCTTTCGATCTGCGTTCCCGCAAGTATTGCTACGGTCCTTCCATCTGCTGTCACATAGTACGCCCTCTTTGCCTCAGTGAGATTTTTGCCGGCACCGACGTAGGGAACTTTGTCCTTTTTTAAAGTAGAAAGCGTATATAAAAATGCGTCCTTCCCATAGTCATAGACGTGATTGTTCGCGAGTGAGACAAGGTCGACCCCGATACGGTTTAAAAGTTTCGCCCTCTTTGGGTCCGCTCTGAAGGTGAAAGTCTTGCCGGAAATGGGCTTTCCGATGTTTTTCGTTCCATAGCAGAACTCATTGTTTACAGTAAAAAAGTCCGCCGACCGCATCGTATCCATAAGGCTCTGGTCAAAGCACTGCGACAGTAAGTTGGGATTTTTGTCCATAAGGACAGTGGTCGCCGTGTGCTCGGCAAGGGTTAAGTCTCCGCTGAATAAAAATTCAGCCTCTCCGGATTTACTGGTCTTTATCTCTCTCCTCAGGTTTGCTTTGTAAAATGGATCCTCAGCCGCCGCGTGATAGTCCCAGAAAAGGGTCTTTATTGTCCTTCCTGTCGAATTCTGCCAGACTGTGCTGTCGTCAAAGACACCGTTATCTGCTATTGTCTCAAGCGTTTTGTCCCCATATGTCTTTTCAAACCAGTCGAGAAAGCCTGCCCTGTCTTTTTCACTCTCCCCTGCAAAAAAGCCGTCAGATGCTTTTTTCAGGATTTTGTTCTTCGCATCCGTCTTCTTTTTTTCGGTGGCCGGATCTTTCTTCTGTCCGACATCTTCATCAGCTTTATTCGTGGTGTTTTTTTCCGAAGCTGTCCGGTTCGCAGACATCTTGTCAATAGCAGGCTTATCTGCACTGCAGGCCGAAAGAGTGATAATTACAGACAATATAAAAAGGGGGATTAACCCCCTTTTCTTACTGCTCATATCCAGGAAGTGGCTCTGCGCCCTTTCTTCCGTGGCAGAATTTGTACTTTTTGCCGGAACCGCATGGACATGGATCATTGCGGCCGATCTTCTTAACGTGTACAGTGTGAGACTTTCTCTGTGAGATCAGAATATCGTGCTGCTTGTCCTTCGAATAGATGTTGTCCCACTCCGGAAGTGTATAGAGCCACTCTGCCCTCGCATCTACCATATTTCTGTAGAGTTTCTCAAGGTCGTAGCAGAGCGAAACCTCTGTATCAGCCTCCATAGTCTCTATAGGATTCGGCTCCTTGAGGCTCTCCTGGATTCCATCGAGAAATCCAGCCATCTCGAGGTCTGTAAGGCCGAACTGCTCTGCGAGATCGTGGACTGTTCCCTTGTAGACCTTATCCGGATTCTTCAGAAGGATAGCATAAACGCCCTTCTCTTTCTCGAAATAGTTGTTCCAGAATTTCTCGAGGTGATATCTGTCCTGTTTATTGTCATAGGCCACAGCCTTCCATTCGTCTAAAATTGCCATATCTTTTTTTCCTCCTTTTTCAGCGACCTGTTTACTTTATCACAAAAGTCGTCTATTGACAAGACTCGTATTTTCCAATATCATGATTGGAAAAGGAGCCTTGAAATGAAGAAATTTAAACGGATTTTTGGAATAGTCGCGGTCTGTCTGCTCGTGTTTATGTATGTCCTGACTCTTGTCTTCGCGATCATCGACAACCCTCATACGATGACGATGTTTAAGGCCTGCATCGCAGCCACTGTCGTTATCCCGGTCATGCTCTGGGTCATCGGCATCTTCATGTGGATTGCGAAGCCGGATAACAGAGAATTCGACGACGCGACCAGGAAGAAAGACTAAACTATCGATTTAAGCCACGCCAGATCCTCTGGCGTGGTTATTTTTCTGTTCATTTCCTCTCCATCCACCGGAAATGCGTGGATACCGAATGCCTTCTCGAGTACCATCACATCGTCAGTTATCTTTGAAAAATCAGCGTTTTCTTTAAAAAGCTTATCGTAAGCTTCGATTATCTTTTCACGCCAAAAAGCCTGCGGCGTCTGCATTCCAAAGAGACTCGATCTCTCGATCGCATCCTTAAGCTCTCCGTTTTCTCCAATCTGTCTTATCGTATCCTTTACCGGGACAACTGCGACAACGGCCGGATGATCTTTTAATGCCTCAATAGTATCTTTTATGATCCGGGAGGAGACAAGCGGCCTCGCGCCATCGTGTATCAGCACATAGTCTCCTGTGGCTTTTTTCAGTCCGTTGCAGACTGACAGTGCCCTCTCGCTTCCACCGACAACTATATCGCTGCATTTTTCTATATTAAAATTTTTTACGATAGAATTGCAGCGGTCAATATTATCTTCCGAAGTCACAAGGACTATCTGATCTACGCTGCTCTTTTCGAATGTCTCGAGGCTGTAGGCAATTATCGGCTTTCCCTTCACTCCGATAAACTGCTTTGGTGTATTGCTCTTCATCCTGCTGCCCTTTCCGGCAGCGAGGACTATGGCTGTTGTTTTCATTATCTTTTTCTCCTGACAATACATACTACAATTCCACAGACGATAAGCGCAAGCGGCAGGATCAGTCCGGTCAGAAATCCGAAGATCTTTATACCAGAGGCATTGATCGTAAGAGTCGTCGAGTCTATAGACTTGACAGGGATGCTTACGGAATTCTTTGAATCGTCAGGCAGCAGGTAGGAGAATACATTTGAGAAGAGCGTTGCGTTCTTTCCTGATACCATCTGGTTCTCCTCGTCTGAGAATGTATAGGCAGATCCGAAGGCAACCACTTCGCCTTTTTTCTTATTTATCGAAATAAGTCCGAGTGAGAACTGTCCCTGTGCATCTCCATCTTCCTTCTTTACAGTACCTGTATCTGATACAGCCTTCTGCAGCGCATTTGAATCTGAAAGTGAATTCTTCGCTATCGCTTTATCGCTTGTCACAGCAAGGTTCAAGTAGTTTATACCGGATGCATTTGTCTTCGTAAGTCCTACAGAAAACGGCATGAACACCTGAAGTGTTCCTGAGACGTCGGCGCTTGCCTTAGTGCTGTTTACCTTTGGAAGGAGATAGTACTGGTTCTGGGTGTAGTAGTTTTCATTCGTCTCTGCTACGATTCCGGATGTAGCTTTAATTCCGTTATCAGTTAAAAATCTGTTCAGATTTTTAAGCCCGCTGTTCTTTATGACATCGAGCGCCACAAATACTTTTCCGCCGCCGCTGACATAGTTATCAAGCTTTTCGACATCGTTTTTCGAGAGGTCAGACTGCGCCCCGAAAATGATCACAGCTGCCGCATCCTCTGGAACAGAATCGGCTTTAAGAAAATTAAGAGTGGCTGTCTGTGCATTGAGCTTCGTAAGTGTCTTTGTAAATGTGGACGAAAGTGACATCTCATCGTGACCGCTCAGCAGATAGATCTTCTCGAGATTTTTGGCATTCAGATAATTGATCGCGCTTGTGACCTGGCCCTCGATATCGTAGCCTGTCACCTGCTGCGAGTAGGTCGAAGAGTCTACCTGAGTCTCATAGAGATCTGAGGTATCGATCGTCCTGCTCCTGTTTCCGCTGACTACGATAAGGCTTCCGGAGGAGAGCTCGCTGTCCGTGTACTTTGAAGCAAATGTAGGGTTCTTCGTAGTATCGACATATTTTACAGTGACATAATCCGAGTCAGCCGCATAGTTGTCGAGCGTCTTCTTAAGAGTCACTTCATAGTCGTATGTAAGCGAGGACTTCTTCGCAAGGCAGTAGATCGTGACATCCTTGTCGAGCTTCGAGAGTATATTCTTAGTCTTATCCGAAAGTGTGTAGTACTTCCTTTTTGTCATATCGTGGACAGCGTACTTGTCAGGCACCTTCGTCATTGCAAAATTGCCGACGATTGCGGCTGCAATTACTGCTATTATCGTCACGAGTGAAAATGCCGAGACCGTAAGTCTCTTCTTCGAGATCGTGTAGCGGCGTTTTAAGATGATCTGCGTGGCAAGGACCAGGCAGAGCACAATGACCGTCAGAAAATAGACTATATTTTTAAGGGAGAGGCTTCCCGACAAAAAATCCGAAAGCGGCGTGGTAAAGTCGTACCAGCCGAGGATCTTTGCAGGTACTCCGCTAAGCGAGAGTGCGCTTACAAGTGAGCTTGAAATATATCCGAGAAAGATCAGGCCGAATGAAACAACTGCGCTTACAATCACATTCGGTGTCAGTGCCGAGGCGAAGAGTCCGACTGCAAGAAGGGTCAGTCCGTAGAGCAGAAGCCCTAAGACCGATGTAAAGCTCTCCTTCAGTGATACGGTCCCGTATATTCTTAAAATAAAAGGTGAGGCCGCGATAAATGCCACAACTATAGCAAAGCAGCAGGCAAGTGCCAGGAATTTGCCAAGCACGATGCCGCCCACGCCGACAGGAGAAGTCATAGTAAGCTGATCTGTCTTGTCGCGCCTTTCGGCAGCGAACACCCTCATCGTAAGGATCGGTACTGTTATAAGAAAAATAAACGACATCCCGTTTATCGCATAGGCGATGCTCGGGATTCCCTGCATCAGGTTATAGACTGTAAAGTAGAGGCCGTAAACTACGAGGTTTAGTCCAAGGAACAGCCATCCGGTTATGCCTCTGAAAAATGAGAGGAATTCTCTTTTAAATATTGCTTTCATTTTCTATCCTCCTCATCTTCTGAATTGGTTTCCTCTGCATCGGTCTCTTCTGTATCTTCATCTTCATCACTGGTACTGTCATCAGTATCTTCCTGATCTTCAAATCTCGAAGATACTGGCTTTGATTCCTTTTTGTCTTCCTCGTCAGAAGTCAATTCCAGGAATACATCCTCAAGTGACTCATCATGCTCCTCGAGCAGATGCTCGGTGTTGTCGGAGAGGACGAGCTTACCCTTGGAAATGATAAGCACATGGTCGCAGACCTCTTCGATCTCGGAGAGGATGTGTGAGCTTATGATAACAAGGTGGTCTTTTTTAAGAGAGAGGATCAGATCCCTCATCGCAACGATCTGTCTCGGGTCAAGTCCAGCGGTAGGCTCATCTAGGATAATAACCCGGGGATCTCCCAAAACAGCGCAGGCGAAACCAACTCTCTGCCTGTATCCTTTTGACAGATTCTTTATGAGTCTGTCCTTCACATCGACAACATCGGTCTCTTCCATCACTTTATCGACCTTATCTTTTCGATCAGCGTGTTTTACGCCTTTAAGCTCAGCCGCAAATATAAGGTACTCCTTTACAGTCATATCGTTGTAGAGAGGCGGCACCTCCGGCATATAGCCGATCAGGACTTTTTTGCGGTTCTTAGGATTTGTCAGATCTTTTCCGTCAAGCTCGATGGAGCCTTCGTCCGGAGCCAGATATCCGGTCAGCATGTTCATAGTAGTGGACTTTCCGGCGCCGTTCGGCCCTAACAGTCCGACTATCTCTCCCTTGTCCGCGGTGAAGCTCAAGTCATTTACGACAGTGTGCTTTCCGTACTTTTTAGTCAAATGTTCTACTTTAAGCATAAATCTCCTTATAACAACAATAAAGACACAGCCTCTATATTACGTGAAAGCTGTGCCCTTTTATAGTTTTTTTTGTGTTTATATTTTGAACATCATTTATTGAGCGGACTTACTCTGTAGATGATGTCGTCTCTCGACGGTCCGTTGCTTACCATCGTGATAGGATATCCGATCTGCTGCTCGATGAAGTTGACATAATCCTGAGCTTCCTTCGGCAGGTCCTCAAACTCCCTGATTCCTCTGATATCGCACTTCCAGCCCGGGAGAGTCTTGTAAACAGGCTTGCATCTCTTCAAATCCTTTGTGACAGGGAAATCCGTGATCTGTCTGCCATCGAGCTCATATGCTACGCATACAGGGATCTCGTCAAGATATCCGAGGTCATCTAATACAGTAAATGCAACGTCAGTTGCGCCCTGGAGTCTGCAGCCGTATCTGCTGGCTACGCAGTCGTACCAGCCGACTCTTCTTGGTCTGCCGGTCGTAGCGCCGTACTCGCCGCCGTCTCCGCCGTGATTTCTAAGCGTATCTGCTTCTTTTCCAAAAATCTCAGATACGAACTCTCCTGCTCCGACTGCTGAAGAGTATGCCTTCGAAACTACTACAATCTGCTTGATCTCGTATGGAGGGATTCCAGCTCCGATGGCTCCGAATCCAGCGATAGGTGAAGATGAAGTGACCATTGGATAGATTCCGAAATCCGGGTCCTTCATAGTTCCGAGCTGTCCCTCGAGAAGAGCTGTCTTTCCTTCTTTTAAGGCCTCTCCAAGGAACTTCGGTACATCTGCAAGATATGGACGGATCTTATCTCTTCTCTCCTTGATCCACTCGAGAAGTCCCTTTCTGTCGATAGGATCTGTGTGATAGAGATTTACGAGAAGAGCGTCTTTAATGTCTGCGATGTGGTCGATCTTTTCCATCAGCGCGTCGTCGTCCTGGTAAAACTCGTTTATCTGCCAGCCGATCTTAGCATATTTGTCTGAATAAAATGGTGCGATGCCCGACTTTGTAGAGCCGAATGACTTGCCTGCAAGTCTGGCCTCCTCAAGCGTATCGAACTGAATGTGATAAGGCATCAGGACCTGGACTCTGTCGCTTACGATGATATTTGGCGCCGGAACTCCCTTCGACTCGATGTCTCCGAGCTCTTTCAAGAACTTGTCGATATCGAATGCCACTCCGTTACCAATTACATTCGTGATATTCTGGTGAAAAACTCCCGACGGGAGAAGGTGAAGTGCGAACTTTCCGTACTCGTTTACGATGGTGTGTCCTGCATTTGCGCCACCCTGAAAACGGATAACGATGTCAGCATCATTTGCGAGGGTATCGGTGATCTTTCCCTTACCTTCGTCACCCCAGTTAGCTCCTACAACTGCCTTAACCATATTATATCTCCTTTAAAAAACTCTGTGATGTCGTGACTGCCAGCGATCCTGGACCGATGTGGCAGGCGATAACCATAGAAAGTTCATCAATGATGACCTGTCTGTCCGGGTAGATAGCTAAAAGTTCATCCTTAAACTGCTCTGCTGCCGCACGGTTGTTGGTGTGCGCGATAGACATCACGCAGCCGCTGCCGTCAGGATCCTTGAATCTCTCCTCGGTGTCCTTCTTTATCGCATCGAGCATGATCTGCTTCGCCTGCTTCATAGTGCGGGCCATCGCGAATTTGTCAAGCTTGTCTCCCTGTATAGTAAGTATAGGCTTAATATGAAGGAGTGAGCCGATGGCTGCTGCAGCAGGCGTAACACGTCCACCCTTCTTCAGGTATTTAAGCGTATCTACTGTGATATAAATCGAGGAATCCCCGGCTGTCTTTTCGAGGTATTCCTTGATCTCTCCTCCGCTCTTTCCCTGATCAGCGAGGGCCTTTGCCTCCATGACTGAAAGCTTCATCGTAACAGAGATTCTGCGGTTATTTACGACAAAGACCTTTCCGTCGTAATCGTCGTCCTCAGAGAGCATCTGAGCTGTCTCGCAGGATGATGAGAGCCCGCTTGAAAGTGGAATGTAAACAACCTCGTCATAGTCCTTTAGAAGCTTGTTCCACTCGTCTAAAACGTCTCCGACAAGAGGCATCGAAGTGTGGATCTCTGCTCCAGAAGCCTGAAGCTCATAGAACTTCTCGTGATCTAAATCTACACTCTCATAGTAGAGCTTGTCATTGATATAAAAAGGCGTCGGTATCGAAAAGATGCCTCTTTTTCTGGCTTCGTCTGGTGAAATTCCGCTGTTAGTATCTGTTAAAATTGCTACGCTCATTTCTTCTCCTTATTGTTCAAACTCTGCCCACGTTTCCCTATTATAGCAAAGTAAAAAGATTTTAACAATCTTTTTGAATAAAATCAAAGATTTTTTCTGCCACTTCATCCTTAGACATTATCGGAAGCTCCTGCATCCTGTCGGCCGAGATAAGTGTCACTACGTTTGTTTCCGTTCCAAAACCGGCCCCAGCGACTTTAAGGCAGTTCGCCACGATCATGTCACAGTGCTTCTTTCTAAGCTTGAGTCTCGAGTTCTCGACGAGGTTTTCAGTCTCCATAGAAAATCCTATGATCTTCTGACCCTCTCTCCTGTTGGCACCGAGAAACGATAAAATATCCGGATTAGTCGTAAGCTTGATCGCATCCGGCATCGTAACCTTGTGGATCTTTTCAGCAGCCTTGTTTACAGGCTTCATGTCTGCGACAGCCGCTGTCATCACGATAATATCCTGTTCATCGCTTACAGCTGTGATCTCATCAAACATCTCCTGTGCGCTCGTAACATGAACTGTATTGACGCCGACAGGCTCTTTAAGCGATACCGGACCGCTTACTAAAGTGACATCGGCACCGCGCCTTGCAGCGTTTCTGGCAACGGCGTATCCCATCCGCCCTGTGGAGTGATTCGTGATAAATCTGACCGGATCTATATCCTCACAGGTAGGTCCGGCACTTACTAAAATCTTCTTTCCGCTGAGGTCATGGTCATACGCCGCATGAAGCAGGATGTGTTCCTCTATATCTTCGATTGGAAGAAGCTTGCCCTTTCCTGTGTCACCGCAGGCCAGATAACCGGCACCCGGCTCGATGACCTTAATCCCGAATCTTTTTAATTTTGCGATGTTGTCCTGAGTTATAGGGTTTTCGTACATTCTGGTATTCATCGCAGGAAATATAAGTTTCTCGCAGGTCGACGCAAGGAACGTCGTTGTAAGCATATCGTCGGCAATGCCATTTGCTGCCTTTGCGATAAAATCGGCCGATGCCGGAGCTACAACAAAGAGGTCCGCCCTCTTTGCAAGCTCTACATGCTCCACATTGTACTGAAAATTTCTGTCAAAAGTGTCCGTAAGGCACTTGTTCCCAGAGAGCGTCTCAAAGGTGATCGGATTGATGAAATACTGGGCATTCTTTGTCATGATCACATTCACATCGGCATGCTGCTTTTTTGCCCAGCTTGTGATCTCAGCCGCCTTGTACGCTGCAATGGAACCTGTAACTCCTAAAATTATGGTTTTATTTTTTAACATATCAGCCCGCCTCGTTCAGTTTTTCCAGCTTCTTCGCCTGATCAGCTGCGATAAGTGCCTCGAGGATCTCGTTTAAGTCCCCGTTCATAACGTCATCCAGCCTGTAGATCGTAAGCCCGATTCTGTGGTCCGTAACTCTTCCCTGCGGAAAGTTGTAAGTCCTGATCTTTTCAGAGCGGTCGCCTGTGCCGATCTGCGAAAGTCTCTCATCCTTTGCCCTGGCCTGCTGCTCCTGCAGTTTCAGGTCATAGAGTTTGGTACGCAGGAGTTCAAATGCCTTGTTTTTGTTCTGAAGCTGTGACTTCTCTGTCTGTGAGTAGATAACGATCCCAGTCGGGTAGTGGGTAAGTCTTACGGCCGAATCTGTCGTGTTTACACACTGTCCGCCATTGCCGGACGCCCTCATGACATCGATCCTGATGTCTTTCTCATTTATCTCAACGTCCACTTCCTCGGCCTCAGGCATAACAGCGACAGTCGCTGTCGAAGTGTGGATCCTGCCGCCCGACTCTGTAACCGGGACACGCTGTACTCTGTGGACTCCGGACTCATATTTTAAAATTGAATAGGCACCCTGTCCGCTGACAGAGAAGTTGACCTGCTTCATTCCGCCGATTCCGGTCTCCTCGCACTCGATGATCTCCGTGTGCCAGCCCTTCGACTCCGCAAAGTGGGTGTACATCCGATACAGATCAGCCGCAAAAAGTGCCGCCTCATCTCCGCCTACCCCGGCTCTGATCTCCATGATGACATTTCTGTCGTCATTCGGGTCCTTCGGAAGGAGGAGGATCATAAGCTCATGTCTTAGCTTTTCAATCTTCTTCTCTGCCTCAGACTGCTCTTCCTTAGCCAGTTCCCTGAGTTCTTCATCCTTCTCTTCGTTTAAGATTGCAAGAGCATCTTCCTTTTCTGACACAGCCTCTTTGAACGCAGCGTAGGTGTCGACCAGTGGCTTGATCCCATTGGCCTCTTTCATAAGTTTCTGAAACGCAGCCCCGTCGCCGGCGATCTCCGGCTGGCTTACAAGATGCATGATCTCGTCATAGCGCATGCGTAAATTTTCAAGGTTTTCAAACATATCTGTAAATCTCCTGTAAAAAGTTCTGGTCTATGTTCTGTTAACTCATTTGAAAACACCTGCTACAACACGATCATTTCCTCCGTAATCTTTTGTAATCTTAATATCTGAAAATCCTCTGTCAAGGAGCAGTTTTTTCACCTGCTCCGCCTGGTCATATCCTGTCTCAAAAAATATCAGACCGTTTTTTCTCAAATAATCCGGCGCATCCATTATTATCCGCCTGTAGAAAAAAAGCCCGTCTTCTGCTCCATCGAGAGCAATCCGCGGCTCATGGTCCTTTACCTCTGGCTCAAGCGTCCCTATCACATCAGACTTGATATAAGGCGGATTCGATACTACTATATCATATTTTTCATGGTCTGGCAGTGCCTCGAACAGATCACCCTTGAAAAAATGAACAGAAACGCCATTGTCCCTTGCATTTTTTTCAGCAATGGCTATGGCTTTCTCTGAAATGTCGCAGGCTGTTGTATCAGCTTTTTTAAGCTTCGCTATGCTTATCGCAATGCAGCCGCTCCCGGTACACATATCGAGTACACGGCTGTTTTTATCGGCGGCATCAAGCACCTGCTCCACTAAAACTTCCGTATCCTGCCTCGGGCAGAGCACATTTTCATCGACCGAAAACTTAAGTCCCATGAACTCTGTGTAACCCGTTATCTGCTGAAGCGGAATACGTTTCAGGCGCTTTTCCATAAATTTTTTTATTTTGCGTGAAGTATCTTCAGAAACTTCACTTCGCATCTCTGCCATCAGATGGGCATAGTCCATCCCCGATGCTTCAGTTAAAATGATCCTTGCATCCGATTCGGGATCATCTATGCCTGCCTGTCTTAATTTTTCTATGCAGTTTTTTAAAGTCAGGACGTATGTCATATCTTACTGTTGAAGTTCGTGGTCTTGTATAAATTTATCCGGATCAAATACCGCGCGCACTGAAGCGATCCCGACCTCTATCATCGAATCGTCCGGCTCCTTTGTCGTAAGGCGCTGCACCCAGAGCCCGGGCTTTGCGAGGGCATTTACAAGCCGGTTTTCCCTGCGGCCGCCGAGTCGCAGAAATTCAAACGAAATGCCGGCGATCACAGGCATCAGAAGCAGCCTGAAAAGGATTTTTAAGGCCATGTTGTCGGTGCGGATAAACATGAATAAAAACACGCTTATCAGAAACACGATAAATATAAAACTCGTCCCGCATCTCTTGTGAAACCGGCTCGAAGAGCGCACATTTTCAACAGTCAGCGGCAGGTCGTGCTCGACGCAGTTGATGCACTTGTGCTCGGCGCCGTGGTACATAAAGGTTCGCTTTATATCCGGAGTAAGCCCGATAAAATAGATGTACAGCAAAAATATAACGATTCTAAGTATTCCCTCAAACAGCACACTTACCCAGGCAGCCTTCGTAAAATGATTTACAAATCCCGACAAAAACATCGGAAGATACAGAAAGATCGCGAGGGCCAGGACAAATGAGATAACAAGTGAGACTCCCATCTCCGCCTTTTCCTTCGCAGGATTTTCCTCTGCCTTCTGCTTTTCGTCTTCATCCTCAAAGTAGGATGCTGATTTGTAAAGCGACGATATGCCCACCACCAGAGAGTGAAAAAATGAGTAGACGCCTCTTACAACAGGAGTGTGCTTCACCCAGTCTGGAACCGGGTTTATGTCCATGGTATCCGTATGTATGCTTCCGTCGGTGAGTCTTACTGCTACGGCGCCTTTCGTGCCGTTTAACATCTCGACTCCCTCCATAACTGCCTGTCCGCCTATACCGCTGTATGCCATAAAATCCCTTTACTAAAAAACCGGGGTAAAAACCCCGGCCTCAAATACTTTATTACTTGTTGTCAAATCCGTACTTCTTGTTGAACTGCTCGATACGGCCACGAGCCTTGTTAGCCTTCTGCTGGCCAGTATAGAAAGGATGGCACTTTGAGCAGACTTCGACGTGAATTGACTTCTTTGTAGAACCTGTAACGAATGTATTTCCGCAGTTGCAGGTAACTGTTGCCTGATAATACTCAGGCTGAACTGATTTTCTCATCTTACACCTCAATTATTAAGCATATATGATAAAAACATTCCATTGTACATCCCGACGGGACATAAGGTCCCAGCAACTCCTGAATTTATCACAACCAAATAGCAACACTGTAGTAATCAGTCAACAGCAACGATCTCGCGCTTGTTGTAAGTACCGCAGTTCTTGCAGACTCTGTGTGGCATCATAAGCTGACCACACTTAGGGCATGGGACAAGTGTAGGAGCGCTCATTTTCCAGTTCGCTCTTCTCTTATCTCTTCTTCCTTTAGAAGACTTGTTCTTTGGGCAGATAGACATACGTTACACACCTCCTTGAATTATTCGAATTAATTGTGTGCGGGCAGATTTTACCCACAACAAATGGTATTATAAAACTTCGCCGGACATTTGTCAATCACTTTTTCAACTGCTTCGTCTTCACTGATCTTTCTCTTTGAAAATATCTAATATCTGCGCCATTCGTGGGTCAAGTGCCTGCTTGTCGTGGCCGCAGTCGCCCTCGTTCAAGTCATGACCACAGACCGGGCAGAGGCCCTTGCAGTCAGGCTTGCAGAGGACTTTATCCGGCCAGTTCATCTCGATCTGGTCGTAGACCATCCTGTCGACATCAATGCTCTTCTTGTCGGCTAAGTCTTCGTTCTCGTCGCGGTCGGTCGCGATCTGTTCATCTTCAATAGTAAACGTCTCGTTTATCTCAATTGGAAAAGTAACCGCCACCTCTTTTAAGCACCTGTCACACGGAATAGAAAGTGTTACTCTGGTGTTTCCAGATACCGTAAGGCTCTTTCCCGATTCATTTGTCACAGTGATCTCAAATGGCCAAGCCTCTTTTACAGAAAATGACTCACCGTAGTGAGCCACTTCTGACATATCAAAGGTCGATGTATATTTTTCCTGTCCGTTACCAGCGGACAGGAGTTTTGTAAGATCAAGTATCATAATCGATTACTTTACAAGAGCTACTGTCTCACGGGCAATGGCAAGCTCCTCATTTGTAGGGATGACATAAACTAATACCTTCGAGTCGTCTGCTGAGATCTTCTTCTCTTCGCCGGCTACCTTATTGGCCTCGGCGTCGATCTTTACTCCAAGGAATCCAAGATACTCGCAGATCTGCTCTCTGACAAAGCCGTTGTTCTCGCCTACGCCTGCTGTGAAAGCGATAAGATCAACGCCGTTCATAGCTGCCGTGTAAGCTCCGATGTACTTTGCAACTCTGTAGCAGAACATATCAACTGCGAGCTTTGCTCTCTTGTTGCCCTCCTCTTCTGCTGCAAGAAGATCTCTGAAGTCTGATGAAACTCCTGAGATTCCAAGAACACCTGACTTTTTGTTCAGAAGGTTCATAACTCCGTCAAAATCGAGGTTCTCCTTCTTCGCAATGTACTGAACAGCGGTCGGATCGATATCTCCTGAACGTGTTCCCATTACAAGGCCCTCGAGTGGTGAAAGGCCCATTGAAGTATCAACTGACTCACCATTTAAAACAGCTGAGATAGATGCGCCGTTTCCAAGGTGGGCAACGATGATCTTTGAGTTGTGAAGATCAACTCCTGAAACCTCTGCTGCACGCTTGCTTACGAAGCTGTGTGATGTGCCGTGGAAACCGTATCTTCTGACACCGTACTTCTCATAGTCCTCATAAGGTACTGCGTACATATATGCCTTAGCAGGCATTGTCTGATGGAAAGCTGTATCGAAAACTCCAACCATAGGAACTCCCGGCATCAGCTCTCTGCAGGCATTGATTCCGATGATGTTTGCCGGGTTGTGAAGAGGTGCGAGCTCGTTGCACTCCTCAACCTTCTTTAACATCTCATCGGTGATGACTGCCGACCTGGTAAACTTCTCACCGCCGTGTACGATACGGTGGCCTACTGCTCCGATCTCACTAAGGCTCTTTAAAACACCGTTCTCAGGATTTACAAGTGCGTCAAGTACAAGCTTTACAGCCTCCTTGTGTGTAGGCATTGCGACATCTGTCTTGATCTTGTCTGAGCCTGCCGGCTGGTAAACGAGTCTTCCGTCAATTCCGATTCTCTCACAGAGTCCCTTGGCGAGGACCTTCTCAGTATCAGAATCGATGACCTGGTACTTTAACGATGAGCTTCCGCAGTTGATGACTAAAACCTTCATTTTGCTTCCTTCTCCTTGATTCGGATTTATAATTTTATAACTTCTGTGGACAATTTTTCACAGCTATATTATTATACAACTACAGGAAAAATACTTCAACAATGAAATAGGAGTCTTATGTCACGCATTGGTATCGTCGCAGAATTTAACCCGTTTCACACCGGGCACAAATATATAATCGATTATGCAAAGAATGTTCTCGGAGCTGATTCTGTAATTATCGCCCTCGGAAATGAATTTACTCAGAGAGGCGGCATCGCAATAATCGACAGATACTCTCGTGCCAAGGCCGCCGTAGATGCCGGCGCTGATCTGGTCGTTGGAATGCCGGCCGCCTCCTCTTCAGGTGCGGACCTGGTCATCGGAATGCCTGTCGCTGCCTCCTGCGCGAGCGCCGAAATCTTTGCCGAGTGTGGCGTATGCCTGCTCGCCGCCTGCGGCTGCGACAAAATTGCCTGCGGCTTTGAGGGCGGAGATATTTCTCTTTTTAAAAAAACAGCAAAAGTTCTCTTAGAAGAGCCGGCTGCGTTTAAGGACGTACTACAGGCAGATTTAAAAAGCGGAATGAGCTTTCCATCTGCAAGAGAGGACGCGCTGAAAGCTTATTTTAATATCTGCTCTGCTTCCGTTCCTGCCAAAGACACCGATGCCTCCGCCATTTCATTTGATGATGCAATCTCAGAAATCGTCTCGAGCCCGAATAATATCCTCGCAGTCGAATACGAGAAAGCTATTTTAAGGCACCACTTCGATATCGAACTTATTCCTGTAAAAAGACAGGGAACGAGCTACAATGATGCTCTAAGCGACGGAGAATTTGTATCCGCCACATATATAAGGCGTATGATTTACGATGGGAATTTAGACGCCGTCAAAAAGCATCTGACTGCATTTTCATATCAGGCTCTAAAAGATTCCCGTGGGAAAAATCTTCTCTTGTGTGATGACGACCTGAGTCTGCCTCTGCACCTGGCACTTCTGTCACACGATAATTACAGTGAATTTTCAGATGTCTCTGAAGAGCTCTCTGACCGGATCAAAAGACTCCTTCCTCAGTTTACCGGCTTTACCCAGTTCACTATGCTTCTTAAGAACAAGAGCCTTACGGCTTCAAGGATAAGGCGCGCGCTGATACATATCCTGCTCGGGATAAGAGATAAAGATATCTTTAGTCTTAGAGAAAAGGACTTTGTTCCATACCTTTGGATTTTAGACGCTTCCCCTGACGGGCTTTCGATGCTTAAGGGAATAAAAAAGTCCTGCTCTGCCCCACTGTTCTTCTCTGTGAACGAACTTCCAAATGGATTTACAGATAACAGACTCGATATGAAGGCTCTCGACTTAGTCCGCGCTCTCCGCATAGAAAAAAGCGGTCTACCCATTCCGAATGAGCGGCAGAGGAAGATCACATTCTGATCAGCCGCGGCATTTATATTGTGGTTCCATCAGCCTGATATTTCACCGGCAATTATTCCAGTGAATCCGGCAGCCTGGAAGCAGTCAGGCAAGTTCAGTGTCCTTAACCCCATCGCCCCCCCATGCGGGGCTTTTTCGTCACCATTGCCGCTTTTTCACAAGGCAAAATCCAGCGCTGGCACATATGGCTTTGCATCAAGAAGCAGCGCCGCAGATAGAGACGGGCTCGCGACATTAGGATTTTTCGTCGCGAGCGTGCGCGATGTTGCCGCCCGGGTGACCATTTTTTGCATGGGCGGTTTATAATGCTCTCGCTTCGTCCTTCGGACTCGCGACAGCATAACAACCGCTCCAACCGTCCCTACTGTCCCTATTTGTGATAGGGCTCGTGGTTTATGATCCGGAACGACCTGTAGATCTGCTCCAAGAGTATCACTCTCATCAGCTGGTGAGGGAAGGTCAGCCTTGAAAATGAAAGTGAGTAGTCGGCACGCTTCATGACTTCTTCCGAGAGCCCAAGGGAACCTCCGATCACAAAAGCAATGTGGCTTTTCCCAGAAATGGCAAGCTCTGCGATTTTTGCAGCAAGCTTTACAGAGGTAAGCTCCTCGCCCCCAATCGCTAAAGCAACGACGAAGGCAGAATCGGGGATTTTTGCCAGAAGACGCTCTCCCTCTATCAGCTTAATCTTTGACTCCTCAGCCTCAGATGCGTTCTCAGGAGTCTTTTCGTCCTTAACCTCGACTATCTCAAGCTTCGCGTAACGCGACAGCCGCTTTGAGTATTCGGCTATCGCGTCACGGAAAAATTTTTCTTTTACTTTTCCAACACAGTAAATAGAGATTTTCATAGGGATATCAATGGTGGAATAATCTAATACCAGTGAACGACATTACCATATCGTACTTATCGCAGACTGAGATTACGTTGTCGTCGCGGATCGAGCCGCCCGGCTCAGCGATGTACTTGACGCCTGACTTGTGGGCACGCTCGATGTTGTCACCGAACGGGAAAAATGCGTCTGATCCAAGTGTTACGCCGGTGTTTTTGTCAAGCCATGCTCTCTTCTCTTCTTTAGTGAAGACGTCCGGTTTCTCAGTAAAGACATTCTGCCATGAGCCTTCTGCGAGAAGGTCCTCGTACTCATCGCCGATGTAGAGGTCGATCGCGTTGTCCCTGTCGGCTCTGTGGATGCTCTCCTTGAATGGAAGGTTTAATACCTTCGGGCACTGACGGAGCCACCAGTTGTCAGCCTTGCTTCCTGCAAGCCTTGTGCAGTGGATACGCGACTGCTGGCCTGCGCCGATGCCGATAGCCTGACCGTTCTTTACATAGCAGACTGAGTTACTCTGGGTATATTTTAAAGTGATCATCGAGATGGCAAGGTCTCTCCTGGCTGCCTCAGGAAGGTCCTTATTCTTCGTTACGATATTGTCGAAGAAGTCAGGTCCTATGTTAAGCTCGTTTCTGCCCTGCTCGAAAGTGACGCCGAAGACCTGCTTTTTTTCGACCTTAGCAGGAACATAGTCAGGATCTATCTGTATAATATTGTAGTTGCCTTTTTTCTTGGCCTTAAGGATCTCGAGGGCTTCAGGCTCGTATCCCGGAGCGATCACACCGTCTGAGACTTCTCTCTTTATGATCTTTGCGGTTGGAACATCGCAGACATCAGAGAGGGAAATGAAGTCGCCGAACGATGACATACGGTCAGCGCCCCTGGCTCTGGCATAGGCATTTGCGAGCGGTGAAAACTCCATGTCCATATCGTCGACCCAGTAGATCTTTCTCTCGACATCCGAGAGAGGAAGGCCAACTGCAGCGCCTGCCGGTGAAACATGCTTGAATGAGGCAGCTGACGGAAGACCGGTGGCCTTCTTCATCTCTGAAACGAGCTGCCAGCCGTTTAAAGCATCCAGGAAATTGATGTATCCTGGTCTGCCGTTTAAAACTGTAACAGGAAGATCTGAACCGTCCTCCATGTAAATTCTGGATGGCTTCTGATTCGGGTTGCAGCCGTACTTTAAAGCAAATTCTTTCATTTTCCTTTTCCTTTCCATTAAGCTGATTGGTCAAACAATATTTTACTTATTTTTGTTAACAATCCTGGTCTGATATTTTCCAGAGGCGATGTCGATAAAGCGGACAAAAAGCGAGACCTTGTTGTCCTGATTTAAATTCTTCCAGACGAGCTCAGTAAATGAATCGATGTCGCCCGTAATGTCGACAGGAGTCGGCTCACCTTCGAATGAAGGAAGCGGGTTTCCGTCGCCCATGTAGGTGTGAATGAAGCGGCCCTCTCCAGCCTTTGGCTTGTCATAGGAGAACGTGTATCTGTCCGTGCAGGACGGATCCATCATATCGCTCTTTAAGATCGACATCTGGTAAGAGTAGTCACCATTTTCGATGTGAAGATCTGCGGAAATACGAGGCGTGTAGTTCGGCTCATCAGGCTCGAACTCTCTCGAACGAAGAGACTGCTCAAACGTAAGGCCCTTCTTTATGCCATCAAAGATCGTATCGGTCTGGTCGCCATTGGTTACGATAGTATCATCTCCAAGGACTCTTACCGGAGCATAGATAATAAGAGACGGGTCCTCAAGTTTTGCCGGGTCAAAGGCCTCTGTCCTTATTCCCTCGTCATCGCTCTCTTTAAAAATCCTGTTTCTCGAGTTCGATGACCTTCCCATAATAAAATAGGCAGTCACTGCTGACTTTCCATCTTCTGATCGTCCGACTACGATTCCACGGCCCGGATAGACATTTCCGGAAAGCTCCTTTCCAAGTGATCTCAGTTCCATTTTTCCTCCAATCTTATTTTCATATTTTTACAAAATATAAGCGTGATGAGGAGCAATAAGCTCCCCACCGCGCCTGAATGATTTTTCTGTTATCTTGGAATTAATATGTATTTTAGAATAAAGAGCACAGCCAGGACATACATCAGGATCGTGACTCTCTTCTTCTCCTTCATGAATGTGTTGCAGATGGTGTTGATGATAACATATGAAATGATACCGATCGAGATACCCTCTGAAATGCTGTAGAACATCGGCATTGCGATTATCGCAAGGTAAGCCGGGATTGCTTCTCTGAAGTCGTTGAAGTCGATCTTTAATACGGCTGAGAGCATCAGGAAACCAACGAATATGAGGGCTGGTGATGTAGCAAATCCAGGGATTGCTGTAAATATAGGTGAGAAGAACATTGCGACGATGAACAGAAGACCTGTAGTAAGTGATGTAAGTCCTGTACGTCCGCCGGCGCCGACACCTGCAGCAGACTCAACGAAGGTAGTTGTTGTCGAAGTACCGAAAACAGCACCGACAGAGGTAGCGCATGCATCTGCGAGAAGAGCACCCTTGATGTGAGGAAGTTTTCCGTTCTTGTCGAGGAAGCCAGCCTTCTCTGAGCATCCAACGAGAGTTCCGATCGTATCGAAAATATCTACGAACAGAAATGAGAAGCAGACTGTGATGAAGTTGAACACGCCCTTGTCATTCATCGTGGCAAAGCCCTTGAAGCACTGTCCGAATGTGTTGCCAAATTTGGAGAAATCAGTAAATACAGCTGTCGGGAAAACTGAGTAGAACCCCTTTTCTGGATTCGGCACATAAATTCCAACAGCCTGAAAGATCATTCCGATAATCCAGGTGATGATGATTCCATAGAGAACTGCTCCTGTGATCCCTCTGATGTAGAGGATTGAGATTACCATAAGACCGATCAGGGCCAGCAGCGCAAAAGAACCTGCCTGATGCCAGTTTTTCCTGAAGTCTACATAGGTTACGAATGTAGAAGGTGAATCTGCGATAAGCTTTCCATCCTGAAGACCGATGAAAGCTACGAAAAGTCCGATACCAGCGGAAACGCCCTGTTTTAAAGTGGATGGAATTGCATTAAAAATAGCTTCACGAACATTAGTAAGTGAAAGGACAATGAATACGATTCCTTCGATAAATACGGCTGCAAGAGCTACCTGCCAGCTGTATCCCATGTTCTTGCATACGGTGTATGCGAAAAATGCGTTGAGTCCCATGCCAGGTGCAAGAGCGAACGGGTAATTTGCCATGAAGCACATGCACAGAGTACCGAAGCAGGAGGCAAGACAGGTCGCGATAAGAACTGCCGTCGAATCCATTCCCGTGCTCGAGAGGATATTCGGGTTAACAGCCAGGATATACGCCATCGTCATAAATGTAGTGATGCCGGCCATTATCTCGGTCTTGACATTCGTACCATTTTCCTTTAAATGAAATGCTTTTTCCAACATTTGTTTTTAGTCCCTTCTAATAATTGTTTTCGAAAAATGTCTTCGTTTTTTAAATTCCTTTGCTCTCCTCAAAAACCGACTTCGTCAGCTTGTAAATATCGTTGGCCTTCTTCTGGGCCTTGAATCCCTTTGAAAGAGCGATATTGTACTCGTTCTTATCAGCTGACTCCGCAAAAGCCTTGTAGAGTCTCGCGTACTCTATGGCCTTAAGTCCTGCCGGCTTAACTGCCTCCTTCACCTTCTTCTTGAGCTCGTCTGAAAGCTTCGCCTTCTTCTTTGGTTCAGCCTTCTTCTCAACAGGCTGCTCCTGACTTGTCTGCTTTGCAAAAGCAGCTCTGGCCTCTTTCAAGACCTCAGGATTGATCTTTGGCTTCTTAGGTTCAGCCACAGATTTCCCCGGCTCGGCCTCAGGCTTTGCGGGCGCGGCTTTTGCCTTCTTTTCCTCAGACTTTGCAGACTCAGCTTTTGGCTTTTCCGGCTCAGCCGCAGGATTTTTCGTCTCAGGCTTTGCGGGCTGCGGTTTCGTTTCTTCAAGCATGCTGGTGATCTGGACCGGGAGCTTTGAAGTATCGCCGGTGACAAAAAATATCGCGTCACCCTCGACACCCTTCTCGATCTCCCTGACTCCTTCGGCGCCAACAGTCTTGTAGTCAATGATGTAGACTTTCATAAAAACTTGACTCCTTAATTGTAAAATTGAAATCAACCCAAATACTATAACTTATTTGCATAAAAAATGAAAGACTTTAATTGAAAAAGGCAGGCCGCAACATTCGGCCCGCCTTGAAAAACATCAAAGATTTGAATATCCCATCAAAAATTCATCGACTTCTCTTGCGCACTTCCGCCCTTCAGCAATCGCCTTTACGACAAGCGACTGGCCTGTGTGCATATCACCGGCGGTAAACACTTTATTTACGGAGGTCGCGTGGCTTCCGTCTTTTCCTGCAACGTTCGTCCTCTTGTCAAGCTCGACTTTGAAGGCGTCTGTCACATATTTTTCGGAGCCGAGAAAGCCTGCTGCAATAAGAACAAGCTGGCACGGAACTTCCTTTTCGCTGCCCTCAATTGGCGTCATGTTGAGGCGCCCGGTCTTCGGATCCTTCTTTGCCTCGAGTGAGACGAGGACAACCGAGTGAAGATTTCCCTTCTTGTCCTTTTTGTACTCTTTTACAGTGGTCTGGTAAATACGCGGATCGTGGCCAAATACCGCGATGGCCTCTTCCTGGCCATAGTCGGTCTTTAAGACCTTAGGCCACTCTGGCCAGCTGTTTAAAGCAGTACGCTGAACCGGTGGAGCCGGCATCATCTCAAGCTGTGTCACAGACTTTGCGCCGTGCCTCATGCAGGTTCCAACGCAGTCGTTTCCAGTGTCGCCGCCTCCGATCACAATTACGTCCCTGCCCTTTGCAGAGATGTAATCGCCTTCCGGAACAGCATTGGCATTTAATGCCTTTGTCGTAGAAGTCAGAAAATCCACGGCAAAGTATATGCCCTTCGCATCGCGTCCCGGAGCATTTATATCTCTCGGGTGGGAGGCACCGCAGCACAATACCACGGCATCGTATTTTTTGGTAAGGTCGGCTGCTTTAAGAGAATGTCCGGCGTCGGCATTTGTCACAAAGGTTATTCCCTCATCTTCCATTACCTTTACTTTTCTGTCGATTATGCCCTTCTCGAGCTTCATATTCGGGATGCCGTATCTCAAAAGTCCTCCGACCTTGTCGTGTCTCTCATAGACTGTTACGAGGTGACCTCTCTGGTTCAGCTGATCTGCGACTGCAAGTCCGGAAGGGCCGCTTCCGATCACGGCCACTTTTTTGCCGGTGCGGACCTTAGGCGGACGGGCCTTTGCGATACCATGCTCGTAGGCGTATTCGATTATCGCTCTCTCATTTTCCTTTGTGGAAACCGGGTCAGAATACACGCCGTTAGTGCAGGCCTTTTCGCAGAGGGCCGGGCATACGCGGCTTGTAAATTCAGGGAAATTCGAGGTCTTGTGCAGTCTGAAATATGCCTGCTCATAGTTCCCGTGATAGACGAGGTCGTTCCACTCCGGTATCAGGTTATTCAGCGGACAGCCCGAGGTCATTCCCATTATATTGCATCCGTACTGGCAGAACGGCACGCCGCAGTCCATGCACCTCGCGCCCTGGATAGACTGTTTCTCATATGTCAGTGGCTTGTGGAACTCGTGGAAGTCCTTGATTCTCTCCTTCGGAGGGAGCGCCTCTGATTCTTCTCTTTTATAATCTAAAAATCCTGTTGGCTTACCCATGACTTCTCCTTTCCATCAGGCTATGAACGGCGGATACTCGTCGTCTCTCTTGATTGCCACTTCGCTTTGACCTGTAACAGCCCTGAATGCCTCCATCTGAGCGGCTTCCGAAGAAAGTCCCTTCTCTTCCATCCAGGCGATCGACTGCTGCATCTTCTTGAAGTCGTGCGGTACAACTTTCTTGAACTTCGGCAGATATTCTGCGAAATGATTGTAAATTTCCTTGCCCTTCTCGGAGCCTGTCACAGCCACATGCTCTGCGATCAGCTCTTTCAAGTCCTGAACGTCGTACTTGTCAGTAACCTGCTCAAGGCTTACCATCGACTGGTTGAGCCTCTTGTAGAGAGTCGCGTCCTCATCGAGAACATAGGCAATTCCGCCGCTCATTCCGGCTGCAAAGTTCTTTCCTGTGCGGCCAAGGATTACTGCCGTACCACCTGTCATGTACTCACAGCCATGGTCTCCGACACCCTCTACTACTGCAGTGGCTCCGGAATTTCTTACGAGGAATCTCTCGCCTGCGACACCGGCAATAAAGGCTTTTCCGCTCGTAGCTCCGTATAATCCTACATTTCCGATTATGATGTTCTCATCTGCCGGGATCTTTGAACCCTGCGGCGGATATACGATAAGTTTTCCGCCAGATAAGCCCTTGCCAAAGTAGTCGTTCGAATCACCGACGAGCTCCAATGTAAGTCCCTTCGGGATAAATGCTCCGAAGCTCTGACCACCGGCTCCCTTGCAGTGAACCGTGTAAGTGTCATCAGGAAGAGTGTTCTTGAATTTCCTTGTGATCCTGCTTCCAAACAGCGTGCCAAATGCCCTGTCGGTATTTTTCACATCGACATCGACCGACTTCTTTTCGCCCGGCTCAATGTCGAGAGGCAGCTTCTTTAAAAGTACCTGCTTGTCGAGGGTCTGATCCAGCTTGAAGTCGAATTCGTTCTTTTTGTAATAGTGAACCGGCTTCATATCCTTTACAAACGGGTTCTCGATAATATTTGTGAGGTCGACTTTGGCATACTTAGGATGCTTTCCGTCGGTCACATTTTCCCTTACTGTAAGCAGGTCGCTTCTTCCGACAAGCTCATCGACTGTCCTTATTCCAAGGGCTGCCATGTACTCACGCAGATCCTCTGCGATAAACTTCATGAAGTTTACAACGTACTCAGGCTTACCTGCAAAACGCTTGCGGAGAAGTGGGTTCTGCGTAGCGATTCCTACCGGGCAGGTATCCTTGCTGCAGACACGCATCATTACGCAGCCCATTGTGATAAGAGGTGCTGTCGCAAATCCAAACTCCTCTGCTCCGAGCAGTGCAGCTATCGCAACATCGCGGCCTGTCATAAGTTTTCCGTCTGTCTCGATGATGACTTTTTCTCTCAGGCCATTTCTTATAAGAGTCTGATGCGCCTCAGCAAGACCGAGCTCCCAAGGCATTCCGGCATTGTGAATCGACGAGAGCGGAGCCGCACCGGTACCACCTTCGTGGCCGGAAATCAGAATGACCTGAGCTCCTGCCTTTGCAACACCGCAGGCAACTGTTCCAACACCAGCTTCTGAAACAAGCTTTACAGAGATACGGGCGTTGTCGTTTGCATTTTTAAGATCGTAAATAAGCTCTGCCAGATCCTCGATAGAGTAAATATCGTGATGAGGTGGCGGCGAAATAAGCGAAACACCAGGGGTTGAAAGCCTTGTCTTTGCGATCCACGGGTAGACTTTTTTGCCAGGAAGGTTTCCGCCTTCACCAGGCTTCGCGCCCTGTGCCATTTTTATCTGAATCTCCTGAGCGGAATTCAGGTAAACAGAGGTCACACCGAATCTGCCGCTTGCCACCTGCTTTATAGCCGAGCAGCGGTCAAGTCCATCAGCACCTACCGAAAGCCTGTCCTCTTCCTCTCCGCCTTCACCGGTATTTGATTTGCCGTGGATCGAGTTCATTGCGATCGCAAGTGTCTCGTGGGCTTCGCGTGAAATAGAGCCGTAACTCATGGCGCCGGTCTTAAAACGCTTCATTATAGAGCTTGCCGGCTCGACCTCCGAAAGAGGGATTCCCTTCTTCGGATATTTGAAATCGAGGAGTCCGCGGAGATTCTTTACGCAGTCCTCCCTCTCGACCTCTTTCTCGTACTCTTTAAAAAGCTGATAGTCTCCGGTCCAGGTCGATTTCTGGAGGAGGTGGATCGTCGTCGGATTGTAGAGATGCTCCTCTTTTCCAGAGCGCATCTTGTGGTAGCCGCTCGAGTCGAGAGTCGTATCCTCACCGAGTTCAAGAGGATCGAATGCCTTGTCGTGGCGGTACTCTACGTCTTTTGCGATATCGTCCAGAGTGATTCCGCCGATAGGTGAAGTCGTTCCTGTGAAATATCTGTCGATCACAGCGCGGTCGATTCCGACTGCCTCGAAGATCTTTGCGCCCTGATAAGACTGGATCGTCGAAATACCCATCTTCGAAGCTATCTTTACGATGCCTGAGAGGATGGCGCTGTCATAGGCGTTGCAGGCAGCGTAGTAGTCTTTCTTAAGAGTTCCGTCCTCTACGAGCTGGTGGATGCTCTCGTGTGCGAGGTATGGGTTGATGGCCGAAGCACCGTAGCCCAGAAGCGTTGCAAAATGGTGCACGTTTCTCGGCTCGCCGCTCTCTAAGACAAGCGAGAGCCTTGTCCTCTTCTTCGTACGTACCAGATGCTGCTGGAGAGCTGAAACGGCGAGAAGTGACGGGATGGCCACATGGTTTTCATCCACGCCCCTGTCGCTTAAGATCAGGATATTTGCCCTGTCTCTGTACGCTCTGTCCGCCTCTACAAAGAGATGGTCGATAGCCTTCTCGAGCGAAGTGTTCTTATAATAAGTGATAGGAATCGTCACAACCTTGAATCCAGGCCTGTCCATATATTTGATACGGAGAAGGTCCACATCTGAAAGTATAGGATGCTTGATGCAGAGCAGGTTGCAGTTCTTTGCGGATTCCTTAAGGACATTGCCGGCGGTTCCGAGGAAAATAGTAGTCGATGTGACTATTTTTTCACGGATGGAATCTATAGGCGGGTTCGTAACCTGGGCAAACAGCTGCTTGAAATAGTCGAAGAGCGGCCTGTGCCTGTCTGAAAGTACCGCAAGAGGAGTATCTACACCCATCGAGCCTATCGACTCCACGCCGTTCTCGGCCATCGGCATTATGCCTTCCCTTACATCCTCGTAGGAGTATCCGAAAGCCTTCATAAGCTTCTGCCTTGAGACCTTGTTGTGCGTCGGAACCGGCTTGTTCGGGATTGGGATGTCTGCGAGCTGAACGAGGTTCTGGTCGAGCCACTCACCGAACGGGTACTTCGAAGCGTAGGTGTTTTTTATCTCCTTGTCGTCAATAAGCCTCTTCTGCTTTGTGTCGACGAGAAGCATTCTGCCTGGCATCAGACGGTCTTTTTTCACAATATGGCTCTCATCTACAGGAAGAACACCGACCTCTGATGAAAGGATCAGGTAGTCATCATCTGTCACATAGTATCTCGAAGGACGCAGTCCGTTTCTGTCGAGGACAGCTCCCATGATGTCACCATCTGAGAAAATAATAGACGCCGGGCCATCCCAAGGCTCCATCATCGTAGCGTAGTACTCATAGAAATCTCTTCTCTTCTCATCCATCGCCCTGTTGTTTGCCCATGGCTCAGGTATCGTGATCATCACAGCGAGCGGAAGCGGCATTCCGTTCATCATCAAAAATTCGAGAACATTGTCGAACATAGCAGAGTCCGAACCGTTCGTATTTACGACCGGGATGATCTTCGACATATCGTTTTCGAGGTAAGGAGAATAGAGAGTCTCCTCACGGGAAAGCATCTTATCGGCGTTACCTTTGATGGTATTGATCTCGCCGTTGTGAACGATGTAACGGTACGGATGGGCACGCTCCCAGCTCGGATTCGTGTTGGTCGAGAAACGGGAGTGTACGATTGCAATGGCGACTTCGTAATCCGGATCTGTCAGGTCTTTGTAGAATGTGCGCAACTGGTTTACAAGCATCATGCCCTTGTAGACAATCGTCCTCGATGAGAGTGAAGTCACATACGCACTCTCCTCGCAGGTCTGCTCGAAGACACGGCGCACAACATAGAGCTTTCTGTCAAAATCCAGGCCCTTCTTTATATCATCAGGTCTTCCCAAAAATGCCTGGCAGATATATGGCATAGATGACTTGGCGAGCTCTCCCAGGATCTCAGTCTTTACCGGGACATCCCTCCAGCCGAGGAATGGAACGCCCTCCTTCTCGGCGATGATCTCGAACATCTTCTGGACGCGCTTCCTCTTAAGCTCCTCTGTCGGGAGGAAGAACATTCCCACACCGTAATCTCCCTCGTCTCCGAGTTCGATGCCGATAGCAGAAGCTGCCTTCTTGAAAAATTTGTGCGAGATCTGAAGTAGGATACCGACGCCGTCTCCGGTGGTCCCGGATGCATCTTTTCCGGCTCTGTGCTCTAAGTTCTCGACGATCTTCAGCGCATCTGAAACAGTCTTATGAGTCCTGATGCCCTTTATACTTACGACTGCTCCGATACCGCAGCTGTCGTGTTCAAAGGCCGGGTCATAGAGACCTTCTGGCTTCGCGAGCCTCTCTTCTTTTGGATTTGACATAGCTTTTTTCCTTTCCTTTAAAATTATGTTAAATTGTCTAATAATTAGATAATTTAATTTTGTGTCAGAAAATGATGAGGGGTTATAGTGAGCGGTGCTATTCGCGCGTTCGCGCTATTGAAACTGCAAATGAGCGGTGCAATTCGCATTCCGCTCCGCTCCAGCGGCTCGCGAGTTCGCGCTATTGATACAGGAAGAAACGCTTTCAAGGACACTAGTGCCCTCCTCGCGTTTCTTCCTGTATCAGCACCGCTCATTTATTACGCGAAAAAAAAGAGACTCTGACCCTCTGGTCAGAATCTCCTTTGATTCTGTAATCCCTTCACCGTGTGTGGCGAAATAATAAAAAATCTATTAGATTACTTGTACTTACGCTTTCTGGCAGCTTCAGACTTCTTCTTGCGTCTGACGCTTGGCTTCTCGTAATGCTCTCTCTTGCGGATCTCCTGCTGGATACCTGCCTTAGCACAGTTACGCTTGAATCTGCGAAGTGCACTGTCTAATGATTCGTTCTCTTTTACGATAACGGTTGCCACTCTTACTCGACCTCCCTCCAGTTATGGGATATTCATTTCATGTAAAACACAACCGGACGGTCGATTTCACACAAAGATTATTATATCACGTAAAATCAATTAGTCAAGAGTTAATGACTTAAATATTCTTCTTCCGCTTTAAGCTCGTCCGGAACCGACGTGCCATTTTTCTCGAAGCGCTTAATAGTAAGCTCTACGATACGGTGGTCCTTTTTCTCGTGATTGTTAAAACGCTCAATGTACTGCTGATACGTAGGGTTCGTCGCAAGGAGTGCCTTCGAGTCTCCGGTAAACGGACAGTACTTTGCGAGAATCTCGCGGGCCGGCTTCAAAAGCCTCATGGAGCCGTTGCTCTCATAGAGGATATAGTCGTGATAGTCGGCCACGAAGACCATTTTAAAATTGTTATTGTGCTTTTTAAGCTCCGATTTGATCTTCTCTTTGATGTCAGAGGTAAATGCAGAGTTCTTCTTGAAAAACTGCAGGTAGTCATTGTACTCGGCCGTAAGCGACGGATCTCTCATATCATTCCAGTGAATGCCCTGCTCGGTCTTGCACATCTCCCACCTGAATTCACCGCAGAGCTTTGCGATATTGTCGGAAATATTCTCCGACATAATGATAGGTACAAGCATCCTGGCGCTCGACTGACGCCTCTTGCCCTCAATCTCCTGCCAAAGCACAAATCTCGATCCCATATTTGGCATCAGAATAAAATTCGGCATAAACTGACGGTGGATTGCAAGCTGCTGCACGTTAAACTCCGGGGCCGAATAGATATCATTCCTGTAAAAAATGCTGTAGTCTCTGTCAGTTACATAAGACAGCTCTTTTTCGAGCTTCTCGGTGTAAAGATATCCCTTCTCCATAGAGCCGATCACATTTACATCGTCAAAAGCGGGCTCGAAAGAAGCCATCCGGCCAAAAGTCATTCTGTTTCCCATCGTAAACATATTGGACAGTTCAAAGTGAAGACGTCTCCTCGGGCTCTTTAAAATCTTCTGCTCCTGCTCATCGTCAATATCTCCGTGGTTTTTTAACTCACGCAGATAAGTTGGATAATCGAGATCAAACTCGTTTCTCGACGGATCAACTTCTAGATTGTATATTTTTCTGAGCCATTCCCAGGCGCACATCACATGCCCTTCCGGATCCGGCCTGTATGACTTCGCAAATCCGTAGAGCGTCTGAAGCTCATCCTTGGTCACGATCTTCTCGTCTAGAAGACCAAACATCAGAAACATCTTTATGATAACAGGCGGTTCGATTTTTTTCTTGAATACCTGAAGCAGAACTGCTTCATAGACCGGGTAAAAAGCCTTTGTGAGCCTTCTCCTGATCTTTCTGTGCTCATCAGAGACACCGTATCTGTCATTTAAGGCCTCATACTCCTGCATGCAGGCTTTAAGCTCAGCGGCGTCTTTCTCAGATGCCTTGGAAAACATCAGAATCTGGTCCAGGAGATTTTCCATCGGAGGCATCATGCCGGCGTCTCCGGTCTCGATAGCCGAGCTCTTCGCGCTGACAGCTGAGTAAACTATCAGAAATTCGCCCGAAGCTTGGCGCAGATCATCCGTGTACTTGGAAAATTCGGCGACTTTTGCCTTTACATCGTGAATAAATTCAATCGCGAAGCAGGTATAGCCCATACAGAGATCCGGCTGACCCATAAGAAGCTCATCTTTTCTGCCTTCGAATGAAAGGAGCGCCTTTAAAAAGTTGACACGCCAGCTCTCGATTCCTGTCTCTTCAGGCGGTGCCGGAAAAGCTTTAAGCATAATAAAATCAAGGATCTTATCGCCAGTCCTCCTGCAGAGTACCGGGTACTCTTCGAGCTTTTCCTTCACATTTTTGTACATGCCAAGCGAGGTCTCGAGTTTCTGCTCGAGACTCGTGTAGATATTGTAGGCATTTTTTAAAACCGCCTCGCACATGGCTGGTGCGATCTTTGGGTTGTCAGTAAAAATCTGGATGACATCTTCAAGTGAATTAAAGTCGTACGAATATGTCGCTGCGGCAGTCTTCGCCACACACGAGAAGCCATATGTCTCACCGGGCTCCGACCCGATGCCTATGATGCTTCCCGGATTCACGTCAAAAACAATGTCAGACATCTGCAGCTGAACAGTTCCCTTAAGAAGGATCAAAAGACTTTTTACGCTGTCGTCTTTATTAATGATCTCTGAATCTTTTTCCCATTTTTCAAGTCCCATGGGTAGTCACCTTTCTTTACGAGAGCTGTTCCTTTACAACTTCCTGCGCCTTTGAAATGGCATCAGGAATCTTTGTGGCATCTTTGCCGCCGGCCTGAGCCATCTGAGGACGGCCGCCACCGCCGCCGCCAACAATAGATGCGACTGCTTTTATAAGATTTCCAGCGTGAACGCCCTTCTTTACGGCTGAATCAGTAGCCATTGAAAGGAGTGCAACTTTTTCGCCGTTGTCTGATGCGAGGAAAATGACTCCGTCTCCGAGCTTATCCTTGATCTGGTCGCCGAGATTTCTAAGGTCATTTCCGCCAACACCTTTGAGAGCCTTGGCATAGAACTTAACACCATTGATATCTGTCACATCGGAATTGATATCTCCGAGAGACTCCTTTGCAGCAGCGCTCTTTAAGCTGTCATTTTCCCTCTTTAATGACTTGATCTCATTCTGCAGCGACTCAACCTTTGCGAGTGCTCCGTTCAGAGGGGTCTTTAAAGCACCGAGGATCTCGTTCAGCTGCTGCTCCATCTGACTGTAGTAATTTAAAATATTGTCCGAAGTAAGGGCTGTGATACGTCTTACGCCGCTCGAAACACCAGCCTCTGAGAGGATCTTAATAGCTCCGATATCAGCTGTGTTCTTTACATGGGTTCCTCCGCAGAGCTCTGTAGAATAGTCGCCCATCTTTACGACTCTGACCTTATCGCCGTATTTTTCACCGAAAAGAGCCATAGCTCCGGTCTTCTTCGCGTCCTCCAATGACATTACATCTGTAACAACATCTACACCAGCGCGGATACGCTTATTTACAAGTCTCTCGACCTTCGAAAGCTCCTCAGGTGTAAGAGCCGAGAAATGTGTAAAGTCAAACCGAAGCTCCTTGTCATCCTGATAAGATCCAGCCTGCTGTACGTGAGTACCCAAAACATCGCGGAGTGCTCTCTGCAGAAGGTGTGTTGCAGAGTGGTTTCTGCAGATAAGATTTCTTCTGTTCTGATCAACAGACATCTCCACAGGCTCTTTGGCACTGATGAAACCGTCTGAAACATAGCCGACATGTCCGATACGTCCGCCGAGGAGATGGATAGTATCCGTAACTGTAAAGCAGCCGTTGTCAGTTCTGATCTCACCGGTATCACCAACCTGGCCGCCCATCGTGCCATAGAAAGGAGTAACATCAGTGATGATGGTTCCCTTCTCGCCGTTCTGAAGAACGTCTGTCAGCTCGCCGTACTTTCCGGCATCAGGATTTACCTCGGTAGTCATCGCTGTGATATTTGCTTCGCAATGAAGCTTGTCATATCCGACAAACTCTGTAGTAAGAGTCTTGTCGATATCATCGTAGACAGTGGCCGCCTTACCCATGTAGTTTGATGTCTTTCTGGCAGCACGGGCCTTCTCCTTCTGCTCCTCCATAGAAGCCTTAAAGCCATCCATGTCTACTGAAAATCCCCTCTCTTCGAGGATCTCATTTGTCAGATCAACAGGGAATCCATATGTATCATAGAGCCTGAATGCATCTTTTCCATTCAGGACCTTCTCACCCTTCTTCGCCAGATCATCCTCAAGCTCTGATAAGATCTCAAGTCCCTGATCGATAGTGGCATTGAACTTTCTCTCCTCTTCTGTCAGAACTCTCCTGATGAATTCCTGCTTCTCGAGAAGCTCAGGGTAACCATCGTGGCTTTCTCTGATAACGACATCAGCGAGTTTGCCCATGAATTCGCCCTTGATTCCAAGCATTCTGCCGTGGCGGGCAGCACGTCTTATAAGACGTCTTAAAACATAGCCTCTGCCCTCATTTGAAGGAAGGATACCATCGCTTATCATAAATGTGGTCGAACGGATATGGTCTATGATAAGTCGAATCGATACATCGTCCTTATCATCTGTCTCGTATGTCTTTCCTGAGAGTGCACAGACTGCGTCTCTTATGGCTTTCATCGTATCGACATCAAAGACCGAGTCTACATCCTGCATTACAACTGCAAGTCTCTCGAGGCCCATTCCGGTATCAATGTTCTTCTGCTTCAGTTCAGAATAATTTCCCTTGCCATCGTTATAGAACTGCGTGAAGACATTGTTCCAGACTTCCATGAAACGGTCGCCTTCTCCGCCCATTACGTCCTCAGGACCGTTTCCATGCTGCGGTCCTCTGTCGTAATAGATCTCGGTGCAAGGTCCGCAAGGTCCGGCGCCGTGCTCCCAGAAATTGTCGCTGGATCCGTCTGCGTCACGTCCAATCCTGTAGATCTTCTCAGCCGGAACTCCGATCTCCTTGTTCCAGATATTGAAAGCCTCATCGTCATTTTCAAAAATTGTCACATAGAGTCTCTGTGGATCAAGCTTTAATATCTCTGTCAAAAATTCCCATGACCAGTGAATGGCTTCTCTCTTGAAATAATCTCCGAAGGAGAAATTTCCAAGCATCTCGAAAAATGTAAGATGTCTCGCTGTCTTTCCGACATTCTCGATATCTCCTGTTCGTACACACTTCTGACAGGTCGTAACCCTGCGTCTCGGCGGGATCTCCTGCCCTGTAAAATAAGGCTTAAGCGGCGCCATTCCTGCGTTTATAAGCAGCAGCGAATCGTCGTTATGTGGCACGAGCGAAAAGCTCTTCATTTTCAGGTGACCCTTACTCTCGAAGAAATCAAGATACATTCTTCTGAGCTCATTTACACCGTATTTCATTGTGAAATTTCTCCTTAATAAAAATATTTTTGCAATCTAATATTATACTACCTGCAGGCCCCCGCGTCAAAACATTATTGGGACAGTAGGGACGGTTCTTTTTGTCCCACTTTTTGAATTTTCTGACAAATTCATCCATCAATGTGGTGAAGGCGTTGTTATGCCCGAAGCAGCGCCGCAGATGGTCGGTCTCGCTCCGTAGGATTTTTCTGTTCGCGTGCGCTCGTCTATGTGCCGCCCTCTACAGTGCGTTCTCCCTGCTTTTCAAGATAACAAATGAACTCGTCAGAAAACTTAAAGCGCTTATTTTCATTTTCAGGATAGCGCTTCCGCTGATCAAGAATCTTAAACGCATCGTTCTATGGTTTCAGCATACTGCCGTATCTCTCAAATTTTCTACAAGCCTATGCAGATTTCAAACACGATCAGGCTCTATATTAAAACAGCATAAATCTGGTTTTTAGTTTCCTGCTCCGCAGACTTTCAGTATTGAAAAAGCATTACACTGCTTTAAGTTTTTCACCAACATCCAGTCCTATATTGAGACTTCATAAGTATGGCTTTTAGTTTCCTGCTTCGCAGACTCTCAGTATTGAAAAAGCATTGCACCGGATTAAGTTTTTCTTAAACAACAGGTTCTATAAAAAAGCCACTGCCTCACGCCTTATCGATCAGGCTGTCGGCGTCCTTCAGATAGTCGATGCACGCTTTGATCTCTTCTTCCATCGCTGCCCTGCCCGGTGCTCCTGTCGTAAGGCGCTTGTCAACGCAGGTCTTTATCGAGATTGCATCGTAGACATCATCTTCGAACTTCGGCGAGAACTTTTTGAGTTCATCAAGTGAAAGGTCGTCGATCGCGCATTTTTTGTCGATGCAGTCGAGGACGATCCTGCCGACAATTCCGTGGGCGTCGCGGAACGGGATGCCTTTGCCAACAAGATAGTCGGCCACATCGGTCGCGTTCGTGAAGCCGTGACGGGCCGATCTCTCCATGATCTCTTTGTTGAACTTCAGGGTGGCGAGCATGCCGTCAAAAAGATGAATGCAGCCCTTCGCCGTATCCATCGCGTCAAACGAGAGCTCCTTGTCCTCCTGCATATCTTTATTGTACGCGAGAGGCAGGCCCTTCATCGTCGTAAGCATCTGGATCAGTGCGCCGTAAACACGGCCGGTCTTGCCGCGGACGAGCTCTGCTATATCAGGGTTTTTCTTCTGAGGCATTATAGAGCTGCCTGTCGAAAAACCGTCGTCAATCTCAACGAATCGGTACTCATTTGAATTCCATAGGATGATCTCCTCGGAAAACCTCGAAAGGTGCATCATAATGATAGAAAGAGCTGAGAGAAATTCAATCAGGTAGTCCCGATCACTGACACCGTCCATCGAATTGCGGGTCGGCCCGTAGAATCCAAGTGACTCGGCCGTCATCTGTCTGTCGAGCGGGTAAGTCGTGCCGGCGAGAGCGCCGCTTCCAAGCGGGCAATAGTTCATTCTGTCGTAAATATCGGCAAGTCTCCCGCGATCCCTCCTGAACATTTCAAAATATGCACCGAGGTGATGGGCGAGAGTGACCGGCTGGGCCTTCTGCAAATGTGTAAAACCAGGCATGACCGTGTCAATATTTTTTTGCATGATAGAAAGGATCGTCCCGAGCAGGTGCTTTAAAAGGTCGTCCGTCTCGCGGACCTGCTTTCTCGTATAGAGCCTCATATCGAGAGCCACCTGGTCGTTTCTGCTGCGGCCGGTGTGAAGTTTTTTTCCAGCGTCGCCGACGCGGTTAATAAGATTCGCCTCGACAAAACTGTGGATGTCCTCATACTCATCTGTGATCTTGAGCCGGCCGTTGTCGACGTCGGCCTCGATCGAATCGAGCCCGCCGAGGATCACGTCCCTGTCCTCTTTTGAAATAATGCCCTGCTTCGCGAGCATTTTCACATGGGCTCTCGAGCCCGCAACATCCTCATGAAAAAATCTCTGGTCAAAACCAATGGACGCGTTAAAAGCGTAAACAAGCTTGTCCGTATCCTTCGTAAATCTTCCGCCCCAGAGCTGTGCCATTGTAATTCCTCCTTCAGTGTTATGTCTTCTTTTGTCTTTTTCTTTTATCCTTGTAAAAATTCCTGACAGTCAGGCTGTCTCTTAGTTTCCATAGTGTTTATTGTACCAATCTGAGTCCGGAAAATCAACGAGGAGAGTATATTGCATATCTCAAAAAGAAATGCCAGGCTCATCACCTGACACCCCTTGCCTCCTTCTGTCTCTTCCTCTCGTTATACGAAAAAACGCAGCCACAGTAGTCCTGCCTGTAGATTCCGTATTCGCGGCTCAGCTCGCAGCTGCGCAGATAACCGTTTTTCTTTTTGAAGTCGGACGGCAGCCACCTGACTCCGTACTTTTCCCCCATCGCTCCGCCGATCTCATTCAAAAGCGCCGCATCCTTCATCGGCGAAATCGTAAGAGTCGAAGTAAAATAATCGAAGCCCTTTTCAAAAGCCACCTGAGCCGTCGTCCCGAGCCTAAGCTTAAAGCACTCCGTGCAGCGAGCACCTCTCTCGGGCTCATTTTCAAGACCTTTCGCCGCTCTGTAAAATTCCTGCGTCTCGAAGTCCCCCTCAATAAACCCTACCGGATGCTTCGCCGGAAATCGCCTTATAAACTCCTGCTGTTCCTTCACCCTGTGAAAATATTCACTGTCCGGATAAATATTCGGATTATAGTAAAACACCGTCACATTAAAAAACTGCGACAGATATTCGATGCAGTACGAACTGCAGGGCGCACAGCAGCTGTGCAGAAGCACATCAGGTACTCTGCCGTCAGCCGTCGCCTTAGAGATCTCAGCCTCGCAAAGTTTTTGATAATTGAGCTTGATTTTATTTTCCATATCGCTTATCGTACCAATCCCCTTTCGCGTCGCTTGTGATTGGCAGCCTTCAGACATATTTTAAACCAGATACCTCTCCGGAATATTAGTGATAAGATCCGTAACACCTGACTCACCGTAGATACGCTGGTCATAGGAGAGCACTTTTCTCGGGTCATTAGTGTAGAATGGCTCCTCCATGTTCCAGGCTCTGACAGGAATGTCCTCTTTTCCCTCAGGAAGCGGAGAAGAGAGGCCTCCGATCCACGGGTGAATCGCATCCGCTTTGATCGGCGTTCCATCCGTGCGATACAGGCAGTAGTCGACCGTTCCGGCGAGCATACCCGTGCTGCATGAAGGGTCGAGCTTTTTCATAAGCTCTATCGAATCAGCTAAAAACGATGAGTAAACAATATACTTCTCGAGGCCGTGTTTTCTTACGAGGTCGAGAGTCTTCTGCTCAATCCCCTCGTAGCGGATCACGCTGGTCTTAAGCTCGACATTTATCATGAACCCATTGTTCTTACAGAACGGCTCCATCGCCGTCAGGAATTCATCGAATGTCGGGATTGTAAAATAGCTCTGGTCTGCATATCTGCTTTCAATCTCAGAGAAGATCTTCTCGACCACGGCCTGTCTCTTTTGATCTCCATCAAGCGGCGGGACGATATAATCGAACTTCCGCCTGTTGGATATTTTAAGCTGCTTAAGTTCCTTCAGCGTAAATGAATTTAAGAGTCTGTCACCACCGTCTGTGACACGCTTAACGTTCTCATCGTGGAAAACAACTACTTCACCGTCTTTTGTAAGCTGAACATCCATCTCGCATCCAGTGATCCCCGGGATTCTGGCGCACGCCTCAAAAGCCGGCAGCGTGTTTTCAGGGAATCTGAAACAGCATCCTCTGTAGCCCCAGATCCTGACTTTTTCTTTGGAAATTCTGACAGGAGATAAGGTGCGCTCAGATAAAAACTTCCCCATAACAGAAGCCATAGCGACAGAGATATCTTTGTTAAATAAAATGCGGCTGATGGAGTCCTGATCTCCGTTGCAGGCATCCTTAAACACATTTATCTCATACTGCATTCCCGAGCCCTCGAATTCAAAATCGTATTTCTCGATCTTGTCAGGATTCTCATGATGAACTTCAACCTGCTTCGTAAGCCACCACGGTGCCGGCACATAAATATACCCCATCGCTCCACTAATCGTAAGCGAGCCATCGCTCTTTACAGAAAGACCCGTTTTCGCTCTCGCAAATGATCCCGCGGTCCTTAAAATTCCAAGACCATTCTCTGCTCTCTCTCCTTTATAATCAAAATACGCGTTAGTAAATCCATCCACACCATTCGACACAGGTGTCGAGTCAAATCTTACGTCCCTGAAATCAGTTCCCAGCACAGTAAAGATCACAAGCATCGGATAAGTGCCAACCTCTGTAAAAGCGCCAGCCGTCTGCCTGTTCCAATATTCCCTCGAGTTGGTCGGCTGTAGTTTCGTAAAAGCGGCCTCGACTTCAGTAACTTTTCCAATGGCACCAGCCTTAAGGAGCCTGCAAATTCCGGCAAATCCCGGGCAGTACGCTGTCTTTAAGGCTTCCATAAGGATAAGCCCCCTGCTGTCAGCCAGCGCAAAAAGCTCTTCTGCCTCTTTCCCAGAAAGAGCCAGAGGCTTCTCGCAGAGCACATTTTTCCCGGCTTCAAGGGCCTTCCTGATATAAGCGCTGTGGGTCTCGTGAGGAGATGCGATATAGACCGCATCGCACTTATCGAAAAACTGCTCCAGATCATCCTCCGGATTCTCAATACCATGAGCTTTGCAGAATTCACCTGCACTCCCGGCGTGCGGATTATAAACCGTCCCGACACTCACACCATCGACTGAAGTCTTTACAAATCTGTCCGCAATGCGGCCAGAACCAATAATTCCTAAACGTAAATTTCTATATGCCATATCAATAATTTTCCTCCAACTTAATATGATATAAGGGGTCAAAAAGCATGACTTAATGACCCGCCCCACAGCTCCAGAAAAATAACCACCTATCTGGTTACAAGAAAAAAACAACTTCGCTTATGATATCTTATAATCCGACACATTCCTCTTCTCTGTCGAGAATACTACTCCGATTTTATAAAGCTTGCGGTCGTCAGCAGAATATGGGATAGCATAACCCTTGTCATCTATTTGCTGCATTGCATCTTCTATCGGCTTATCGAGCTTGAATTCGAAGACATAGATATAATCCGGAGTTTTGACAACGCAGTCAGCCCGACCTGCAGCCATGTGTACTTCACAGCTGGTGTACGCACCCATAAGCGAAAGAATAAGGAAAAGCTGTCTTGACCACTCACCTTCATACTCCGGAGCCTTTCCCTCAGGATATGGAATTGCTGCAAAAAGAGAGGTCAGACGATTTATGAAAGACTCAGGATTGCCATTTTTCAAATCCATCAGCATATATCTGAGAGAAACAGGATTTTCTTGATTTCCAGATCCAAGAACCGACGGAATAAGTGAGTTCAAAAAGCCATATCTTACCTCATCATTTGGGAGCTTAAGAGAATACAGCCTGAAATCGCTGTCATATCCGCAAATGGTCAGATAACCTGTCTGATAATAGAGTGGGATAGGGTTTTGGTCCTCAACCCTGTAGTTCAAAAGCTCATCTTCTGTCGCTTCTACACCATCAGTAATCTGCGGAAGCGTCATACTAGATTTCTGCAGTTTTTTAATAAGGATATCAGGCGTACCAGTTCCAAACCAGTAGCTGTTGAAATCTTTATTCATAAAGGCACTGAGCAGGCTGAACGGATTGTACACTCCGACACCATTCTTTGAAAAATGGTAGCCGTCGTACATTTTTTCAAGCTTAGCGAGGCATTCTTTACGTGAAATCCCCTGTTCATCAGAAAGGCTATCTATCTCTGGCTCAAAATTGGTAAGAAGCTCATCTTCCGTAATTCCACAGATACCAGAAAACTCGTTATTCATTGATATATCGACAAGTTGATTGAGATCAGAAAAAATCGATACCTTGGTGAATTTAGTCACTCCCGTGAAAAATACGAACCTCAGATACTCATCCATATCCTTAAGAATAGAGAAAAATCCCTTGTATAGCTCTCTGTTTTTTTCTTCCTGCTCTGGACTAGAAATCATCGTAGACAGCAGAGGCTTGTCATACTCATCAACAAGCACAACCACCTGTCGACCAGTTTTCTTATATAATCGTTTTATGACTTCCTCAAAGCGAACCGAAACATCCCCATCAGCATGTTCTAAGTCATACTTATTTTCAACATCTGTCAATGTAGAGATTAATCTGTTATTAAGCCCGTCCGGCTCATTGTATTGTCCACCAGACAGATAAAAAGTAATGACCGGATACTTCGCCCAGGCATTCTCTCCCCGCTCAGGCTCCTTTTTCTCTATATAAAGGCCTTTAAAAAGTTCTTTTTCACCTGAAAAATAGCTCTCGAGCGTAGAGATAAACAGACTTTTTCCAAACCGTCTCGGCCGTGACAAAAAATAGCTTTTTACATCTGTACTGAGCTTCCATACATATTCAGTTTTATCCACATACACAAAGTTTTTCTCTCGAATATCTTTAAAACTCTGTATGCCCACCGGCAGTACACGTTTTTTCATGCGCACCTCCATCGACTCAGTAATTTCACGCCTCTTTCAATAATTATACGCCCCAGGCAGGATAAAGACAACCTCCGCAAAAACTATGAGGCGGCAGACCAGCTTTGGTCTACCGCCTCTGTTTTGTTTTCATCTCTTCTTCCTGACATTTTGCAGCCTTCTCCTTATCTCCGAAGAGGCTGTAGTAGAGTCCCAGATTGTGCCAGGCCTTGAATGAGCCAGTCCCCGTGACAGTCATCTGGTCATCGCGCTCCCCGATCTCGATGCACCTCAGATAGCTCTTCTCGATTTCAGGCAAATACTCTATATACTTCGCCGTATCAGAAAGCACAAGCTTCATGAAAAAAATCCCTCTGAAGAAATAAAAATCCGAGTTTTCTAAAAAGTACTTTTCTGTTTCAGATACGATTGAAAACGCTTTTTCCAGTGATTCACTGGTATTTATATCTGTGAGAGTATATAAATATCTGACCACTCCATCTTTTACAAAATCAGCCTTAAAAGCGTTATCATTTCCGGCAATCAGATCAAAGAACTTTGAAAAATAACCGCCTGCCTCAGTCGTCCTCTTCATACTCTTTAAAGCAACCCCCATCTGATAGCAGATATATGGGTCAAGTGGATTTTTCTCGTACTCTTTTTGCAGGTATCCGAGGTTTCTCTCGCCCTTGCTCCTATCCAGATAGCCATCATGATCTGCTATAAAAGGAGTACTGATATGTGGTCCTTTAAAGTCTGGCTGTTCATGAATTATTCCTGTATACCTGGTACCCCGGGGAATCAGCCGTGTAATCCTACTTTCCTCTATATCTATCTGATCATTATCACCATAGAACTGACTGTATCTGAACAGATATCCAGCCCAGGCATCTCCGCACTTCGCACAGGAAGCTTCAAGAAAATCATGAATATCCTGCATAGGCTTTCTCAGATACTCATCAGCATCGAGCACCAGCGAATAGTCTGCACCATGCTTTTCAGACATCTCAAGCGAGAAATTTCTGGCAGCGGAGAAGTTATTTATCCAGTCAAAATGATACAAATGAATCTTATCAGAGATGGATACTGCAATCTCACAGGTATCATCAGTCGAGCCAGTATCCACTACAATAATCTCGTCCACATATGGAGCAGCAGCCCTAAGGCACTTCTCAATGCAGCGTGATTCATTTTTCGTGATCATAGCGATATTTATTTTCATCATAAATGATTCCCCGCCCATCCGATAGTTATATACTATATTCTATCACAAAGAAGATTCAGCAGATACTTATCAAAAACTCTTGTATAAATCATCCAGCGTCAAAAGAACAATGCTGTCGTCATTAATTGTATCAAACCAATCAGTATAACCACTCAGGGAAAAGAACAGGTATCTTATGATACGGTATTTTCCGCTAATGACAGATGATCGTCTAACAAGAGTATCGTAGACATTCTTATCAATTCTATCATTTTTAAACTTGCATTCACCAATAACCGCAGTTTTATCTACATCAGAAATTCCGACCACATCTATATCAGCTGACTGATGGATATTTTCTGGACCTTTTTTGAAGTTCTCAGTGCCCCACCAGACACCAACACTTGTAAGCATGCTTCCAAATGCCCCGGTTATTCCATTCATCAGAGTATAATATCGGCACATGTCTTCAAAAACATTTCCCATAAAATCATGCAGCTGGGGCTTTACCACCTTGTCATAGTAGCGATCACCCTGCCCCATCTCTATCACACTTGTAGCCTTTGGGATAAACGCATACCAGAATCTGAACATCGAATCCTTAAGGATATACTTTGTTTTCTTTTTATTTTTTTCTTCGGTGATACATTTTCTTTTTTCTACAAGGCCGACCTGTATCAGCTTATCTATGGTATAGAGAACAGTCGTAGGATTCTGCCCGATTTTTTGAGATATCTCATTTACAGTGTTTACACCGGACGCAATCTGCTCGATAACATTGTTTACCATAGTGACATCTGAAAATTCCTGTGTCAGCAGATTCCTGGTCTCGTCATAGAGATAGCCATCGGTATGGAAAAATAAACGCTTAATATTAGTATCAACGCTGCATTTTGGATTAATAAGTGCCAGGTACTTTGCGACACCACCGGTAATACCATAGACCACAGCTTTGTCTTCAGAGGAGTATGCAGGGACGAACTTCGCCGCGTCTAAATAATCAAAAGCCTCCAGTCTTATCTGCGAATTTCTCCTTCCAAAAAGCGGACTCTTTTCGCTTAAAACCTTATTTTCCATAAAGCTTAAGGACGAACCGCAAAGAATGATCATCAGGTTCTTATCAGACCAAATCGTATCGATATATTTCTGCATCACAGAAAGCAGCGCCCTGTCATCCTGCGCCCAGAAAGGCAGCTCATCAATAACAAGGATCAGTTTCTCATCACTCAGCCTGTTTGAGATAAAATCAAAAACAGCTTCAAGCGATGGAAAAGTAACCCCAACAAGAGACGGCTCAAGTGTTGAAATAACCTGCTGTGAAAGCAGTTCGAGATTTCTTTCCCTGCCAACCTTCGTTGCAGTATAAAATACAGCTTTTTTATCCTTTATGAACTCATTTATCAGAGTAGACTTTCCTATTCTTCTGCGTCCATAGATCACAGTCATCCCAAAACCAGGCTGACTGTAAAGCTCATCAAGACTACTCAGCTCACGCTCTCTACCGATAAACATAACGTCATCTCCTGAAGTTTTATTCAGAACGGTTTTATTCAAATTCATTTGAATCAAATTAATCTGAACAAAATATAACACAACCAAAGGAGTATTTCAAGCTCCATTGATTAAGCTGTTAAGAGATACTGATGAAACAGATGATTTTTTTACAAATGATATCCGTCATACCTCATTTTACTGCTATTTTGTTTTGACGATTCTCCTGTAGAAAGTTTTTTTGTGGTAATTAACATTCTACCAAAGATCCTGCCATGGATCTTATTATTTATTCAGATGTCCAACTTCATTTTACAATCGGCGAAAAAATTCTTTTATTTCTTTATCCATTTCTCCTGGCAGTGACTCTGGTGATTCAATAAATAATTTACTGAATTCTACCGTCTTCTGCATACATTCAGCAATGTGCCACCTCGGCTTGTAGCCAAGCATTGTCTTGATCTTAGTACTGTCAAGTTTCAGAAAATTTGCCTCATGCGGTCCATTCGGATCAGCATGGCTTTCCCATTTGGCTTTCGCAAGATTAGTGCCGAAGTCATTCCAGCACTTGCAGAACAAATCGACCAGGTTGCCTGTTGTAACACAATCCACATCATCCGGGCCGACATTGTAATAACTTGATTTTGACAGATCATCCCACTGCTTATATGCAATTGTCAAATACATTGCAAGTGGCTCAAGAACATGCTGATATGGACGTGTAGAATATGGGTTTCTTACAGCAATCACTCCTTCAGTTTTCCTGGATTTTACTGCATTTTCCATCGCCCTTACACAATCCGGTATGATTCTGTCATTAGCGAAGTCACCGCCTCCGATTACATTTCCAGCTCTTGCTGTACTTACTGCACAATATCTCTTACCATCGCTTCCGTCCATCTCATTAAAAAACGAATTTTTATAGGAATGAACCGAAAGCTCCGCACAAGATTTGGAATTTGAATACGGATCAAAACCATCCAGAGGCTCGTCTTCTCTATATCCCCATATCCACTCATTGTTTTTGTAAACTTTGTCTGTAGTAATAATGACAGAAGATCGAACACTATCTGTCAGCCGAATACACTCGAGAACGTTTACGGTACCCATGACATTTGTTTCGTAAGTGTAGACAGGATTTTTATATGAATCACGAACGATTGGCTGTGCTGCCAGGTGAAAAACTATCTCTGGCTTATACTTGTCAAATGATTCTTTTAACTTAGAAAGATCACGAATATCAGCTATTACATTCATAAGCTGGTCTTTTTTTTCATAGTCCTCAAACCCAGCCATTTTAAATAAAGAAGGATTCGTTGGTGGCTTCAAGGAATAACCTATTACCCTTGCACCAGATGTAAGAAGTATTCTTGTAAGCCAAGTTCCCTTAAAACCAGTGTGACCAGTCACTAACACTGTCTTATTTTTATAAAAATCAAGAAGTTCTGACATTTTTGCTCCTTATTATACTCAGTACTTTAATTATAAAAGACTCTTTTGATATTGAATGCAGCGTCTAAATCCTTCTTTTACACCAACCTTTGGTATCCACCCCAGTTTTTTTAACTTCTGCACACTAAAATTTTGACTTACTGCTGTTGCTGCCGAGTAACCTTTATCTTCGCGCCTCTGAATGATAACCTTGCAATCATCATCTGACAAACTACAAAATGTCTCTGCCAATTGTCGAATCGAAATAAATTCATTTGGGTTTCCCATATTATAACATTCACCATTTTCTTCACTGAGAAGAATTTTTATGAATGCTTCTACAGCATCTGTAATATAGCAAAAAGCTCGTTTTGAAGTACCGTCACTTTTCATAACTATATCTTCGCCATATACCATATTCTTTACAAATTCTGAGAAAACTCTGGTATCGTTTTTAATATCCATTGTTGGCGCATATGTATGATAGATTCTGGCACAATTAACATGAACACCATATTCATGACTAAATGCTTTGCATAACATCTCTCCACATTGTTTGCTTTCACCATACATATTGCCAAACTTGAGATAATCAAGATGTCCAAGTGAATTTTCATCCGTTACAGTAAGATTGTCCCCATCTCCATAAATAGAACCAGAACTAAAGAAAAGCATTCCCTCTATATGATTTTCTCTTGCGTATTCAAGGAGTTGGTATGTACCTAATATGTTCGGCGTTATTACTTCAACAGGGTTGCTGCCATAATACTGCGGACTGGCCAGGCTTGCTGCATGAACAATGAAATCATATTTAACATCCGAGTTAACCGGATTAATAACGTTATCATTAACAATATGAAAATATTCTCTATTACAAATATTGCCAAATATCTTTATTGCTTTTTCTTGTTTTCTTATACCAGCGTAGATATTAATACCCATTTGGTATTTTTCATTAAGAAAACACAGATAATACGTAAAATAAGACGCTAGCATCCCTGCAGCACCAGTGATAAATATATTTTTGTTCTTCAGCCTATCAATTTTATCAGTATTTAAATAAATTGTTTCACAATCTTTATATATTATTTTATTATCAAGAGGATTACGCTGCATAGCAATCCTCCATTGTATTTATAAAATAATATGCTGCAGCCTTTTTATAATCGCATTTAATTATCCCCCCCACACAATTTCTTTTCTATTAATGTTCATGATAATATTCTCAATCCCTTCTCTAAACGAAACTTTAGCTTTCCATCCTAATTTGTTTAACTCTGTCGTATCCGCACACAAAAACATTACCTGTTTAGGAGCATATGGAATTTTTCCAATACCAAGCTCACTTTGTGGTGCGACAACATCTCTTATTGTCTCAATATATTCCTTTAGTGGATGAACTTCTCCGCTTCCAAGAATATAAATTTCACCATCTTTTCCATGCTCTCCAACAATTCTTAATGCACTGGCTGCATCACTACTGTAAAGATAATCCCATTTCTGTTCGCCAGGCGTAAACTCAGGTACTTCACCATTCTGAAGTTTAGTAATGGTAGACATTACCATGCTGTTCGGATTATCATTCGGACCATATACACTTAATACTCTAATCCAACAATGTTCCATTTCATTTTGGTGAGCCAAATCCTTTGTCATTTCACCTGCGCACAATTTAGCATAACCGTAACCATTTTCAGGATGAACCGGTGTATCTGGTGTCAACTTTCCTTCAACCCTGCCATACTCTGCTTGAGATCCAACTCCGACAAATCTGCTGCATCCAAATTTTTTGGCCAGTTCAACTGCATCTATGGCGCCTCTCAAATTTTTCTCCTGAAGGTGAATATCATTTCTCCCGGACCCCATTGCCCCCGACCAGGCAAGATGATAGAAAACATCATATTTTTTCTTCGATGTATTCTGAAGCGAAGCATAATCTTCGAGTGAACACGGAAGCGTTGATACAAGCGGATCATCAATTATTGTGGCATTCCGTCTGGAGTTAGGATTTGTTATTAATAGAACCTCTATACCATGTGAAACCATTTCTTTTGTCAGCGCAGTTCCTATCTCTCCTGTAGGTCCTGTTATAATGGCTCTTTTCATATTCATTTATCCTCTGAAATCATTGACATCATTGCAGCTTCCAGTCCTTCGGCATCATAGCCAAACTCATGATAAAGGTAAGGTGCATGAGCCATTGCTACAAATCTATCCGGAACACCTATATTTTTAAAATGCACTGCGAGACCCTCCTCAGCAAGCACCATTGCAACCTGACTGCCAAGTCCACCGTAAATATTATGATCCTCGGCACACACGATATTTCCTGTTTCCGCTGCCAACATTACAGCATCACGGTCAATTGGCTTTATCGTATGCATATCGATTACCATTATATGCCTGCCAGTTTTCTCTTCAATCCGATTTGATGCTTCTATGGCATATGGCACCGTTACTCCGGAAACGATAAACGCTCCATCATTTCCTTTATTCAACACTTCTGCTCTGCCAATTTCAAAATGATAATTCTTCTTATAAATTGACGGAACAGGGATAATCCCGTATCTAAAATAAAAAGGACCGTTCTGATCAAGACTTTGGCGAAGCAGCTGATCTGCCTCGGTCGGATCCGATATTTCAATAACCGTTATATTTGGAATACTTGTCATGATGCCGACATCCTCAACACTCCAATGTGTTGCTCCGGATATTCCACCTGAAACACCAGCATAGGTTCCCATCAGGCGGACATTAGCATTTGCATAAGCAACATCATCTCTGACAGACTCACATGCTCTCATTGAGATAAATGGAGCCATTGTAAATGCGAATGGGATAAATCCTTCATGTGCCAGGCCCGCAGCGAAGCTTACCATCTGCTGCTCTGCGATTCCTACATTGAAGCATCTGTCTGGAAACTTCTTATTAAACGAACGCATCCTGCAGGTTCCCATCAGATCAGCATTGACCACGGCGACCTTATCATTTTCTTCTCCTATAGACGTAGTAATATCCCCCACCACATCTCGGAGAAGGTTTTTAGAAGTACGATCTATATTTATCATTTTTTAATGCTTTCGACTCCATATTCATTCTGCAAAGACTCAACAGCTTTTTTATACTGTTCATCATCCAGCTTTCCCGCATGCCAGCGAGCCTGATTCTCCATAAAGGAGACTCCTTTTCCCTTTGTCGTATGACAGATAAAAACTGTTGGGATACTGCTTGTTGCAGCTGGGAGATTATCAAATGCATTCTTTATTTCTACGATATCATTTCCATTCAGCTCGACAACATTCCACCCACAGACCCTGTATCTATCTGCAAGTGATGAAATTCCTGCAACATCTTTTAAAGCTCCGTCTGCCTCGAGGCCATTGTTGTCGACCATGGAAACCAGATTCCCAAGTCTTTGTTTTGCTGCGTTTGTTGCAGCCTCCCAAATGGAGCCTTCACACTGCTCTCCATCTCCCATGACAACATAAACACGACTCGTCGTATTGTTCTTAAGGCGAAGTGCCTGAGCGATTCCACAGGCTATAGGAAATCCATGTCCCAATGATCCAGTTGAAACTTCGACATAAGGATTTACCAGATTGCAGGAATGCATCGAAAATCTTCCGCCATCGGTGGCGTATTCATTTATCACATCATCTGATGAAAAGCATCCGATAGCAGCCTGGTTGAAGCTTGTAACTGCTGAGGCGTGGCCTTTTGAAAGAATAAATCTGTCTCTATTTTCATTGTGAATGTCATTCGGATAATAATTCATCTGATACTGCCAGAGGACAGTCATGACATCAGTAATGGAAAGGTCTCCACCGATATGAATATTTTCTTTATGACAGAGTTTCAGAAGATTTTGCCTGATTTTTAGTGCTGCCTCCTGAAGTTCCTCAACTGTATTACATTTTTTCATTAGTTAAAATTTGCTGCTCTCATTAAAAATCTAATCAACGATTTACTGCTTCCGTAATAATCTGCGCCATATAATCTATCATAGCATCTGTCATTCCAGGGTACACTCCAACCCAGAAAGTATTATTAACTATAAAGTCTGTATTTGTCAGCTCACCAGCTATACGATAAGCATCTGTTCCTCTGATCTGATCAAAGCAAGGGTGTTTTGTCATATTTCCAGAGAAAAGTAATCTGGTCTGAATATTATGGTCTTCTATATATCTAGTTACATCATTCCTGCTTAAACCTGATTCAGGTCTTACAGAGATAAGAAATCCAAACCAGGATGGCCTTGAGCCCTCGGCTGGTTCAGGAAGTATAATTTTTTCTGAAATTCCTTCAAGCGCTTTATGGAGTCTGTCCCAGTTATGACGTCTTCTTTCTATAAATGAAGGGAACTTCTTTAACTGCTCCACTCCAATAGCCGCCTGAAGATCAGTGACTTTCAGATTGTAGCCAAAGTGACTATAAACATATTTATGATCGTAGCCATGTGGCAGTTCGCCATAGTCACCATCGAATCTATGCCCACAGGTATTATCTCTTCCTGACGGACAATAACAGTCACGTCCCCAGTCACGATAAGAAAGAATAAGCCTGTTCAAAATTGGGTTATCAGTGTAGACACATCCTCCTTCTCCCATTGTCATATGATGTGGCGGATAGAAAGAACTGGTTCCAATATCTCCCCAGGTTCCTGTATACTTTGTAACGCCATCAATCGTATATTGTGATCCGAGAGCATCACAATTATCCTCTACAAGCCAGAGATTATGCTCATCACAGAATGATTTAACAGCTGCCAAATCAAATGGATTACCAAGAGTATGTGCGATCATTACCGCCTTTGTCTTTCCCGGAGTATAAGCTGCCTCGAGCTTAGATACATCGATATTGTACTGAGGGACAGTTACATCCACAAATACTGGAACAGCACCATACTGCAGTATCGGATTAATGGTCGTTGGAAAGCCACAAGCTACTGTAATCACTTCATCGCCACGTTTTATCTGTCTGTCACCGAGTTCCGGTGCAGTCAATGCGCTGAAAGCAATCAGATTAGCCGAAGATCCAGAGTTTACAAGGGATGCATACTTTACACCGATCCACTTTGCAAAATCCCTCTCAAATTCATTTGCAAACCTTCCAGTCGTAAGCCAGAAATCGAGCATAGCGTCTGTCAGGCTCTGCATCTCCTTCTCATCATAAACTCTTGAAGCATATGAGATGCGGTCACCCGGTTTAAAATCACTGTGATCTGTCTCTTGTCTCTTAAACTGATGATAATAATCTCCGACAAGGGCTTTTATCTGCTCTCTGGCTTCCTGTTCATTTTTCCATTCAGTCATAAAGGTCTCCTCGTATTAGTAAAAATGTATTATTAAAGCAAATGCCAGTATCTGTGTTCTCGTGTTTATTTCCATTCAGTACTGAGTTTATTTGCTAATATAAAAATATTCATCTTTTCATCATCACTAAAATAACCAGACATATAGACATACTTAGCGTTTTTTAAGAATTCCTCCCTGGCATTTTCAATGACTGCTTTATACTTCTGTTCATTATACATTTCATTGTTTAAACATTTCAGCAGAGGCCCTAAAGTCACTCTTACTCTCACTACTCCCATGGCAATTTTTTCTTTTTCGGAGAGTTCACATTCATTTTCTATAGTATCTAAAGAAATCAAGCCTCCAAGTCTGCCATGTTCGGAATTTTCCAACATATTATGAGATATACTATTAGGATTTTGGTAATAGGCATATCCAATCTGATTAATATAATTGATTTTCAGCTTTTTATTATTCTTGACAATATGAAGGCAAAATTCTATGTCTTCCCCTACCTTAAGTTTATCGTCAAACATAATATTTTCTACTAAATTGCTATTAAAAAACTTGTTCCATACAACTCCAGCGATATTATTGTCAGTCAATACTCTTGTGAAATAGTCTTCCTCGGAAAGTTCGATATCTTGTCCTTCCTGCATATCTTTTTTTTCACCCTCAGCGCCTGCAAAACTATAACCGCAAATTACAATATCACTTTTTTCATTCTGAAATACTTGTGACACCTTATTGATAATGCCTGGTTCATACCAATCATCAGCATCACAGAAGCCAATTATGTCACCTGTGGCGTTTTCAAGACCTGTATTTCTCGCATTTGATACCCCCGGCTCATCGATATTAAAAATTTTAATATTATGAAATTCTTCCGATGCTTTTTTAGCAGCATCCTTAGTTCCCTGCGTTGCCGCATTAACCACAACAATAATTTCCAGATTTTCATAATCCTGATTCTCAATACTGTTAATAGATTGCAACAGCATCTCATCTTCATTATGAGCGGGGACAATAATAGAAAATTTTGGCTTGTCATCCTTCCCTTTGTTCTTCTTTTCAGCTTCTGCTTCAATAATTGCATTCGCTAAAATAAAGGTACTCTGCTTTTCGTCATCATCAGCACCGCTAAAGGCGTACATAGAATGAGCACTTTTTAAAAAATTCTGCCTTGAATTATCTATGATGTCCTTAAATTGAGGTTCATGGAGCATCCCATATTTATAATATAATACCAGGATTCCAAAAGTATCTCTTATCTTTGCAACATTTAAAGCGTCTTTCTCTTTTTCAGAAAGAGTAAACTCGTTTTCTATCGTATCTAAATCTGCGATATATCCAAGCTTGCCATGATCCGAATGATCTAATACATTGTGTGTTGCACTATTGGGATTTTGATAATATGCATTTCCAATCGTATTTATATAATTGATCTTCAAATCATTATTAAAAATTTCTGAGTTCTTTATGACATGTATGTTAAACTCAGCGTCTTCCATCAGTTTAAGTTTCTTGTTAAAACGAATATCTTTAATCAATCTACTACTAATGAATTTATTCCACGCAAATCCCATTATATTAAAATTCGTCAGTATTCCGATCAGGTATTCTTCATCAGACAGAATGAAATCCTGCCCTGCTAATCTTGTCTCTATTATTTCCCCCTTATCTCCGACTGTATTAAATCCACAGATAGCAATATCACAATGCTCGTTTTCGAATACATCTGCCACGTTTTTTACTATGCCCGGCTGGTACCAGTCATCTGCATCACAGAATCCGATAATATCTCCTTTGGCATTGTCAAGTCCTATGTTTCGCGCATTAGAAAGACCGGGTTCGTCAGTATAAAATACTTTAATATTTGAGTATTCTTTTGATGCTTTAAAAGCGACATCTTTAGTTCCCTGTGTCGCTGCATTTACGACTACAAGTATCTCAATATTTTCATAGTCCTGACTAACCAGACTATTTAAGCAACGCCGCAATATTTCATTTTCACTATGAGCAGGAACTATTATCGAAAATTTAATTTTTTCTTCTTTATTTTCGTTCATATTCATACCATCTAGTAGATTTACATAACAGAAATAGAGACAACATAGACATTATACTCTATTCACTTCGTTCAGTCCAACTGCATAAAAAAATTGCATTTATGCCTGAAAAGTATGATAATAATTTTCATAGACTACTGCATGAATTAGTACAAAGCCAACATTTAATTAAGGAAACTCATATGAAAAACAAGATTTTTATGATGTTTGCCACTAATATAGCTGAAATCCCCATTATTAAAATCTTCTACGTCTCCGATTATATAAATGACAGCTATTTATCTGATGCGAACACAGCCTTCAAAAAAATAACGAGGAGTTAATCAGTATGAACATCGCCACAGCATTAAACAGAAAATACGTAAATTATACCATAGTCATGCTGACATCACTCTGCATCAATAACCCAGTGCATATCGATGCATACCTGCTCCACTGCGAACTTACAGATAAAGACATAGATTTTATAGAAGAATCACTAAAAAACTATGATATCAATATTATCCCGCTAAAAATAAACAGACAGGTTTTCTCAGAAAAAGTCCCTGTCAATAACATGTGGTCTATTGAAACATATTTCAGGCTGATGCTCACCTATCTACTGCCCGACACAGTAAATCGGATACTATATCTGGATGTCGATATTATCGTAAATAAAGACATCTCCGAACTCTATAACATGGTGTTAAATGGTTCCGCACTGGCTGGTGCATACGATAGAAATGGCTACGGAACTACTTTAGAGCAGCTCGATTCACCTAAGCAAAGGGAGATGTTTGGAAAACTCGCAGGCAGCGAACCGTTCTATTTCAATGCCGGCGTTCTTCTCTATAACATCGATTGGATGAAACAAAATAACATTTCCCTAAATACATATGTAAATGCATTGAATGACTGGAATTTTGAGATGCCTGCCTTTGACCAGGACATATTAAATTACGTATTTTTTGGAAAGGTAAAATATATCGACTGGGAAAAATACAATCTCTTCACCCTCCTGGCCTTTAACGATGGAGCTAAGGAAACCGATGCTGAAAAGGCCTCTATCCTCCATTTTTCCAGCAGCTATAAACCGTGGACTACGAACTCCATTCATTACGAAATCGAAGATATATGGTGGAGATATGCCAAAAGGTCCAGCATCTACTCCACCATTGCAGATCAGTACATCACCGGAATGACGCAAGATCCGTTTCTGAAGCAATATACCGATTATCTTCTTACTCAGACTGAAACACAGAAGAAAACGATAGATGATCAGAATAATACCATATCAGTTTTAAAAAATTCGTTATCCGAGCAGAACAATGTAATATTAGAGCAAAAAGAAGTTATCGACCAACTTGTCAAAATTAACAAAAAATTAGTCATAAAAAAATAAAAAGGAAAAACTATGAATGTTGCCACTGGAGAGTATGAATTTTTTTCTGTAAAAACAGATCTTTCATGAAAAGTTGCAGTGATATAGATTAAAATATTTTAAATATATTCTTCTGTATCACTTGAGTATAATATTGCATAGATCAGCTGTCCTGT